>JBHENA010000001.1:0-44168 GCA_046262275.1 Chthoniobacterales bacterium
GAAAACCCGGTCAGCACGAAAAACGCCGCCCCGAACCCGAGCCACGGCGGACCTGTCCTCAACGCGAGGTAAGAGAAGGCGCCAGCGACGACAACCGCGCCAACGCCAGCGAGCCACCACAGCGGCGAGAGATTCGTCGCTTCTTCGATCATCGCTCCGCCTTGCAACGCGCGGACCGGATGCATCTTCGCGGCGGCGCCCGCTGGCAACCATGCAGCCACGAGCACCGAGAGTAGTCCCAGCACCGTAGCGGATGCGAACATTAAAGGCGTCACCGCGACCTCGCGGATGCTGAGCAGAACATACAGCGACGAAATCGTCTCGGACACGGTGCCGACCAGCAATCGCGCCAACAGCAAGCCGCCGGCGATTCCGACCAGCACTCCGATCGTCCCGAGCGCGATCGCTTCGCCTAGAAACAGTGCCCGCACCTCCGCGCGCGTCGCGCCTAACGAGCGCAGAATCCCGATCTCGTGCCGCCGTCGGACCACAGACGCCGAGACCGTGTTGTAGATGAGAAACATCCCCACTAGCAGCGACACGAGACTCATCGCAGTAAGGTTCAGCTGAAATCCGCCGAGCATGTTCGTCACCTGCTGCCCGCGTTGGGCAGGCGACACGACGATCGCGTCGCGCGGCACGACCGTGCGAAGACGCGCGATGACGTCTTCCCGTTTCGTCGAGTCCGTCAGCTGCAGTTGGATCTGGCTCAAAGTCCCGCGCCGCGCGAAAAGCTCCTGCGCCCAGCCGATATCCATCGCCGCGAAATGCGGGTCGACATTCGTGCTGCCGCCGCCGCGCAGAATGAAACCGACGTGCAGCTCATGGTCAGCTCCATTCACCTGCGCGCGAATCGGGTCACCGGCCTTCAGCTGGTGGAGCCGCGCGAACTCTTCCGAGACCGCGATCCCCTTCCCGTCCCCAAGCCAACTCTGCGGGTCGAACTCACCCGCCTTGAAGCTATTCAGTTCGAAGGTGCGGAACGGCGCGTCGTTGAAGATGTCGATCCCGAGGACCTGCAGGTATTCCCCCGGGTAATCCGGCAGCGTGACGAACCCGCTTACGACCGGTGTAGCAGCAGCGACTCCGGCTGTGTGAGCCACAGCTGGAAATGTCGTCTCGGGTAACTCCCCACCAGGCGCGCTGATCTGCAGCTCTGCCTTCCCTGCAACGACGTCGATCGTGGCTGCGAACGCACGGTTCGCGCTGTGATTCGCGATCTGAATCGCGAGGTACACGGACACGCCGAGCGCGACGCTCAGCACGTTCAACCCAGCGAGCAGTGGATGCTGCGCAAGGTAACGCAGCACATGCCAGCGGAAGAGACGCGCGTACGATGAGGCCAAAGCAGAGAATGGGTCAGCCGCTCACAGGACGCGATCCATGCTCAGCATTCAAGTCAACGCGAAGCGACGCAAAAGGAATCTGCACGCGAGCTCGCGAGCGTCACGGTCACGCCCGCTTCACGAGGAACAGGTGCGCATCACCACCGCCCATGCGCACATACAATCCGTTGTCTAACGCCTCGCGTTTCCAATGATAACTCTGGCCAGAGAGCTGGTCGCGGAAATCAAATGCTTCACCGTCCCGTAGTGCTCCCAGCCGGAGGTTCCCTTCCGCCGGAGATGCGCTCAGATTACCGCGATCACGGCCAGTTCGTCGCCTAACCGCCACGCCTGCGCGATGATGTTCTCGGTCGTTGAATCGCCGGCAGATCCCGCCGCTGCGCTCCCGATCGCGTACGTATTTTTACGTGTGAATAAGTTTCTCAGATACTTCTGATAATTTTAGTTGACGCTACCCGTACGGGGATGATCACATTCCCCTGCTCAAGCCGTCTGGAGTAAAATTCTTTATATGAAGCGCTTCTCATACCAACTCGTCGCCGCATTCTCGGCAGCAGTGATTTTCTCGGTCAGCTCCGCGACCGCTTCGCCGGTGTCGCAGAATGAGGACAACCGATATCGCTCGTTCGACGAGATCTTCTCAGCTACGGCGGCCCCGGGCGCTCTGACCATGGAAGCGTTCCCGAGTTTCGACTTTCGCACTGCCGGTGTGGGATCATGGGTGTTTGTGCGGTCATCCCGCCGTTCTCCCTTGCTTGCGGCTCCGCAGTGGGAAGCGCGCGAAGAATACGGCACGAGCTACAATGATTCTTCGTATGCGTCCCTCGGCTCGTTTGACCTGCCGAAGTTCAGCAACACCAGCGCCGCCACGTCGATCCTGAGCCCGCTCGACGATTCTGGCCTCGGATTGAACGGCGATATCACGACCGCGCCGGAGCCGACCACCTGGGCAACAGGAGCGCTCGCTCTGCTGGCCATCGGCTATACACAGCGACGCCGGCTCCGTTGGTGCGCTGTGGTCGAAGCGTAGCGTTGCGCTGGCGCGTTCAGCACCAGCATCGCCATGTCGCAGCGGACGCCGTCGCGATGCAGCGCGATCGTCTGGAGTTCGTTCGTTATCACTTCGCGGGTCGCGGGATTGAAGTAGTTCAGCTGCGCCACATCCCGCCACGGCGGGAAGAACGGGTCCCGTCCACAGGCGAAGAAGCGCACGTCGCCGCCGCCTGGCCCCTCGATTGCGCGGTAAAGACCTGGCTCGGCCCGATAACTCACCAGCGTATCTTGCACGTACAGTTCCGGCGCTGCGCGGATCCACTCGTGATCGAACCCCGTGTGGTTAGGCACAAAATCGAGCACCAGATCGATGCCACGTTGCGCGAGCGCGCCGCGGCAAGAACCCAGTCCGCGCCAGCCGCCCATGCGGTCATCGGGTTCGTACGCTTGGATCGAGAACGGAGAGCCGGGCACATCGTTCGTCTTCCAGCCCCGCAGCGCCCGATCGTAGTCGCGAAGATGCGCCTCGTCCGTGCGGGCGATGAGCCGGCCGATCGCGCTCCGCCGCCAGACCCCATCAGTTAAACGCAGTCGAACCCAGCTTCAGCTACCGCGTCCCGTGTCCCCGGCGCGACATCGCCGAGGGTGACGTAGCGATCCTCGTGCCGAGACAGGCGCTCCAGCCACGGCCACGCACTTTAGCTGAGGATGTGTGCGCATCGAGGGAGCGACGCCGAGCCGGTTGGCGGGGTGAGGATGACGGCTCGACGAGAGAAATGCGATGGCATTGTCGCTCTTTCGCAGCGGTTTCAGCTTCCGCATGGTGCCGTGCAGGCTCCAAAGGGGTCGGGTGCTGGACCCGGACATTACCCCGTGGCTCTCGGTGACGATCAAAGAAGCAGATCCCCCGGTGCAACTCCCGGTCGCGTACGTATACTTACGTGCGAATAAACAACTTTCCTCAGATTACTTCTGATAATTTTCGTTGACCCTGTCCGTACGGAATGATCACATGCCCCTGCTCAAGCGGTCTCGAGCAGAATTCTTTTTATGAAGGGCTTCTCGTACCAACTCGTCGCCCCATTTTCGGCAGCAGTGATTTTCTCGGTTAGCTCCGCGACCGCTTCGCCGTTGTCGCTGAATGACGACAATCGGTATCGCTCATTCGACGAGATCTTCTCCGAGTCAGCTTTCGGAGGATCGGATTTCTTCATGCACGGCTTCGCCGAGCGCGTGCTCGGGCGGCATAGCAGCTTCGGCTTGTTGAAGCCGAATAGCCGGTCAACCGTTCGGAATTACGTAATTGATCAGCAAGCTGACGAAGATAGCATGTCGAACAGTACGGTGACTCAATCTTACGTTCCGTTCGATCTCGGGTTGTTTGGTAGCAGCGGCGTTGCTTCATCCCCGTCAGGGTCAAAGGTTTCTCTGACGTCGTTGGCTAGCGCAGTAGGCCCGACTGATCTTTTTTGGAGCACGAACGGCACTTCAGCGACTTGGACCGCGGCTAATTGGGGTACGATTACGACTGGCCCATTTTCGACAGCTTACACAGCAAACAAGAACGCTGAATTCACAGCAAACTCCCTCGTCACATTCGCAACGGTTTCGATCGGAGACGTGAAAGTTGACGCTGGTGTGACGGTGACTGTGACCGCCGCCGGCACTTTGAGCACGAATGGTTCCGTGCGGACGTTCGACATCGGCACCGGGGGATTTCTCACTTGGACTGGTCAGACCGTTTCAAACAATAGCAGTTCCGGCTTCATCAAGGATGGTGCGGGGACGTGGAATATCGGCAGCCAGGCGAACGCTTACACCGGCGGTTTCACTTTGAACGCTGGCACCGTCATTGTGACCGGCGCAAAATCTTTCGGCACTGCCGCAATGACGATCAATGGCGGGACCGTTCAGAGTTCGACAAGTATCACCTTTGCTCTGACATCTCTTACTATCGGTGGAAACTTCAGTTTCAGCGGGAGCGGTACCGATGTTTGGGGCATGACAACGGGCATTGGTTCGAGCACGCGACAAATTACTAACGCGACCACGACTAGCGGCGCGATCCGAACGTTGTCTGGAAATATCTCTGGCAGCGCTGGCGCTGGGCTAACTTTTCTTGGGAGTGGCGCCGCGAACAGCAACATCGTTCTTAGCGGAACAAATGACTATACTGGCGCAACTACGGTGAGCGCCGGAACGATCACGGCAGCTAGTAACTCCGCCTTTGGCAGCAGTACTGCGAGCACGGCGGGACTCGTTATGAATCCAAGCAGCGGCACAGCAACCGTAAACTTTACAAGTGCGGCACCCGCGATTGCATCGCTGTCGAGCAGCGGCGCAGGGACGAGCAATGTCGTGTTGGGTAACTCAGGAGGAACCCCGTCCGCGACGACGCTGACAGTAGGGGGCAACAATGCGTCGACAACTTTTGCCGGCGTGATAAGCGACAAGACCGGAACCGCCGCCGCGGCGACTGGAGCCCTGGCAAAAACTGGTACTGGCGTACTTACTCTGGGAGGCCCGAACAGTTATACCGGCGCAACCAACGTTAACGCGGGCACCTTGCTGGTGAACAATACAAGTGGGTCTGGAACAGGAACCGGTAGCGTGTCGGTCAACAATACCGGAACCCTGGGTGGTAGTGGAAAGATTAGCGGTGCCGTGAACGTCGCCAGCGGAGGTACTCTCTCACCCGGCAACAGTCCCGGGACTCTTTACACCGGCGCGCTTACTCTGGCTACAGGATCGACTTATCTCGCCGATGTAAACGGTGGCTCCGGTCCGACCGGGACGGGAGCGGGAACGCTCTATGATCAAACGGTTGTCACCGGTCCCCTGACTATTAACGGTGCGTTGTCATTGGCAATGGGGGCAACACCGCTAGCCCTTGGCGATAAGTTTTTCATCTTTACCTATACAGGGCCAGAAACCGGAGCATTCTCGAACGCGACCGGAACCGGTGGAACCACCTATACGCAGGGCGCTGACACTTTCCTGGTCAACTACGCGGACACGTTCAGCGGAACGCCCGCGGTTTCGTTAACGCTGACCGAAGTTCCCGAGCCAAGCACATGGGCAGCGGGCATTCTCGCCGTTTGCGCAGTCGGATACACGCAGCGCAAACGCTTCGCTAAGCGTTCTGCGCGTTAGCGGTTAGTCGTTAGCAGTTAGGAGGGCCCGGGCATCCTCGTCGGAGCCTGCGGCTCGAATAGTCGGAGCCGCCACAAGACGATTCGACGGCCAGAGCCCCACGCGGCGAAACCCGAACCGAGCGCTATTCGAGGTGGTTTACGCGCGGACGAAAATCGGTACCTTCGGCCATGGCATCGAGCGACCTGATCACGGTTGACCCGGACATTCTTGGAGGCACGCCGGTCTTCAAGGGCTCTCGCGTCCCCGTTAAGACGCTGTTCGAGTACTTAGAGAATGATTATAGTCTCGATGAATTTCTCGATTGTTTTCCATCGGTGACGCGTGAGATGGCGCGGGCGGTCCTGGAGCGGTCGGAGTCGGCGCTGCTCGCGCCGGTATGACAATTCTCCTGGACGAATGCATCCCCTGCCCTTTGCAAAAGTTGCTCGCAGGAAACGAGTGCGTAAGCGTCCAGGGGCGAGGTTGGACAGGTATCAAGAACGGCGAGCTGTTGCGCTTGGCGACAAAAGAATCGATCTGTTTATTACTTCTGACCAGGGCATTCGTTATCAGCAAAATCTGGAGGAGTTTCCAATCGCCATCCTCCAACTCTCAACCAACGATCTTCGAAGGATTCGTGCCGCTGCGCCGACTATTCGTTCCGCGGTTGCCGCCGTGCGAGCTAATGAATTTCAGGAACTTCCAATTCCGTAATCCCGCCTAAAGCATTCGCCACAGCCGGCAGACACAAGGATCGGCAGCTCGCTGACGCCGGCGAGAGTGGAAAGTGTCGAAGGGCGGGTATTCCTGCCATGATATCGAAGGTCGAGTTAGGCAGACGGCGATAAACGCCTCCATCGCACTCTCTTCTGTAGCGGCGCTTTGTAAGCGCCGACGGCTCAGCTGGGAATAGCGATCCTCGTGAGCATCGACAACCGGTCTCGCGTCTGCGCAGGCTGCGTGATGCCAAGGACCACGAAGCGGAACTCACCTGCCAGCTCTCCTGTTCACCCGCGGCGGACGAACGCCCGCTTCGGTTGGCTGCCGGATTTCCCTGATCAACGCGACTTCCTTTACGCGGCGCCGCCGGTCTTCCTGCGGCAGATGCCGCCGAAGGTGGACCTGCGCGCGCAATGCCCGCCGGTGTATGACCAGGGACAGCTCGGGAGTTGCACCGCGAATGCGATCGGCGGCGCGATCGAGTTCGACCAGATGAAGGAGAAGCTGCCGCAGGTGTTCGTCCCGTCGCGGCTCTTCATCTACTACAACGAGCGCGTGCTCGAAGGGAGCGTGAACTCCGATAGCGGCGCGATGCTGCGCGACGGGATCAAAACGGTGGCGAAACAAGGCGCCTGCCCGGAGCCGCTCTGGCCTTACCAGATCGAGAAGTTCCGGGCGAAGCCGCCGCAGAGTTGCTACACGGAGGCGGCGAAGCATACGGCGGTCAGCTATCAGCGGCTGGTGCAGACGCTCCCGCAGATGAAAGGCTGTCTCGCGAGTGGTTACCCGTTCGTCTTCGGGTTCACGGTCTATGAGAGCTTCGAGACCGAGGCGGTCGCGCGCACCGGACGGGTGCCGATGCCGGCGAGCAGCGAGAAGGTGCTCGGCGGACACGCGGTGGCGGCGGTCGGCTACGATGACGCGAAGCGGAGTTTCATCTGCCGGAACTCGTGGGGAACCGGCTGGGGAACGAAAGGCTATTTCACGATGCCGTATGCTTACCTGACCGACACTGACCTGGCGGCGGATTTCTGGACGATCAGGGTGGTGGCGTAATGGGGAAAGCTGGAATTCTGAAAGCTGGAATCACTCGATGTGGCGGAATTGCACTGACGGATGATCAAACGCCAAACAGTCGCCGTAACCAGGCGGCGAACTCACGCTCTCTTATCGCACATCCGCTCAGAAACTTTGAAAATTCCTTCCGATTTGCGCGCCCTTCCAAGAGGCTAATCATCGCCTCGTAGAGATCCTCTTCAGACGCTTCGACCGAGCGTATCCGTTGATCTTTAGAAATCCGAGAGCTGACTGCAGCCCCGTGCGCTTGTCCCCGTCGTCGAACGCCTGGTTTTGCGAGATGTGATACGCCTACGCAGTGGCGAGATCAAAAAGCCCCGCATCGTCGTCGTAGTGATACAGATTCTGCGGGGCCGCGAGTGCAGATTCGAGCAAGGCCGGAACTCTCAGGCCCTCTAATCCGCCGAACAGTTTGATCTGTTCGGAATGGTATTCGACAACTGTCTCCTCGGTGAGGAAAAGCGGGGCGTCCTTCACCCCGGCACATTAGCCCGCAAGCTTCTTGAAGACTCCGGCGTATTTCTTGATCGCCCACTTGCCCGCCTTTCGGGCGTCACCATTGGATGCGAACCGAATTTCACGAACGCCCGTAGACTTGCCGCTGCGGTTCACCTTAGGCGTGCCGCTGACGTTGCGAGCGAGCTTAGCGATGGCGTTCATATTAGGTTTGCTCTGGGATCGTCGCTGAATTCGAAGCAGGCTGCGCACCAAGCGCATCTCCCGTAGTCAGACAGTCTCACCCTGCGCTTGACCGTGTCCACTTCTCTTTCGGGGCTGATGCCACAAACACAGATTTTCACAGATGAACCCGAAGCGCTCGTCTCTTATCTGGTGTTTGATCCGTGGCGAAATCAGTTCTCCACGGCTGGAACACCTAAAACCGCAGATGTTTCACAGTGTGACCGCGATTGATCAACTCGCTCAATGAATCGATCCCGATCCGCAGGTGCGTATCGAGGAACTTCGTGGTTACGACGTCGTCGCTCGCGCCGGTCTTCACGCCTTCCGGCACCATCGGTTGATCCGAGACGAGCAGGAGCGCGCCGGTCGGGATCTCATTATGGAAGCCGGTGATGAAGACGGTGGCGGTCTCCATGTCGATCCCCATGCAGCGGATGCGGGCGAGATATTTCTTGAAGACGTCGTCGTGCTCCCAGACGCGGCGGTTCGTCGTGTAGACGGTGCCGGTCCAGTAATCGAGGTCGTGGTTCCGGATGGTGGTGGAGATCGCTTTCTGGAGCGAGAAGGCCGGGAGCGCGGGAACTTCGGCCGGGTAATAATCAGTCGAGGTCCCCTCGCCCCGGATCGCGGCGATCGGCAGGATGAGGTCGCCGAGTTTATTCTTCCGCTTCAAGCCGCCGCATTTGCCGAGGAAGAGCACCGCCTTCGGCTTCACCGCGCTGAGCAGGTCCATGACGGTGGCGGCGCTGGCGCTGCCCATCCCGAAGTTCAGGATGGTGATGCCGTTGGCCGTGGCGTTCGGCATCGGGCGATTGAGGCCGCGCACTTCGACGCCGTGCCATTCGGCGAAGAGGTGGACGTACTGGGTGAAGTTCACCAGCAGCACATACTTCGAGAACTCTTTCGCGGGCGTGCCGGTGTAACGCGGCAGCCAGTTCGCAACGATCTCGGCCTTGGACTTCACGACATCGATTGGTCCGCTCGGCGGGCGCGATGGCAAGCGAATTCATGCTCCTCGCGGCGGGAGCTTTCTCACGATTTGCCGCGTCGATCTTCGCCGCACCTCCAGCGCTCGGAATTTCGGCTTTCTCGCTTTCCGATCTCCGATTTCGGCCGTTCAGTCGACTCGCATGTCTCGCACCCAGCCATCCCTTTGCCGTGCTTGGGCCGTGCGAGGCGGCTGGATCTTGCTCGCGCTGGTGCTGCTGCTCGCCGTAGTCGGATATTTTGCCGCGGGCCGGCTCTTCGTCAGGTTTGCTGAGGGCTCCGGCCTTCGAAAACATATCGGCGCTAAGACGGCCCAACAGCTCCAGGGAGAGGCCGGCTACCTGCCGCTGACGGCGAACGGTCTCTCGTTTTTCTCGCGCGGTTTTGTCGGAACCGCAGCGCCGCCGCGCGCTGTGACTGAGATCCGCGCGTCGAATCTCTCCGCGCGATGCAGCCTCCTGGAACTCTGGCGCGGCAAGTGGCGCATCGACGGCCTGCACGCCGAACATCTGCAAGTCGCTTTCGGGCGCATCGCCGCGGAGGCGATCCGGAAGGATGAATTCCCGATGCCGGAGCTCGAGCCGGCTTCGTCGACGCTCTCTTCCTTCAAGGTGGACATCCGTAAGACGACGGTGGATCGGGCCGATCTCGCGTGGGGCGACCCGAAGAGCGACGGCGGCGAGCTTCGCGGTGTTCACGCTGATTTCACGACCGAGGGAAAGAACCTGATCGCGCAAGGCGCGGGCGGCACTTTCCAGAAAGGCAAGTTCCCGCAGATGAAGGTCGAGCGGTTTAAAGCATTCTACGGGAAACCGGAGCTTCGGATCGACGAAGGGCTTCTCTCGGTCGGCGCGAAAAGCAGCGTCGCTGTGAACGGCTGGATGCGGTTCGAGCAAGAGCCATCAATGGACCTCCGGCTGAAGTTCGAGGCGTGTCCGGTCGCGCCGTTCCTGAACGAAGCGCAGCGGGACAGGGTGCAGGGGAGCTTCGAGGGCACGAGTACGATCGAGAAGAAAGCCGAGCCGAACGCAGCCGTGAGCGCACGAGGCTCGGTCGCGGTGTTGCACGTGGTGCTGGAGCACTTCGCCGCGCTCGAGCAAGCAGCGTTGTTTACCGGAAAATCCGAGTTGAACCCGCTGCGTCTCGATAAGGCATCCGCAGATTACGATTGGACCCCTGAGCGTCTCCAGCTGAAGGACGTGATGCTCGAGCGAAACAAAGTGATCGCCGTGCGGGGACGCGCGACGATTCGCGGCGAGAGCCTGGACGCGACGCTGGAACTCGGAGTTGCACCCGAGATTGTGGAGAGATTCCCGGGCGCGAGAGAGGAAGTTTTCGTGCGCTCGGAGGGGGGATACCTCTGGACTCCAGTGCACCTGACCGGCACGATGTCGCATCCGCAGGCGGACGTGAAGCCGCGGCTAATCGCAGCCGTCGAGCGCCACTTCGCGAAGATGTTGTTGGCGCCCGTGCTGAAGCCCGCCAAAGCGATACTAGACGTGATCGAGGCGCTCTTTCAGTAGCTCGTCGCCTTAGCGCGTGGCAGCGCGAGTCTTCTGGGGTGCGCTTTGCGAGCACGAAGCTCTCGGCTGACCACGACATGCGGGTCGGCGGGGACACACCGCCGCTACAGAAGACGCTCACCACGAATTGTAAACGCGCCGACGGCTCTTTTGTCAGCTACGCGTGCATCGGCGGCGACAGACCGCCGCTATAGAAGAGAATTCGCCAGCTATTTCTTGCCCTTGGGCGGCGTCGACGGGGCATTTGTCCACGTGGCGCAGCATGGCTCCTTCTCGATCTTGCCGCTCGCTTTGCATTTGTAGGTCCCGTCTTTTTGCTTCACGCACATCCTGTAAGGCGCGGCGCCGGCTGCAGCGGCGGCGGTAAGCGCAACGGCAAGAATCAAGGAAAGCAGAGGTTTCATCCCCGAAGCCTAGGCGCAGTTCCGGTCAGCGGAAAGCTGCCACTATCAAGACGGATCTTGGGCACTGCATAGGCTTGGCGCGAACGATGATTGGAAGACGAACGCGAACGCGGCGAACATCGTCGCGAGCGGTCTTGGGCCGACGAATGATCTCGAATCCGCGCTACTGGTGCGGCTCGACCCAGGCGCCTACACGACCATGGTGAGCGGCACTGCGAACAGCCCGACGGGCGTGGGCCTGGTGGAAGTGTACGAAGTCCAGACCCTCCTCCATCACGTCAGGATCGAAGACCTCGCGCTGCTTCGGCGGCGCGAGGTTTCTTTTTTGCCGCAGGTTCGATGGCCGACCCAGCGGCGCTTCGTGAGTGCTAGCGGTTTAGCTTTCAACCACGCAACAAATAGCTGCGACCTACCGCCTATCCGGAAGAAAAGGCACGTTCTACCCAAGCTCCGGGCAGCCGAAAGTGCTTACGACCTCGGCGGTTAAAAAATGTTCAAATTTTTCAAAAAGATGTCTGGCCAGCGCATACGCCGAATCCCTATAAACGCTGACCTTCATGAAATCGAAACCGCGCGTCGCCCTGTTGTGCCTCTTTCTCTTCCTCAACCTGCTCGCCTTCACACAGATGCGCGGCCAGGGTGTGACCACTTCGTCGCTCGGCGGCTTGGTTACAGACGCTTCCGGCGCACCGGTCGCCGGTGCTCAGATCATCGCCGTCGATACCTCTTCTGGAACCACCTACAACTCAGTCACCCGGGCGGGCGGGCGTTACGATATCTCGAACGTCCGCACCGGCGGGCCGTACAAGATCACGGCGCGGGCGAACGGAACGTCGAAGAGCAAGTCAGGCGTGTTCACAACTCTTTCGCAAACCGCAGAGGCTGACTTGCAGCTCAGCGCTGCAGGCGGCGCGGAACAGCCGGGCAGTGAAGCAGTCGAAGCGAACACAGGCGGCGGCGCGACCACGGAGCGCGTGGTCGTGCAGGGCAGCGCGGTCGAGGATCTCTACAGCTCGGATCGTAACGGCACGAGCACATACGTCACTCGCGAAGACATCAGCGCCCTGCCGACGATTACCCGCAGCTTGAACGATTACATCCGCCTGACTCCGCAGATCAGCACGCTGGGACGGGCTGGCGCTTCGGCCGCAGGCCAGAACAACCGCGGCAACAACATCCAGATCGACGGTGCGACGACGAGTGACGCTTTCGGTCTCGCGACCGCCGGTGGCGGAACGGGCTCGCCGACGGAAAGTGCGGAGCCGATCAGTCTCGATACGATCGACCAATTCCGCGTGAACATCGCGCCGTATGATGTGCGCGAGAGCAATTTTCAGGGCGCCTCGATCAACGCGATCACGCGCAGCGGTGATAACCAATTCCACGGATCGATTTACGCTCTCGGACGTGACGAGCGACTCGTCGGCGAGGGTTCACGCAACCAGCCGGTGGGTGATTTTTACGAGTATACCTATGGCATTCGCCTGGGTGGCCCGATCATCCAAAACAAGCTTTTCTTCTTCGCCAGCTACGAACGGAAGCGCGCTCTTTTTCCGATTAATGGCGACACATCGAAGATCAATCTCGCGAGCGTCCAAAACATCATCGACATCACAAAGGGTAAATATGGCTTTGAGCCGGGCGAAATCGGCGACGAATCGCAGAAGGTCGAGGACGAAAAATATTTCGTAAAGCTCGACTGGAACTTCCTTCAGGGGCATCGCTTGTCGGCCCGCTATAACCATGTCGACGGCTTTAACCAATTCGGCCTAAGCCGCGGCAGCACCTATGACTTAAACAGCCGCCAGTACGACAAGCCGATTAAGACCGACTCGATTGTCGCTGAATTGTTCGATACGTGGACACCAAGTTTCTCCACGGAAGCACGTGTTGGTTACAACTTCTTCCAGGCCGAGCGCGTCTCGCATGGGTTCTTCCCGGCCGTCAATGTCCATGAAACATTCGGCGATGTGCGGTTCGGTTCAGAGCAGTTCAGCCAGCAAAACTCGCTGAAACAAGAAATCATCGAAGCCACTGTGAATGCAGATTACTTCATCGGTAATCACCAGATCACGCTCGGCACGAATAACGAGCTGATTGAGTTCAAGAATAAGTTCCTGCGCGACTTCTACGGAGCTTATGATTTCCGCGCCGCCTTCGGTAAGACTGCGACCGAGAACTATCGCCTCGGCCAACCGAGCAATTATTCCCTGACCATCCCAACTACCCCGGGGACGACGCCGGTCACGGAGGTTCGGCAGTTCGATTTCAGCGGCTACCTTCAGGACAAGTGGAAGATTATGCCGAACATGACCCTGACCGCCGGTCTCCGTGTCGATACCCATATCTTCCCCGACGACCCATTCTTTAACCCAAAATTTGCGGCAGCGTTTCCAGGGCGAAGCACGAGCGAGATTCCTGATGACGTGGTGATCTCGCCGCGCATCGGCTTCAACTGGGATGTCTTCGGTGATAAGAAAACACAGATGCGCGGCGGTGCCGGCATCTTCGGTGGCCGCACACTCGGCGTGTTATACGCAAACCAGTACGGCGGCACTGGCGTTGACTTCAAGCGCACCACGACAAACTTCACCACTGCGCGTCCAGGTTTCTTCAGCCCCGATCCTCTCAATCAGCCGCCGGCCTCGCGAACTGCCTCGCCGGAAATCGATATCACCGACCCCAACTTTGAGTCGCCGCAGCTCGCCCGGACAAGCTTTGCGATCGATCAGAAGCTGCCATTTAACCTGATCGCCACCGTCGAAGGCCTATACGCGAACAATCTGCAGGCCTATACCTACCGCAATCTCAACCTCGGTCCGCGGACGGGGACTCGTCCGGAAGATGGGCGGCCGATCTTCGGCGGCTTTAACGCGAACAAAGATTTTGACCGCGTAATTCTCCTTACCAATACGAGCCAGGGCCAGTCGTATAACATCACAGCGCAGCTCGAGCGCCCGAACCCTGGCGATGGCTGGAGTGGCAAGCTCGCTTACACCTACGGCCGCTCGTTTGATGTGAATAGCACGAATTCCAGCCAGGCGGCATCCAACTTCGGATTTAATCCTACAGCTGGTGATCCGAACCAGGACGTCCTCAGTGTCTCTGCCTACGAACTGCGCCACCGCGTGTTAGGTGTCCTATCGTACACCTACGCATTCCGCAAAGGTTGGGACAGCACCATAGGCCTGGTCTACCAGGGAGAGGCCGGCAAACCCTACAGCGTCCTCTACAATGGAGATCTCAACGGGGATGGTCAGTTCGGCAACGACCTGATCTATGTGCCAACCGGAATCAACGATCCGATCGGTGCTAAATTCGTGGGCCGAACCGGTGAGACAGGCGCCGCAAACTTCGCCGCTTACAATAACTACATCGCGAATAACGATTTCCTGAAAAACTATCGCGGTCGCATCGCACCGCGCAACGGTGGCCGTGATCCGTGGATTAACCACCTAGACCTGCACTTCTCGCAGAAGATTCCCGTTAAGTTCATCGACGCTGAGCTCACCGTTGACGTGCTGAACCTGACGAACCTCGTCGACAGCAGCAAAGGGCAGTTGAAGCGCTACAGCGCCTTCGGCACTCCGCAGCCTGTTGTATTCAACAGCACCTCGCAGAAGTACACCTTCCAACCGGCCAATGGGGCCGAGCCAACGGTTCAATCGCTCGATGACCTCGAGTCGCGTTGGAGGGTGCAGCTCGGAATGCGCTTGTCGTTCTAACAGTCAGTCCCAAAGGAACTGATCGAACAAAGGCGTGGCGTGCTGTGAGAACGGCCGCCACGCCTTTCGCGTGTCGGTCCTGTTCCCCACTTCTTCTGACGCCGACGATGTGGCGCTCGCCTTCTGTAACGGCACCTTGTAAGCGCCGAACCTTAGCCTGCGACATTACCCGAATCGGCGGTGACAGACCGCCGCCACGTGAAAGGAGACGCCTCCGCGATCACGCGGCACCTTCAGAACAGACAGTAACCGCCCAAGACGAAGTTAACCCGCAACTCTGCTGGCCCTCCGTTCAGCACTTCGATAGAACAGCGAGCCAGGCCGCACGACCACCCGGCGAAGTCTTATGACAAACTCTCCTCTCATAGAAGCGCAACTACGCTCCTTGCCGCTCTTGGCTGACAGCGACGAAGCATCGGTGCGGAATCGCATGCTCGACCTACTCGCTGAGACGGCTGACTGTTTTCTCCGCTCCTGCTTCCCTGCTCACTTCACGGGTAGTGCTCTCGTCCTCAGCGCTGATCGCCGCAGAACCCTTCTTCATCATCACCGCAAGCTCGATCGATGGTTGCAGTTCGGCGGACATTGCGACGGCGACGCAGACGTGCTCGCCGTCGCGCGCCGTGAAGCTCAGGAAGAGTCGGGCATCGATTCACTCGCGGTGCTAACGCCGGACCCATTCGATCTCGACATTCACAAGATCCCGGCGCGAGGTGAAGAGCCGGAGCACTGGCACTACGACGTCCGCTACATCCTCGCCGCTCCTCCCGATGCGATGTTTCGACAGAGTGCTGAGAGCCGTGAGTTGCGCTGGTTCACGCCGGAAGAAATGGGAGCTCTCGACCTCGACGCCGCGCTCCGTCGGCTTGTGGCGAAGTCGCGACGGGTTCTCGCCAAAGGAAGCTAATCGGCCACGCTCGCCTTCGATTGTGCTGCCCTGCGACGTCGCACCAGGTGATAGCCTGCCGAAAGGGCAGCAAGCACCGCAGCCGCATAGGTGCTCGGCTCGGGCGCGGCAGTCGGCGTAATCTCGTAGTAGCCGTTGCCCAAATCGAACTGCGTGGCCCCAGGCAAGAAACCGGTAAAGCTAAAGTTGCCGAGGTTCGACGATTGTGACGTATCGAATATGAGTCGGTCACTAGCCCCGCCACCCGGCATATTCGCCGTCCCACTCCAGTTATCGATCATGAGCGTGAACGAGCCAGGCGTAAAGCTGGCGAAGTTAAGAACACCAACGCTTCCCGTGCCGAAATCGATGTGCGAGCCGGTAGCTGTCAACGTCAAGGCACCCATGCCAGGGGTCGTTGCCGTGCCTTCGCTGAAGTTTCCCTTTGCGATCGTGCCGCCGGCGAGAGTAACCGTCGCCGTATCGTTGATCTGATTGCTGCCCCCGAGGAGAAGTGTGCCACCACTATTGACGGTGACAGAAGCAGTCGATCCTAACGCACTCCCAGCACTGGCGAGAATAAGAGTCCCGCCATTGACTGTGGTGCTACCGGTATAGGTGTTTGCACCTGATAGCGTCAATGTCCCGCTGCCCGATTTCGTTAGGGCAAGAAGGCGGGTCGATCCATTCTGGAGAACGCCGCCATAGCTATCGGAGTTTGCCGTGTTCACGGTCAGGGTGTCAGTGCCCGCCGTCGCGGAACCACTCTCGATGACGGGCGTGCCAACCAGCGCGTTCGTGTTCAAACCAACGATTGTAGTGTTGTTGCCATTCAGCTGCAGCCGCCCAGTGCTGCTCGCGCCGAAGACGACCGCTGCACTCGCACTCGGCCCCAGGGCAGTGGCGTTCCCCAAGGTCAGTGTGCCAGCATTGATCGTGGTGGAGCCGGTGAAGGTATTGGCGGTGCCCAGCACCAGCGTGCCTGCGCCGCTTTTCTCGAACGATCCGCTACCGCTGATGGACGCGCCAGAAGACAGCGTCAGAGTGCTCGCAGCCGAACTGACATCGATGATTCCGGCACCGCCGGTAGCTAGAGTTAAAGGTCGGGTGCTTGAAGTCGTAGCGCCGGTATATTGCAGCGTTCCAGTCGTGCCGCTCGCGCCCAAGCCAACCGCGCTAGTGCCCGTGCCCAAACCGGAGCCGACAACGCTGATCGTGCCGTTCTGAATCGCCACCGCTCCGGAGAACGTATTCGAGTTCGACAGCGTGAGAGTGCCGGCGCCGACCTTCGTCAGACTGAACGCGCCGCTGACCACTCCACTGAGCGTGAGATTACCGGCGTCAGCACCAACCGTCGTATTGGCGCCCAGCGTAACCGCGCCGCTCACCGTGTTATTTCCGCTGATATTGCGCAGCGCGCCGTCATTGGAAATCCCGGTTCCTCGAAGCGTCAACGCGTCGGCGATCGCGAGGTTAGCGCCTTGGATCTGGAGCGCGGCGCCACTTGCGACCGTGGTCCCACCCGTCCCCAACCCGAGCGCGGCGTTGCTTTGGAGGTTCAAGACGCCGCCGTTCACTGTCGTCGTGCCGCTGTAAGTGTTTGTGCCCGACAGCGTCCACGTGCCGGTCCCGTTTTTCACCAAAGCGGTCGTGTTTTTCGCAGAATTGTCCACGATCGCCCCGGCGAAGGTGTTGGCCGCTGTGCTTGAACCCGTTAACGTCAGTGTTTTCACGCCCGCGCCTGTTGCAGTCAGCGCACTCGTGAAGGTGAGCGCCCCGGATCCGGATGCGTCAATCGTCGCGCCACCGGTCGTGCCTGCGAGATCGATGACACGATTCGTCGTGGTGGTGCCGCCGGTATAGATCAGCGTGCCGCCTGTGGTGGTAGCGCCGATTTTGATGGTTCCTAAAGCTGACGTCATTGGGGCGCCTAACGCCGAAGGGCTTGCGAGGTTCGCCAGCGAATTAACCGAAACACTTCCGGCGTTGATCGAACTCTGGCCGGTGTAGGTGTTGGCGCCCGCGAGAGCGAGAATTCCTGTCCCGGTCTTGGTGAAAGTCCCGCTGCCGCTTACGATATTGTTGATCGTGGTGTTGAAGTTTCCGCCGATCGAAAGCGCGGTGGTGCCCATATCGATGTTTCCACCGAAAACTAGGCTACCCGAGGTCGCGCTCCAAGTCTGCGATGCGCCGCTAAGAGTGATCGCGTTGTTAATTGTTTGGGTTGCCGCGCTGCTGTTCGTCACACCCGCGCTGAGTGTGTAGGTATTTCCACCGAGAACGAAGGCCCCTGCTCCGGTGTTGAACGTCAGCGAAGCGATCGAGAGAGCCGCTACCTGATTAGGAGTAAGGCGTAAAGTGCCGCCGAACTGGAGCGCATCGCCCGCTATAGGCGCGCCGGTGGTTCCCCAGTTCGCGGCTAAGGAGGTGTCGTCGCTGGCGCCGCCGCCATTCCACGTCCGTATGGCCGCGCGCGCGACCTCGAGCCGCAAACCGAGAACGCAGCAAAAAACCGCTACACTGAAAAGTGTAGAAGATAGAGCTCGGGCCTGGCGGAGACGTTCCACTGGCCAAAGTATTTAGCCGGTTACATGCCATTTTCGCGGTTTCTACCGAGTTTATGGCGGCTACAACTACTTACGAAAATACCAAACTTTCCGCTCGTCTGCGGATCTTACCTAATTCGCTTCTGCGTAGCAGTTTACAAGACGGCTACGAAATTCCCGCAACTGCGCGTGGAATGTAATTTTCTTGCAGCGAAGCGAGCTCAGATTCAGTCAAATTGACCGTCAGCGCCGCAATCGCGTCGTCGATGTGTCGTTCTTTCGACGCGCCAACGATTGGCGAGGTGACGCCAGGTGTTTGCATCAGCCAAGCTAAAGCAATTTGCGCCGGCGGAAGCCCTCGACCCTGAGCCACGGCCTCCAGTGCATCGATCACCCGCTCGTCCGCCGCCGCGATCTGCGCGCCGTAGAGCGTTTGACCATACGTATCGGTACGCGCTCGCACCGTTTGCGTGCGGCCCTTCCCCGCCAAGAGCCCGCGCGCCAGCGGGCTCCACGGGATCACACCGATTCCCTCTTCGATGCAGAGAGGCATCATCTCTCGCTCCTCCTCGCGGTAGAGCAAATTGTAATGATTCTGCATCGTCTCGAAGCGCGTCCAGCCGTTCGCTTTGGCAGTCGCGAGCATCTTCGCGAATTGCCACGAGAACATCGACGACGCGCCGAGATAACGCGCTTTCCCAGCCTTCACGACATCGTGCAGCGCCTCGAGGGTTTCCTCGATCGGCGTCTCATTGTCGAAGCGATGAATCTGATAGAGATCGACGTAGTCGGTGCCCAGACGCCGCAAGCTGTTGTCGATCGCGTGCATGATGTGCTTCCGCGAGAGGCCGCGCTGATTCGGATCCTCACCGACTGGATAGAAAACCTTCGTCGCGATGACAACTCGCTCGCGACCGGGGCCGAAGTCGCGCAGCGCGCGGCCAAGCACTTCCTCGCTCGCGCCGACGGAGTACATATCGGCGGTGTCGAAGAAGTTGATGCCGCCTTCGAGCGCGTGGCGAATCAAGGGGCGGCTCCCTTCTTCATCCAAAACCCACTCGCGCCACTTGCTCGAGCCGTAAGTCATCGTGCCGAGGCAAATCGGTGAAACTTTGAGGCCGGTCGAGCCGAGTCTTACATAATCCATCGGGCAACCTCGCGGTCATCCGAGCGAAGTCGAGGGACCCCGTGGCATTACGCGCGGTTCGTCCGCGGGTTCCTCGACTTCGCTCGGAATGACAAAGGGGCCGCGCGCCTCGCGCGAATCGTTGCAGGTGCGGAGTGCCTCGTTACAGTCCGGTTCTATGCCGTATAAAGACATCACCCCGCCGGCTGGCGACAAAATCTCGATCTCCCAAGGTAAACTGACCGTCCCAGATCGGCCCGTGATTCCATTTATTCGCGGAGACGGAACGGGGCCCGACATCTGGGCGTCGAGCCAGCGCGTCCTCGACGCAGCGGTGGAGAAGGCTTACGGCGGCCGGAAGAAAATTGCGTGGTTTGAAGTCTTCGCCGGACAGGCTGCTAAGGACCGCTTCGACAGCTGGCTGCCGGACGAAACCGTGGAAGGCTTCCGCGAGTACCTCATAGGCATCAAAGGCCCCCTCACCACCCCAGTCGGCGGCGGCATCCGTTCACTCAACGTAGCGCTCCGGCAGATGCTCGATCTCTACGTCTGCCTGCGCCCGGTGCAGTATTTCAAAGGCGTGCCCTCACCTGTGAAACATCCGGAGAAGGTCGACATGATCATCTTCCGCGAGAACACCGAAGACATCTATGCCGGTATCGAATACGCCGCCGGCACGCCGGAAGCGAAGCGCGTCCTCGACTTTCTGCAGAAGGAAGATCCGAAGAATTTCGAGAAGATTCGTTTCGGCACGGAGGCCAAATCAACGGAGTTCTGGAACGCAGTCGGCGCACAGAATTTCCCGAGCGAGGTTCGCGTGGGCGTCGGCATCAAGCCGGTTAGCTACTCCGGTAGTGTGCGCCTGATCCACAGCGCGATCAGCTACGCGATTAAGTTCGGCCGCAAGAGCGTCACGCTCGTCCACAAGGGGAACATCATGAAGTTCACCGAAGGCGCGTTCCGCGATTGGGGCTACGAAACGGCGAAACAGTTCTTCGGCGCCGAAGAGATCGATGGCGGGCCGTGGTGTCAAATCCCGGAGGGCAAACCTGGCGCCGGCATCGTGATTAAAGATGCGATCGCTGACATCACCTTGCAGCAGGTGCTGACGCGCCCGGAAGATTTCGATGTCCTCGCGACCTTGAACTTGAACGGCGATTACCTCAGCGATGCGCTGGCCGCACAGGTCGGCGGTATCGGCATCGCTCCCGGCGGAAATATTAACTACATCACCGGGCACGCGGTTTTCGAAGCGACGCACGGCACCGCTCCGAAGTACGCAGGCAAAGACATGGTCAATCCTGGCTCTGTCATTTTGTCAGGCGAAATGATGTTCCGCTACATGGGCTGGACGGAAGCGGCCGACTTGATCGTAAAGGGGCTGAATGGCGCGATCGCGAGCAAGCGCGTGACCTACGATTTCGCGCGCTTGATGGAAGGCGCGACGAAGATCAAATGCTCCGAGTTCGGACAGAATGTGATCGACCACATGTAATCGCAGTAGCCGCCGCATGACGAAATCGCGACTCGAGCCGCAGACCGGCACCGCCTTCGAATTGAAGGCGGGTCAGACGCTCCGCGTCATCGACGCGGAGGGCGAGCAGGTTGCCGACCTAACGGCGTTCTCGCGTGCTGACTCGACCGAGTGGCTTTCGTCCGGGCGCAGTATCGACTACGCGAACACGATCTACCTAACGAAAGGTCACACACTTTATTCGAATCGCAGCCGGCCGATGTTTGTCATCACAGCCGACGACGTTGGCCGGCACGATTTCCTGCTCACACCGTGCAGCCGAGAGACGTTCGAGATCATCTACAAGAACACTGATCCGCACCCGAGTTGCTTCGAAAATCTGTGGCGCAACCTGGCCGAGTTTGGCATCGCGCCGGACAGCATCCCGACGACATTGAACATCTTCATGAACGTCGAAGTCGGAGCCGACGGCGTCTTGAACATTCTCCGGCCGCGTTCGCGCGCAGGCGACGCGCTCACGCTCCGCGCTGAGATGGATCTGATCGTCGGGCTGACAGCCTGCTCCGCGGAACTGTCGAACAACGGCACCTTTAAACCAATCGCGTACGAGATCCGCGACTAAGACTGAGCACAACAAGTTGCAGTCAGGCGCAACCGGGCACTGATTTGCAGCTTTCGGTTGCCCGCCGTCCACTCCACGGCCACGAAGGCTACTGGTCAGCGTGACGGGCGGCGATTCCCGTCCTAAGCTGAGCCCGACATGATTAAGACTGCCGAGTCTCCGACCCGGAGAATTGCAAAACGCATGCAGGCGAAGACGGCCAAAATGCGTCGGCGTGAGAACGCACGATGGACTGGTAACGTGCTCCCCGGCTCCGCAGTCCTTCCGCAGCGCGGCCAACGTGGAACACCGCCGTTTAGCGCGCGCAACCACGGAACCAAGATGCTGAACGCTCTGCTCGTTAGCCTGCAGGACTTCGCCGTCCGCTGTAAGCCGGCTGCGCGATGAAGATTGCGATCGTTATCCCTTGGTTCGGCCGTGACCTCAAAGGCGGCGCGGAGCAGCAAGCCTGGCAAATTGCAACGCGGCTAGCTGCGCGCGGCCACGAGATAGAGGTCCTTACTACCTGTTGTCGGTCGCATCAGGACGACTGGGAATCGAACCATTTACGAGCTGGATTGGAACAGCAGCCGGAGGGTTTTTCAATCCGCCGATTCGCGGTCGTCGCGCGCGACCGCGCCGCCTTTGACCAAGTTTGCAGCGGCTTGATGAACCTGAGCGGTGCGGAGCTGACACCGGGGGTGTCGCCGGTCAGCGGGGAAGCCTCTGCAGTGTTTGTGAACGAGCTGATCAAGTCTCCAGAGCTTCTCGGATATCTGGAAGCTAACGAGCAGACCTTCGATTGGTTCCTGTTCCTGCCTTACCTCTACGGCCTGGTGTTACATGGTGTCTTGAGCGTGGCGGATCGCGCCCTGCTGCAACCGTGCCTGCACGATGAGAGTTACGCCTATCTGCCGGAAGTCGCGGACGCGTTCCATCTCGCCAGCAAGCTCCTGTTTAACAGCGAAGGCGAGATGGAGTTAGCCCTGCGGCTGTTCGGTCCGGGCATCTGGAATAAGTCCACCGTCGTCGGCGAAGGCGTCGAAGACAGCGACGCACTAGTTACAAACGGTCAGCTGCGGTCCAATGCAGCTAACATCGGCGGTCCATACGTTCTTTGTCTCGGTCGAAAGGAAGAAGGCAAGAATACTCCTATGCTGCTGCGCGCATTCCGTCGCTTTCGCGCCGTGCGGCCGAATAGCGATATGCAACTTGTGCTCGCCGGACACGGTGACGCCAAGTTAAGCGCTGACGACAAACAGGTGCACGACCTCGGCGTCGTCAGCGACGCTGACCGCGACTCTTTGCTGAATGGCTGCATCGCGTTGTTTCAGCCTAGCGAGAAGGAAAGCTTCTCACGCGTAATGATGGAAGCCTGGCTGCGCGGCAAACCGGTCGCAGCCCACTCCTCGTGCCTCGCTACAGCAGTCGCGGTCAATCGGGCGCGCGGCGGGTGGGTCGCTGGCGGTGAAGCTGAATGGGCGGCGCTGTTCGCAGAAGTTGCGCGCACCCATCCGCGGCAACTCGCCGGCCTCGGCGAACGGGGGCGCAGTTACGCGCGCGTGATGGCGGAATGGGAAAAGGTAATCGACAGATACGAGGAGGTGCTGGCGCCAGAAATTGCGAAGGCGAGCCCCATAGCACTCGAGGGCAACGGCCCCGGCGGCATACACCAATTTCTGCCGAACCTTTCCTATGGTGACGCCATTTCTAACTACGCCATCTGGATTCGCGACCAAATTCGCCAGCTAGGTCTTCCCTCTGAAATCTACGTCCGCTACATCGATCCACGCGTGGAGCATGAGTGCCGGGTCTTCTCGCCCGAAGCGCTGGTCGCATCCGACGCAGCTATCTACCACCACAGCGTCGGCAGCGAGATCACCCCCCATGTCGCCAACTTCCCAAAGCAGAAATGCCTGATCTATCACAACATCACTCCCGCGGAGTTTTTTGAGCCGTTCTGGCCTGAGTACGCCCCAACGCTGCGTCGTGGGCGCGATGATCTCCGGCTGCTCGCGCCGCAGTTCCCGTTGTCCTTCGGAGTCTCTCAGTATAACGCGGACGAACTGCGAGAACATGGTTTTCGTAACCCAGGTATTTGTCCGATCGGAGTTGATCCCACAAAGTGGAATTTCCCGGCTGATCCGGCGATGATGGCACGGCTTCAGGATGGTCGGACAAACATTCTTTTCGTTGGGCGCATCGCGCCGAATAAGAAACAGGAGGACTTGGTAACAGCTTTCTACGAATACCTCTCCTTTGATCCTACAGCGCGTCTGATCATCGTCGGAAAAGCAGAAGAGAACGATCGCTACGCCGCACATCTGTTGAACGTCATCCGCGACTTAGGCGTCGAAGACTCCGTCTACATGCCCGGCAGTATCACCGACGCCGAGCTCGCCGCCTGCTATCGAAACGCAGATCTTTTCTGGTCGATGTCGGAGCACGAAGGTTTCTGTGTGCCGCTGATTGAGGCGATGTGGTTCGACGTCCCGATCCTCGCGTTTCGCAGCTCAGCAATCCCCGAAACTCTCGGTCCGGCAGGTCTCCTGTTCACGGACAAAAACCAGCTCGTTGAGCTGGCGGCGTTAGCTCACATCCTGATTCAAGACGTGGAATTGCGGGACCGAATGTTACGCGCTCAGCGCCAACAGCGTCGCGCGTTCCTGCCGCGCGAGATCGCTCCGCAGATAACCGACCTGGCCCGGAAGCTCCTCCCCGCGGACACCGCGTTCCAGGAAAAGTAGTCCGGCGACGGCCATTACACATCGCGAGCGGCCGCGGGGAGGAGCCCACGACGGCCGTCGCTGCTCGTCAATGACCGTCGGCTCTGCGCGCGGCTTCGCGAATCAAACGCTGATAGCCTGCGCGCGGGTGATCTGATCATAGATCCATGCGTAGGTGCGCTCGATGCCATCCCGCAATCGGATCGATGGTTCCCAGCCGAGGTATCTTTTGATCAAAGTGTTGTCGCTATTACGGCCGTTCACGCCTTTCGGCGCGCCAAGGTTGTAGCTCCGCTTCACTTTAATCCCGGCAAGTTCTTCCGCGAGATCCACCAGCTGATTGATGCTGACGAGTTCGCTACTCCCGAGGTTGATCGGCTCAATGATATCGCTTTCCATGAT
Source organism: Chthoniobacterales bacterium (assembly GCA_046262275.1). Classification (GTDB taxonomy): domain Bacteria; phylum Verrucomicrobiota; class Verrucomicrobiia; order Chthoniobacterales; family UBA10450; genus JACCTI01. The sequence goes on from JBHENA010000001.1 coordinate 24,353, forward strand.
CAGCTGCGTGCCCTTCACGCAATCGTCGATATACATGAAGCTCCTCGTCTGGTTCCCGTCGCCCCAGATTTCGATTTGGTTGCTTCCCGATAATTTCGCCTCGATCACCTTCCGGCAAATCGCTGCCGGCGCCTTCTCGCGGCCACCGGTGTAGGTCCCTTCAGGCCCGTACACATTGTGATACCGCGCGACGCGCGTAGTTAGTCCATAGTCCTCGCGAAAGTGGCGGCACATCCGTTCGCTGAACAACTTCTCCCACCCGTACCCATCTTCGGCTAGGGCGGGGTAAGCATCCTCCTCTTTCAACGCGACGACATTCCGGTCCTTCTGCTTCTCCGCATTGTAAACGCACGCGGAGGACGCGAAGAAGTAGCGGTCGATCCCGGCTTCCTGCGAGGACATGCACATGTGCGTGTTGATGAGAACCGAGAGCATGCAGAGAGCCTTGTTGTGTTCGATGAAGCCCATTCCGCCCATATTCGCCGCGAGGTTGTAGACGACATCCATGCCCGCGGCCGCATCCATGCAGGCCTCACGTAGATTGAGATCAAGCTCCAGGTTCTCCACGTCTTCGAACCGCTGATACCATTCCTCCCTAGGCTTGATATCGACGGCACGGACAGTATTCCCCTGGCGTCGAAGATCCGCCACCAAATGGCCGCCGATGAAGCCGCCCGCTCCACAAACTAGGATCTGTTTCATACGATGTGCGACCGCCGGATGCTGAAAGCGTCCCAAAGCTCGGACGCAACCGATGCGCTGCGCCGATCATAGCACGCACAAATTCGTGCTGCCACCATGACTGGTGTAATTTGTTCCGGCCGCGTATGAATCTGCCGGCGCACGACATCAGCCTCCATGATCGCCCTCCTCGAATTTTTTGCCGCGCGTCCGTCTCTGTTCTACCTCGTCGGGCTCGTGCCGCTTTTCGCCTCTGTTGCACTCGCTGCCGTGGGAGGATCGCTTTCGCGGGCAACACATCGGTTTGAATGTACGTTCCTGGCTGTCGCATCGGCCACCGTCGTGATCTGGCGCTGGCCGATGCTGCTGTGGCCGAATCCGTTGAATATTGACGAAGGCTACTTTACGGCTGGGGCCCTCAAAGCCACAGTTGATTTCGCGCCGTGGCGCGGATTCGACACTGCTACGAGCGGACCGCTGAATGCGTATATTCTCGCGCTGCCGGCGTTGTTTGGCGCTCGAATCAGCTTGTTCTCCAGCCGCGTCATCGCGCTGTCCCTTGTGCTTGGGACGCTCGCGGCGTTTTACTACGCGGCGAAGTGGTCGTTCGGCGCGCGTACAGCACGACTCGCGCTCTTGCCGCCGCTGCTGTTTTTCGCGATTACCACAGACCCGGAATTTGTCCACGCTTCCACCGAGCACCTCTCGATTTTCTTGAGCACAGTCGCTCTCGCGGCGGTCGCGTATCTCACTCACGCTGAAGCGAACACGCGACGCATTGCGGCGTGCGTCGTCGGCGGACTGTGCCTTGGAAGCGCGGTCTTCGCCAAGCTTCAGGTAGCGCCAATCATACCCGCGATCTTTGCTGGTGCTGCCGTCGCTCTGTTCCTGGCGCGGAAAGCTCCCGGGGCGAAGCCGATTCGTGAAACCGGCGCTCTGCTGCTGTCGGCGAGCCTCGTCCCTGCGCTCATCGCGATCTCGCTCGCGGTGACCGGCGCATGGAACGATGCCGTGATCTCTTATCTCGGCTCGTCCTTGGCATTCATCGACCAAGGCAGGCCGGTCGGCTGGAGCTTCTTCTTCGACAACTCGCCATGGTACACCGCATTTCTCGTCGGTTCGCTCCTGGTCATAGTGGCAGGCGCTATGGCACTGATCGCCTACAGACGTTTACCCGCCCGTTCTGTCGCGCTTGCATCAGGATCAGCCCTGCTCTTGCTCGCCGCCTTCGTGGCGATCTACCAACCTCACCGGCCCTGGCGGCATTACTTGTTATTCTCGATCGTGCCAATCAGTTACTGCGTCGCGGCTGCCATCCGGCTGACGCGCGATGCGGGTTGGTGGAGCGGTCGCGAGCTGCGGCTGACGCTGTTATCGATTGCGCTGTTCCTCGTTCCGACACTCATGATTGCGGGTGCGATCCCGCATCCCTTCTTACGCGCGCATCCGGTCGACGTTGCCCGGGCGCAGATAAAAGCCATTGCTCGTTACGCCTCTCCCGGCAGTCGCGTCGCGGTTTGGGGCTGGATGCCACATTACTACGTCGAGACAGAGACGATTCCGGCCACACGAGAAGCGGAAACAATCCGTCAGATCGAGCCGGGGCCATACCGGGAATTCTTCCGGAGTCGCTTTTTGTCAGATCTGAAGGCGTCCATGCCGATCGTCTTCGTCGATGCCGTCGCGCCGGGCACATGGTATTTCAACAATCGGGCTACCCAGGGGCTCGAGACATTTCCCGAGCTTCACGCCTTCATCACAGCACACTATGCCCTGAAGGAGGAGAGCGCTGGTGTCCGTATCTTCGTCCGCAACGCGCCGTGATCTGTCGGCAGGTCGAGACCGCGCCGGCTTCGCTATTCAGTATTGCTGGGGATGCGAGCAATCGTATGATTGCGCGCAGCATGCCACCACAAGCGGCTACACCCGCGTCGGGCCCGAGTTCGTTCTGGAAGGAATCGCGCACCGACATCTGGCCGGTGCTTGTCGCGTTCGTCGCGTCGCGTGTGGTCATCGTGGGAGTGATGTTGCTGTCGCAGATGGTGATTCTGCGCGGCCGATTCTGGCGACCCGGCGGTCTGCTCGAAGTTCTGAGTAACTGGGACGGGGTCTACTATCTGCACATCGCCCGGCACGGTTACTTCTACATCCCCGAGATGTCGTCTACGATCGTCTTCTTCCCGGTCTATCCGCTCGCCGTCCGCCTTTTCTCGTTTATCTTTCACGACTTCCGTGTCGCTGCCGTCGTGGTGGCGAACGTAGCGCTGCTGCTGGCGGCGCTGCTGCTCGAACGGCTGGTCAGGCAGGACTACGGCCGGCGGGTCAGCACGGCGGCGGTCGTGTTCCTCATGTTTAGCCCGGTGAGCTTTTTCTTCTCGAGCATGTACACCGAGTCGACCTTTCTCCTCTTTGCGGTAGCCGCTTTTTTTGCTGCAGTGAAGCGCCGGTGGCTGCTCGCATGCATCTGCGGATTGATCCTGTCGGCGACACGGAACATCGGATTTCTCATCGCCCTGCCGTTGTTCATCGAGCATCTGCGGCAAACGTGGAACCGCACGGCACCGATCTCGAGCCTGCTCCATCCACGCGTGTTGTTCATCGCGCTCGTTCCCGGCGGTCTCGGCTTGTATATGTTGTATGCGTACATCCGAGTGAATGACGCGCTAGCGTTCACGCGCTATCAGGCGCACTGGAATCGCAATCTCGTCTCGCCGCTGCATACGCTCACCCACTCCGGATGGCTGGAGCCGTTCTACTGGTGGCTCTTCAACGGAATTTTGGCGGTAGCTGCGATCCTGTGGGTGGCGGGCATCTTCTTCAGGGTGCGCGCGAGCTATCTGGTTTGGACAGCAATGCTGACGCTGAGCTACTTGTCCACGAACACGCTCGAAGCGCTGCCGCGATATCTCAGTATAGCGTTCCCATTGTTCATCGTTCTTGGGCTGATCAGCACGCGGTTATCAGCGGCTTACGAGTCTCTTCTGGCTGGATCGGTGGCGCTACTCACCATGTGCACAATCCTGTTCACGATGGGCTACTGGATGACCTGATGGTGTTGCATCCTGTAGACCACAAAGCTAAGCCATGCCACCGCAAGAGGTGCGCGGTCGCCGCCGCCTTTCTGTGCATGGCCGCGTGCCTCTCTGGCTGCGGCGAGGACCCTCCCGGCGATCCCCGGTCTTCTCTCACGCACGTGTACGTGTACGGCGAGACTGTGCGCTTCGGCCTGGGTGGCGATTCACATCGCTTTTGCACGACAGGCTGGAGTTTTAGCGAGCGCGGTTTCGTCTGGAACGACGGCCCGGCCGCTTCGCTGACGTTTTCGATCGCTCCCCCGCAGCCGCCGACAGATCTACTCCTCACGATAAAGCTGGGGCCGATGCTCGCGCCGCCGGATCTCGCTGTGCAGCCAGTTGATGTGTATGCGCATGGCGAGAAGGTGGCAAGTTGGCAAGTGACTGAAGAAGGCGTTTACACTGCCGAGATCCCGCAACACCTGACGATACGCGGCTATTTGAACATCGACCTGCACATGCCGAAAGCCATCGCGCCAGCGGAAGTGGGGCTCGGTTCAGATGCCCGACGACTTGCCATTCGTTGCTTCGAGTTGAAGCTCGATCTGGAGTCGAACGCGACCGCTCCCGCACCATAAGGCGAGCTGAGCCGCGCGGCGGCCGGACCGGAGGAGTCCGCAGCGTTTCGCTTGCGGGCGCCACTCGGTGTCCATTGCGGCGGTAGACGAGCTTCAGGTATCGCTACGGCTCCCCCATGTTCCCGAGAAACAGCTCCATCTCCACAAAGCAGGATGCGGCGGCGATGGATGCTACGACAACGCAGGCTAGCCTTGGCCTGTTCTTCAGCACATCGGCCATCATGATGTAGATGGGTAGGAGCACCGAGACATACCGTGTCCAGCCAAACGGACGATGCAGATAGACGATCAGTGAGAAATTGAACAAGGCGATATAGAACATCTCCATGTAGCGCTTCTTGACCGCGCAATAGACGATCGCGATGATCGACAACCAGAAGGCGATCGTCTCAATGCGCCAGGAGAACGCCAGGTATGTGAAGACCCACACCTTCGGGTTCGTTCCCGCCGCGACGTGCGTCTCAATAAGCTCCCGCACCCATCCAGCCCCGGCGGCGGACTGGCTCGTGCCCATCACTGCCAGCGCGACGTGCCAGCTCGCAGCAACGAGAAGACCGCTCGAGGTAGCGAGCAATGGCCGCCAGTGAATTCGGCGGTCGCGGAGACAGTAGAACACCTGCTCGACGAACAGTGCCGCGACCAGGAATGTTCCCATCATCCGCACCAACGCAGAGACTCCGGCAATAACGCTCCCCCACCCGATCCGCTCTTTCTGACGCAGAACGAACGCAACCGCAGTTAGTGCTACGTAATAAGACTCTGAGTAGGCGGCGAAAAAGACGTTGTGCCCGGGATAAAAGAAGAGGAGGAACACTACGAGCCATGGGGCTACTCCTTTCAGGCGGGCGTCATTCTTAACGTAGACAGTGAGCGCCCACGCTATCACCAAGTGGCTAATCAGGTTTAACACGACCGCGCTCTTTTCGAACGCATCTGGCGGACCGAACCGGAAGATCCCGGTCACTAGCCGCAGCGTGTATGGGTAAAGTGGCGGCCAGACGAAGAGGTCGAAGTGTTCGTAGAGCCGCCGGTAGATTGTGCCGTCCCAGCCTTGGTAGAGATAGGCAGGGAACCAGCGGAAGGGGCGCAGCAGTTCCGGAATCTTGCCTGCGCCAAACAGCGCGCAGAAAACGTATTGAATCGTATAGACGGCGGTGACCGTGACGACCCAGTCGGGCACCCGAAAAGGTGGTAGCCGCTCGCGCGTCTGATCTAACAAAGCTTGTGCTTTCACATCGAAACGTCTGACCGCGTTCGCTTCACGCAGTCGACGCGCCACTCATCGTCACCGATGTTCGGTGGTGCAAGCGCAAACCGCACAAGCGTGCCTGCGCGGCGCTTTCCCCGACCGTTGCTACGCGCCGGCTACTCGGCTGCGGTAGTACTCGATCGCCCGTTCGATGCCCTCGCGGAAATCGACCTTGTAGGTGAACCCGAGGCTCTTCTGCTTCGTCATATCGCCACCGCGCGCGAACACGCCTTCGGGTTTGTTTGACGTACCCACGACTTCCGGCGAGTAGCCGCACGCTTCAGCGGCCATTTTGGCGAATTGTTTGAAGCTGGTGAAGATGCCGGTCGACAAGTTGATGGCTTTCGCGTCGTCGATCTTTTCCATCGTCTGCAACACGCCATCGATGCAGTCCTCGATATGGATGAAGTCGCGCATCTGATCGCCGGTGCCCCAGACGGTTAAGAGAGACTTGTCTTGGTTGCTTAAAGCCCGCTTACAAATGCTCGGGAAAGGATAAGTGTCGTCCTGGTCCTCGCCATAACCAGAGAACGGCCGATACACCACTGACTTCAACCCGTGCTTCTCGTATGCGAGCTGCGCGAGATATTCGTGCGTCAGCTTCGCCCAGCCGTAAGACATGTCCGGCATACCGATGTCATCGGTAAACTCAATCATCTCTTCTTTCAGCAGGATGTAGTCATCCTTCCGCTGATACCGGATCGGGTAAGCAGCGCTCGAACTGAAACAGATCGTTCGCTTCGGCTCCGCCCGGACCGCCCAAGCCCAGAATTCAGAGTCGATCGACAGATCCTCGGCGACCGCCAGCGGATTCTGTTCGATGACGAGACGGCCACCGACGACTGCCGCCAAATGGAAGGCAATATCGAAATCCTTGTCGGCAACACGTTTGAAATAGTGCCGGCAATCTTCGCCGTGGAAGTGAAAGTTTTTGTAATCGCGCGGCTCGTAGAGCGGCCACTTGCTATCCGGAGAAATCCCACCGGTGAGCGGCTCGATATTGTCCACGCAATGGACCTCGTCGCGCGCGTCGAGCAGACGCTTCACAAGGTGTCGGCCAACGAAACCGGCGCCTCCCGTGACGAGTACTTTACGCATTTGTGAAATGTTTCTGATAGAGCCGGAAGGCCTCTACTGAGCGCTCCGGCAGGTAGTTCAGAATCTTGTCGGGATCTTCGACGAGTTCCGCCACGATCTTGTGGTTGTGTTCATACCCGAGGTACTCGGCCTTCATGTCCTTGGTAAGATCATGCACGTTGCGCTGCTGATACACTGATGCTTTTCCGAACACGACCTTGCGGCCTTTCGCCTGCACGTAGAATGCTGCCCAGATGTCATCCATCCGGCCGACGTGCGGATAAAGGAAGTAATCTTTCAAGACGCTTCCGGCCAAAAAGGTATTCTGCGAGTTGAAGGGCGACATCTTGTTCGCCGCAATCGGGAAACAACTCTCGTCGAACTTGCATTCGGGTGCGTGCTCCATCCGGCAGAACGCGTCGATGTCCGGATCGCCATCCCAGAAATCCGCCTGAACGTCAGGACGAATGGTCTTCTTGCTCTTCCGCGAGTAGTCGCGTTTCGACAGCATCGTGAGCGGAAACCCACGGTGCCACAGTTTCCCGTGGTTCGTCGCGCCGACAGGATCGAACACGGGAAGATCGGTCTCGTAATAGTTGGTCTCTACGTCTTTTCCGATCACGAGATCTTTTCCCCAGCCTTCGTAAGGAATGTTGTCGTCATCCACTGCGGCGACGATGTCCGCCCCCATGTCATGCGCCCAGAGCAGGCCGAAGTTCCGCCGCTGGATGCAATTCCAGCCAATCGCATCGGAAAGCTCCTTGTCGTAATCCTCCTGCATTTCCGGGGTAACGTAGATTCCGCGGTCGAGCTGATAATCCGGGGGCGTCTTCTTATCGCCGATCACGACGAGATCCCAGTCCTCGAAGGTCTGGAAGCGCGCCATCGCGTCGGTGATGGGATTGATAGTGGTAGTGACGATGACTTTTTTCATTTTAGGAGTTTTTCTTTCTGAGCGAATCGGGTTTTAAATCCGGGCGCGAAGTAGGCGAAGTTTCTGAGGAACGTATTTTGGGATTCGCCTTCGACTCGTGCTTTCCACGGCGTCGCAATCTCTCTAACGGGGACGCCGAGGCGAAGCGGTTTGATCAACGTTTCGAAAAAGAATGGGTGTCGCAGCTCCTCCCAACGAATCGACTTCACAACGTGCGCGGGGAAGATCCGGAAGCCATACGTCATGTCGGTTAGTTTCACGCCGTAGAGCACTGAAAAAATCTTCTGGAACACGTAGTTCGAGACCAGCTTCACTTTGTTGTAGCCTTCGAAGCCTCCACCCTTAATCCACCGCGACGCGGTGATGATGGCGTCCGGGGTTTTCTTTGCCTCTGCGATGAGTTCCTTGACCGTCGCGGGCTCGGTCTCTAGGTCGCTCGCCATCATCAGGACATGGCTGCCGCGCGCGAGATCGAAGGCTTCGCGCAGAGCACCGCCCACGAACGGCAGCTTCTGGAAGTGAAGCACGAACTTTTCCGGAGCGGAGTCCACATACGACCGGCAGATCGCAACGCTTTCTGGAGTGGTGCGGTCGCAGACGCTGAGAATGTATTCGCACACGTCCGGGGCACACTCCTCTTCCACGATCCGGACGCTCTTGCGGAGCGACTCCGTCTCGTCCATCACGGGCAACAAAATGGTAGCTGAGGTAAAGGGCAAGCGCCTATGATTCCACGGTTGAGCAGATTCACCACGAATTTTTTCGGCCCGCTGCGAGCCGCCGGCCGTCGCATTTATTCCACCGCTTTTTCTTAGGACAAGATCTTCTGCTCGCCTCGAATCGCCTCCGGTGGTGGAGTCTGGATGTGCGAAAGTGAACCAATGCGCCGCAATCCGAAGCGTCGCAAACGCGCCGCCTGCGTCTTGGCAGCCGGCTCTGAGCGATTTGAGGACGCTTTCAGCTGCAGCGAGCCGTTCATCCGATCCCGGCGGGAAGCGCGGTGCTTGCGTCGAAGCATTCCTCGGAATAATTGCAAAGCAGTGAGCGGCGAGACGCCTACCATTGCCCCGTCACCGCCCGATCCTCGTCCACTGCGCGAGCTATTCCGCGGCTGGCAGTGGGTCGTCGTCGCGTTCGTTTCCTCGCGCCTGCTGATCTGCGCAATCATGGTGCTCTCGCGGATGGTGTTCAAGCCGTCGCAGTACTGGCAGTCAGGCCGCCTGCTTAGCGTCTTCATTCAGTGGGACGCGTCGCTCTGGTATCTCGATATCGTGCGCAAAGGTTATACCTACAGCCTTGTGGAACGCACGCCGATGCCGTTCTTTCCATTTTACCCACTCCTGGTGAAGGGGGTCTCGTTCATCTTTCACGATGTGCGAATCGCTGGGGTGCTGGTTGCGAATGCCTGTTTCATCGGCGCCGGCCTGTTATTCAACGCGCTGCTGAACCTTGATTACGCCGATGCGCGGGTAAACCGCACGGCTGCGGTGTTCCTGATGTTCAGCCCGTATAGCTTCTTCTTCTCCTGCGCCTACACCGAATCTACGTTTCTCGTCCTCGCGATCGGTTCCCTGCTGGCGGCGCGACGCGGCCACTGGGTCCTAGCGTGTGTGCTTGGAATGTTTTTGTCGGGCACGCGGCAAGTCGGCCTTCTCATCGGGCTCCCGCTCTTTATCGAGTACGTGCTCCAGCATTGGAGGCGTGGCGGCAGCATCTGGGGAGTGTTCCACCCGCGGCTGCTGCTTTTTGGATTGGTGCCGCTCGGGCTGGGAGGCTACATGCTCTTCAGCTACATTAAATTTGGAGACGCACTCGCGTTCGCGAACGTCTCGAAGCACGCATTTGAGCGCGGGTTTGCTTCCCCGCTGGTGACACTCGCGACCGTCGAACTCTACAGCGCATTTTACGACTGGCTGTTCATCGGCGTTCTCGTAACGAGCGTATTGCTCCTGATCGGCGGCATCTTCCTAAAAGTGCGCGTGAGCTATCTGGCGTACGCCGGCTTACTAACGACGACATATCTCTGCTCCAGTTCGTTGGAAGCGCTTCCCCGCTATCTCAGCGTGGAGTTTGTTTTATTCCTCGTCCTCGGAGTGGTAAGCACGCGTTTTAAGTGGACTTACGAGCCGCTGCTCGTAGCGACGATCGGGCTACTCACCCTCTGTACCATTCTCTTTGCGACTGGCTTCTGGATCACATGAGTAACCGCATTGCTCGCCTTGCGGTTTCGCTAAACGATCGTGGTGAGTGCTGTAATTTCCGGCTGCCATGATTGAGCTTGCGTCGGCTGCGCCTGTGCATTCTCGTCGCCTCTAACGTATGTCACCAATTCGGGAGCGACTCCTTATGGTATGTGCGATTCCCCTGCTAGGTACAGCATTGCTTGTTGCGGGATGTGGGCAGGACGATCCGGCAGCGATCGAGGCTGCAAGGCCTCCGAGCAGCGTGTATGAATATAACGAGAAAATCAGCTTCGCACGCCACGGCAAGGCGCTGCGCCATCTCCTGACGGGATGGTCGTGGACGGAAGATCAATGGACATGGACGGAAGGTCTTGTAGCCGCTCTGGCCTTGCGCGTCGGCCCTGCTTCCGGTGGCCTGACACTGAACGTCAGAATGAGTGGCTTATTGCATCCGCCCGAGCTGACGGTTCAGCCAGTGCAAGTGCTCCTAAACGGCACGAAGATTACGGACTGGGAAGTAACGGATTTGAAGACCTACTCGGTCGCTATCCCATCTGAATTGCTTCCGACAGAGCCGACTGACTGGGTCATCGACTTCCTCGTGCCGAAGGCGACTTCTCCGGCGCACTTCATCCCCGGCGCTGACTCTCGCCGGCTTGCACTTCAGGTGTGGGATCTCACGATCTCCACCGCGCCGACGCCGCGATGACGAAATCGCAAATCAGCGTGCCCGTAAGCACCGTTTCGATCCCGTTGATCAACTCGGAAGGCGTGGAGCCGCCGGTTCGAAGCGGCGGCACCGCCCGGCTCTTCGTGCGTGAGAGCATCCCGGTCGTCCTTGCCTTTTTGGCGTCGCGACTGCTCATCTACGGCCTTATTCTACTCTCGCGGCTCATCGTCCTTCCAAGCTCACGCAGTTTTGACGGCGGCTTTCTAACCGTTCTCGTGCAACGTGAGGGAGTATCCTACTTCGACATCGCGAGGACCGGCTATGGCGCAGCCGCGCACGCTGCCCCGACGCTTGATTTTTTTCCCCTTTACCCGCTGCTCGTCCGCGGTGTCTCGCTCGTGTTCCGAAACTTCGCTGTTGCGAGTGTGGTCACAGCGAACCTCGCGCTCTTCGTCGCAGGACTTTTGCTGCACCGACTTCTGCGCAAAGAATACACAAACCCAAAAATCGCGCGGGCGGGGGTGTGGTTCCTGATGTTCACCCCCGGTTGTCTGTTCTTCTCTGTTGGGTACTCCGAGTCGACCTTCCTCGCACTGGCGCTTGGCAGTTTGCTGGCGGCAATGAACAGGCAGTGGCTGCTCGCGTCTGTTTGTGGCATGGCTTTGGCCGCAACGCGCAGTTTCGGAGTGCTGATCCTGTTTCCGCTCGCAATCGAATTTCTGTGGTCGGATCGGCAAGCGCATCGTGCGATCGATGCGCTGCTCCGGCCGCGGAATCTGCTGCTTGCGCTCATCCCGACCGGCCTCGCCGCGGTGGTGGCATTCGGGTATGCGAAGTACCACAACCTGCTGGCTGCTTCTGAGGCGCTCAAGATTTGGGGACCCGGGTTCCGTTCCCCAGTGGCGGCTTTTGCGGATGGCCATCGCGGTGCACCGACGTTTGCCTGGCTTTTTGGTGGCGTCGTCGTCACCAGCACGCTTATGCTAGCTGCAGGATGTTGGCTGAAGATGCGAGCCAGCCATATCGCCTACGCTCTTATTTTGCTGGCAGTCTCATTATTCTTCAGCGGTTTCGAAGCGATTCCGCGGACGATCTGTTTGATTTTTCCGCTTTACGCCGCCGCTGGTATGCTGTCCGTCCGGAGCAGGTGGTTGTATGAGCCGCTGCTGGCGGCGAGCGTGGTGGTGCTCAGCATGTTGACGGTGCTCTGGGCGAATGGGTATTGGATTCCTTAGGAGTTGCGCAGTCATTGTTGCCGCAGCTTTGGAGAACCTTGACTGGCGACGCTCGCACAGCGATTGAGTTCGCTATGGCAGATTTTGTCGAGGCCGATCTCCGGAAGCTGAGCGTCACGGCAGGGTTAGCCGTTACTGTTTGCGCAGTTGCAATCCCGCTCATGCTCAGCGGATGTGGCAAAGGGAATAGCAACACCGCCCAACGTGCGGAGCCGACGCCGGACTCGCCCGTCTCACGCCAATCTGCGGCCTCTGCGCAGACTCCCGCTGGTGCTTCGCCCTCGGCTGCACAGCAGCCGCAAGGCGGTCCGCAAACACGTGCAACAAGCGGTCAGCGGGTTGAATACGACACTTTGATCGAGTTCACCGAGGGGGGGAACTCTGACGCGCTGAAGGTCTCCGGCTGGAGCATTGCGGAAGCGGGATTTACGTGGACGGAAGGAACAGCGGCGATGCTGTCGCTGCGCGTGCCGCCCGCCGACAGCCCAGTGACCTTAAAAATGAAAGCTGCGGGAAGCATCAAGGAACCCGAAGTGCCGTTTCAGCCAGTTGAGATTGACATCAACGACGAGAAGATCGCGGACCTGCAGGTAGGAAACACTGCGGAGTTCAGTGTCCCCGTTCCCGAGCACCTAACGAAAAGCGGCGGCGTCCTGACGATCGCTCTCCGGACACCGAAAGCGGCTTCGCCGAAGGATCTCGGGCTGAACGAAGATGCGCGCGTGCTGGGGATTCGGGTGTTCAACATCGCACTCTCGACGGTTCAGTAGCCGATAACTTACGGCACATTTCGCGCTGCCCGTTGTCGCTCCTGCAGCCAAGCGCGTCTACTCCATCGTCGGCCGCCCGGTTCGTCGCGAGCGAGCCGTTCTAACGTCTCGCGGATATTGACTTCCGACTGCCTCCGGCTCTTGTGCTTGCCTCATGGATCGGAGCCGGAAAAAGACTGGCGATGAACCTCGACTGACTACGGCGGGCGCGCGGTTGTTCGCCGCCACAAGCGTCGTGTTGGTTCTTTCGGCCTGCGATCGCACGACCTTCGCCACGCGGCCGGAAAGCTCCCGAGGCGCAGATTACGTCTACGGCACCGTCATCGGTTTTGGTACAGCGGACGGGTTCAAGGTCTCGGGCTGGAGCCGACCCGAACAGCAATCCACTTGGAGTGAGGGCAACAAGGCCGTGCTGGCGTTAAACTTGCCGCCGAGCGAAAACGGACGGGTCGATCTCGTCGCGACCATGTCCGCCTACACTCACCCGCCTGCGCTGACGTCGCAGCCGGTGGAAGTCTACGCGAACGAACAGAAAATTGCTGACTGGGTGGTGAGCGATCTTGCAGAATTTAGCGTCGGCCTCCCGGACACTGTCGCAAGAAAAGGCGGGACTGTGCTTCTCTCACTTCAGCTTCCAAAGGCAGCTTCCCCAAAAAGCTTTGGTGACGGCGAAGACTCGCGCATCCTTGGGATCTGCATGCGCAATTTCCGGCTGGTGCGTCGCTAGCGGCCGGGCAGGCGGACACGGCACAGCACGCAATGAAGAAGCCTCGGGTCGCGTTCATCGTGCAGCGTTGCGGCGTCGAAGTTAATGGCGGCGCTGAGGCGCACTGTCTGCAGATCGCGCAGCGGATGGCGCGCCACTGGGACACTGAAGTCCTGACCACCTGCGCATTGGATTACATGACGTGGGAGAACTCGTATCCCGCCGGCCTCGAAGAAATCGGAGGGACGATAGTGCGGCGGTTTCCGGTGGATCAACCGCGGGACGTCACGCACTTCGACGAGCTTTCCGCCAGGCTCCGCGGACGGGGGGTAGCGGCAACACAGTCCGAGCAGGAAGAATGGATGCAGGCGCAAGGGCCAATCAGCTCGGGTTTGCTGGACTATTTAGGCGCACATCGCGGTGAATACGACGCCTTCATTTTCTTCGGCTATCTTTACGCGACGACGTATTTCGGTTTGCCCCTCGTTCAGGAGAAGGCATTCCTTGCGCCGCTCGCGCACGACGAATGGACGATTTACCTCAGCATGTGGGACAGCTTCTTCGCTCGTCCGCGCGCGCTGATTTTCAACACTTCCTTCGAGAAGGAATTCCTCCGGCGTCGCCTCCCCTCGCTCTCTCTCGAAGGGCCAGTGGTCGCCGTTGGAATCGAGCCGCCCGCTGACTTTGCGCCGGAACTATTTCGAGCGCGCTACGGACTTGATGATCCGTTTCTGCTCTACGTCGGGCGAATCGACGAATCGAAAGGCTGCCGTTGGCTGATCGAAAACTTTGTTCGCGCGCGGAACGCCGGGCGGATTCAGCACAAGCTGGTGCTTGCTGGGACTGAAGTGATGCCGATTCCGTTCCACGACGACGTCATTCACCTCGGGTTCATCGATGAGGCGCAGAAATGGAGTGCGATGGCCGCATGTGATTGGCTCGTAATGCCTTCGCCGCACGAGAGCTTGTCGATGGTTCTGCTGGAAGCTTGGGGCGCCGGGCGACCGGCATTAGTGACTGGCGATGCAGAGGTTCTCGTCGGGCAGTGTCGGCGTGCGAACGCGGGGCTTTGGTATCGAAACTCGGAGGAATTTGAGGCTATTCTGCGTACGATTGACGGCTCGACCAAGCAGCGGCTCGGCGCGCGGGGGCGGCAGTTTGTCGCGACGCATTATTCGTGGGAGCGCGTCGTGAACAACTACGCGGATCTATTCGAGGAGCAGGAAGCTATCCCCGTCTATAATCGCCGCGGCTGAGGTGTTTCTCCAGCCAGATGTAGAGGCAGATAAACAGGTAGCGGCTGCCCATTTCCTTGATCTTCAGTTTCGGCGCACCGGTCACTCGATTGCGGTAGGTATTCGGCATGCTGGTCCAGCGATAGCCACGGACGATCGCCTTCAGCGGTAGCTCGACGGTGAGATTGAAATGCGGCGAGATGAGCGGTCGGCAGCCGTCGATGGTGGTGCGACGATAGGCTTTAAACGCGTTCGTTAGATCGTTATGGCGAATGCCGAACAACAGTTGGAGGAACAGGTTTGCCATGCGATTCAGCAGGAGCTTGAAGCGAGGGTAATCGATGACACCGCCCCCTTTCATGAAGCGGCTGCCGAAGACGCAATCGTAGCCTTCGTTCAGGATTCGCCAGAAACGCACGACGTCGCGCGGATCGTCCGACTCGTCAGCCATCATGATGACGACGGCATCGCCAGTCATGTGGTTCAGACCCCAAATGATTGCGCGCCCGAAACCGTGCGCATCGGTGTTTTGCGTCGGAGCAAGTGTCGGAACGCGGTCACGAAGCTCTTCTATGATGGCCCAGGTGCGATCGCTGCTTCCGTCATCCACAACGACAATCTCA
The DNA here is from genome assembly GCA_046262275.1 of Chthoniobacterales bacterium. Taxonomy (GTDB): domain Bacteria; phylum Verrucomicrobiota; class Verrucomicrobiia; order Chthoniobacterales; family UBA10450; genus JACCTI01. Next base: position 39,368 of record JBHENA010000001.1, read on the forward strand.
TGCGGCACTTTCTGCAGCCGCAGTTCGGTGTGGAGATGTTCTACCGTTGACGCGATGCAGCCTTCTTCATCGCGTGCCGGTATCACGATGGACAACAGCGAAAGCGGCGGAGCGCTCCGATCGGGCCGCTGCTTCATAGCGGAGAGGAAAGATCGAGCCACTCCGGATGCTGCTCCGCATGCACAGCGATCTCGTCGAGGATAGCGTCAAGCGACATCGTCGGCCGCCAATCCCACTCTGCTTCGGCGCGTCGCGAATCCATCACGACCCACGGGAGATCGAAAGGTCTTGGCGCCGGATCAGCGCCGATGCTGTGCGCTCCGAAACGCGCCGCGCACCAGTCGCTCAGCTGCGCGAGTGACATCGCGTTTGTAGCGCGGCCGCCGAAGTTCAAAATCCGTGGCTTTGCCGCGAACGGCTCCCGCATTTGCCTTAGCAACAGCGGAACGAGGTCCCGCGGATGCAGCGCGTCGCGCACCTGGAATCCTCGGCCGCCGAAGCCGATGTATTTCAACGGGCGTCGACGCAGGTAAGCGTTGATCCAGAAGGCGAAAATACCCTGGTCAGCGCGACCAAACTGACCCGCGCCGGCCAGCACCCCGCAGCGGTTAACCCAAACTGGAAAATCGAAGGTTTCGCCGTACTCGAGCGCGAGAGCCTCAGACGCGAGTTTGGTGCTGCCGTAGAGCGAAACCGGCGCTGCGGTGGAGAATTCTTCCCGGATGCCGTGAGATGAAATGCCCGGAGGCAGACTGCTGTTAGTTACCGGCTGAAAAGCGCCGTGCAGTTCTTCAACATGCAATGTCGCAAGGGGCGCAATGGCGTAAACGCGGCTCGTACTGAGCAGAATGCAACCGGCACGATCACGCTTTGCGAGCTCGAGAATATTGACGGTCCCATAGAGATTGTGCTCGATGAGCTGCCTACTACTCGTGAGGCCGTCGACGCCCGCGAGCACGCTCGGATTCGCCGCGGCATCAACGATCCAATCGACGTGCGGTAGCGTTTCCATGTCACTCGCCGCTCGGATGTCGGCGTGGAAAAGCTTCACGCCGCGTTTCCGCAGCGGCTCCCGCGTGAGTTCGCTACCGGGCCGGATAAAGTTGTCGAACCCTACAATCTCGATGGTCGAATCAGCGTCCAGAAGCGCGTGTGCGACCGTGCTTCCGACAAAACCGCAAATACCCGAAACAAGCAGCTTCACGCGAAACAAAGAGCAGGGATAGAAGAAGGGAGGTTCTGCACCGCTCCGATCTATATGACCACGCTAAACTTTCCACCCATTTCGCTGCTGCCCGTCGCCTTGACAGAATTCGCCAGCGCCAGCAGCGTCACCGCTGATCCAAATGGCCGGGGTCAACGTGCTCGCGCATCGGCTAGCGATCGGACGGCACACCTGCCACGATTATGGAGATCCAATATCTATCTCAACCTGACGCCGAACAACGGCCGCAGCCGGGCAGCACTCGGGCTCGTTTCGACGCGTTTCTTCGCTCCTGGATGTTTCGCGACGTGCTGATCCCGTTCATCACCGCCCGCGCGGTGCTTACATTGATCGGTTGGCTTGCGCTGCAGTATTTTCATAATCTTCCCGCCAATCCCGGCAGCTGGGAGCTGAACCCCGCCGGCCAAATCACGACCGTCTCTCACCTCTCGATGACGAGCCATCCATTGCTGAACATGTATTCGCGGTGGGATGCAGGCTGGTATCATTCCATCGCGAAGCAGGGATACAGCTTCAAGCCGGGTCGCCAATCGAATACGGCTTTCTTCCCGCTCTACCCAGCGCTGATGCGGGCCGTCCACGTGTTCATTCCATCGGATACCGATTCGTCTTGGTTCCTCGCCGGAGTTATCGCGTCTAACTGCGCCTTCCTCGTCGCGCTCTGCTATCTCCTGCTGCTTTTGCGGATGGACTTCGATCAGGAAACGTCAGCCCGGGCCGTACTCTATCTGCTGGTCTTCCCGACCGCATTTTACTTCTTCGCGGTGTATGGCGAATCGGTCTCGCTCGCCACCACGGTCGCGGCATTTTATTACGCGCGGAAAAACAACTGGTGGCTCGCTGGCGCGTTTGCCGGAGCTGCGACACTTACGCGTTCGCCCGGGGTTCTCCTCGGCGCGCCCCTTTTGGCCGAATACCTTGGGCAACGCGAGTTCCGGTGGCGCAGCATCCGCGCTGATATTCTTTCTCTCGGGCTTATCCCCGCGTGTCTCATCGCGCACATGCTTTTCCTGCGCTGGAGCGTGGGCAACGTGACCGCCATCCAAGACGCGCAGGCTGCGTGGGGCAGTCAATGGGGCAGGTTCTCCGCGCCTTGGGCCCCGCTGTTCCGCTTGCGTCCTCATCCGTTTACGTATTTCGATTTCATAAACGTCGGGTTCGCTGGCGTGATGTTAGTGCTGGTCGTCCTCGCCGCCGCGCGACTTCGACTGAGCTACGGCGTGTATGCGGTCACCGGTTTCTGGTTCATCACTTCATGGGGCACGTATGAATCAATGCCGCGATACGTGATCGTGCTATTCCCGGCGTTCCTCATCCTCGCGAAATGGGGCCACAATCGCGCATTCGATCGCGCGTACGTCGCCGTCGCCAGCGCGTTGGCCGCGTTGTTCATGACGCGTTTCACACTTTGGCTTTGGGTCGCGTGATTCGTCCGTAAACGCGTGATCGTTAAATTGCGAAAACCAATCTGGTGCAGCGCTGCTGCATATTGTGCTGCGTTCATGTTGATCGGCTGTGACGGGCCGCACAACGCTGACGACTATGCGCTGGACACTGTCGTGAACTTCGGCGCGCAAGGCGACGCAGAGCGCTTTCGTGGGGAGGGGTGGAGTCACGCCGAGCCGGCATTCACCTGGGCTCTCGGGCCGCGCGCTAGATTGCATATGAACGTCCGCTGGAACAGCCGTCCGCTCGGGCTGCGCATGCGGCTGGCAGGTATGCATCACTTACCGGACCTGCCGTTCCAAACGGTCGAGGTCGCAGCGAATGACATTGTTGTTGCGACATGGCAGGTCGCGAAAACCGGCGATTTTACCGCCGTCATTCCGCCGGATGTGCTGGCAAAAAGACGCGTCCTTTACCTGGAGCTCAGGTTGGCAAACGCGACTTCGCCGAAAGCTCTCGGCTTGACCGCGGATTCGCGGCCCCTCGGCGTCTCTTGTTTCGAAATGCAGCTCACTAAAGCGGTCGCGCCGCAGGATATGTGGCCGCAGCTCGCCGCGCGCTGATTGCGCCGAGATTAGTCTGCGTAGCGCTGCGCGATGGGCATCCGACGGCCAACGCCGAACGCCCGGCTCGTCACGCGAATTCCGGGCGCAGCCTGTTCGCGCTTGTATTCGTTCAAGTCTACGCGTCGTTGCACCCAGCGCACCGTCTTCTCGTCGAACCCGCGGGCCGCAATGTCACCGGGGCTCAGGTTCTCCTCCACGTAAAGCCGCAAAATCTCATCGAGAATTTCGTAAGGCGGCAACGTGTCTTGATCGACCTGGTCCGGCTTCAGCTCGGCGCTCGGCGGCTTCTCAATCGTCGACCACGGAATCAGTTCGCGTTCGCGGTTCATCCAACGGGCGAGGTCGTAAACCATCGTCTTCGGCACATCGCTGATCACCGCGAGCCCGCCAGCCATGTCGCCGTAGATCGTGCAGTAACCGACCGCGAGCTCGCTCTTGTTCCCCGTGGTCAGCAGCAGGTGTCCGAACTTGTTCGAGAGCGACATCAGAATCATGCCGCGGAGGCGCGACTGCATATTCTCCTCGGTGGTGTCTTCGGCCAGACCAGCGAAGACTTCGGTGAACTGCGCTTTAAAACACCCAAACGCATCACCGATCGGAATCTGCAGGCACTTGATTCCGAGATTGCGCGCGAGCGCCAGCGCGTCATCGATGCTGCCACGCGAAGAATATGGGCTGGGCATCGAAACGCCGACGACGTTTTCTGGCCCGAGCGCCTCGACTGCGACCGCGGCAACCACTGCCGAATCGATCCCGCCGCTGAGCCCGAGAACGGCCGAGCGAAAATTGCATTTCCGCATGTAATCACGCAGACCGAGCACGAGCGCGTCGTTCAATGCGGCTGAAGATTCGCGCGGCCGCACCTCGATCGCCGCTTCGGATGCTGTGTCGACTACTGCTTCCGCTTCGCGAAACGATGGCAGCTGCGCGATTAATTCACCGTTCCGATTTACCGCAATCGAATCGCCGTCGAAAACGAGCTGGTCGTTGCCGCCGACGCAATTGCAGTAGCAGATCGGCACCTCGAATTCCCGCGCCAGCGCGCTCAACATTTCGAAACGCACCAGCGGCTTTCCAAGATTGAACGGCGACGCGCTGAGATTCAGGATCAGCTCCGCGCCTTGCTGCACGAGAGCGCGGCACGGTTCGACATCGTAGAACGGCCGCGGCAGGTACCGCTCAGTCCAGATGTCCTCACAAATCGTGACGCCGATGGTGCGACCGAGCACCCGAAACGGCCGCACTGCGCGCGCGGGCTCGAAGTAGCGATCCTCATCGAAGACATCGTAGGTCGGCAGCAGCGACTTGTGCGTCTTTTGAATCAACACGCCTTTTTCGAGCAGCGCCGCGGCGTTGTGAAACGGCTTTCCGCGGCCGTCGTTTCGATCGACGAAGCCGACCAGAAGCGGCACGTTGCCGATCCGCGCGTGGAGTTCATCCACGATCGCGAGATTCTGCGGGACGAACTGGGATTTGAAGACGAGGTCCTGCGGCGGATACCCGGTGATCGCGAGCTCCGGTGTCAGGACCAGGTCCGCGCCGGCCGTGGCCAGGCGCTCATACG
>JBHENA010000002.1:0-338 GCA_046262275.1 Chthoniobacterales bacterium
TCATCGATGCGATGGGCTCGGCCGATCTGCAGCAAGCAATGCAGTTGCTGAAGAGCAATTACATCAACCCGGAGGCCTTGAACGAGGTGGAGCTAAATCGGGCCATGCTCGCTGGCGTGCTGACGCGACTAGGTCGCGGCGTAATGCTTCTTCCGGAGCGTCGTGCCGAGTCCACGGAAGCTTCCAATCCTTTCTTCGGCGACGTCCTCGACGGGCATATCGGATATTTGAGGCTGGGCGCGCTGACTCCTCCCAACCTGGAAGCGATGGACGCAAATTTGCAGAGCTTCGCGGGGAAGAAAATCGACGCGGCAGTGGTCGACCTGCGCGCCAGTCCA
>JBHENA010000002.1:348-42304 GCA_046262275.1 Chthoniobacterales bacterium
GTCCAGCGACGAACGACTTCGCACTGGCGGCGCAATTCGCGAAGCGGTTCTGCCCAAAGGGCAAATTGCTCTTCACTCTGCGCAAGCCGACCGCGAAACAAGAGCGCCCCTTCACTTCGGAGCGGGATCCGGCTTTCGTTGGATTGATGCTCGTGCTGGCGGATGGCGATACCTCCGGCCCGGCGGAGGCGATCGCGGGCGTCTTGCGGCTTTACAACAAGGCGCTCATCATCGGGCAACCGACCGCTGGCCGCGCGGTCGAATATTCCGAGCTGCCGCTCAATGGCGGAAGACTGCTGCGCGTCGCAGTGGCGGAAGCAGTTTTGCCGGAGGGGCGCCCGTTGTTTCCCGACGGGCTCAAGCCGGATTTGCCGGTCGAAATGTCCGCCGCGGATAAGCGCGTCGTCTTCAGTCAGAGCCTGGAAAAGGGGATGAGCCCGTTTGTGTTCGAAAATGAGCGGCCACACCTGAACGAGGCGGCGCTACTCGCCGGGCGGAATCCGGAGATCGATGCGATGGAAGCAGCCCAAAGGCGCGCGCGCAGCACGGACAAGTCCCTCCCTCGCGATCCGGTGCTCCAGCGCGCCGTGGATGTGGTGACTTCATTGTCGATCTACCAGCGGCGCTAGCCCCATTGTCCTCTACCTCTACCTCTTACTCTTCTTCTTCGCATTCCTGAAGGGAGAGAGCAGATCAAAAGGAAGAGGAAGATTACATGGAGCGAGATTCTTGGAAAAAAGCGCGCCGCCGAATATGCTCCAGATGCAGTGAACCCGCTCGAGGAACGCATCGGCCACAAGTTTCGAAACTCTCTTCTCCTCGCCGAGGCGCTGACTCATCCCAGCCTCGGCCATGAAACACAGCGCCATCATTTCGATAACCAGCGCCTTGAATTCCTGGGCGACGCTGTCTTGCAGCTCGTTATCACCGAACATCTCTACACTCTCTTCCCGCGGGAAGCGGAAGGCCGGCTGACGAAGCTGCGTTCCCGGCTCGTGTCGCGGGAAGCGTTGCGTTTGCACGCATTGAAGCTCGACCTCGGCCGCTTCCTTATGATGGGCCGCGGCGAAGAAGCCTGCGGCGGGCGGGAGCGCATCTCCACTTTGGCGGATGCGTTCGAAGCGCTGCTCGGCGCGATTTATCTCGATACCGATCTTGCCACCGTGCGCCGCTTTATTCTCACGCTCGCCGCCGACGATCTCGCACAGCTCGAGGTCGAACCGACCGACATTAACCCGAAAGGGCATCTCCAGGAGCTGCTCCAAGCGATCTCACCGCGGAGTCCTGTTTACGAGCTGATCTCGGAGAGCGGGCCGGAGCACGAGAAGATGTTCGTCGTGCGTGTCTCCTGGGAAGGTATTGTCCTGGGAGAAGGCGCCGGCCGCAGCAAAAAACAAGCGGAAACAGCGGCCGCGCTGCAGGCCATGGAAATCAAACGCTGGGAGCGCGAGGCCACTGTGGAATGCATCCAGGCTAATCAGGCGGCGAGCGCTGCTAACGCCGCGCTTGGGTAGGGGAATGGTTCAGCGCGTGCACGACCGAGCCGTCATCAGCTTTCCAGGTGTGATGTTGCGCGATCGCTGCGCTCACATACCGCTTTGCGCGCGCGATTGCCTCCTCCAGCGAAGAACCTGACGCCAGCCCGGCGGTGATCGCGGCCGAGTAGGTACATCCCGTTCCATGGGTGTGGACGCCGCGCGTGAAGGGGGCCGCGAATTCCACCAGCGCCCCATCTGATTTGACGAGCAGATCGATCGCGACCTCACCCCCGAGGTGCCCGCCTTTGAGCAGCATCGGCACCCGGTATTTTTCCAGCAGACGCTGACCAGCCCTCCGCATCGCCTCAAAATCGCGGATGGGTTCGCCCAGGAGCGTGGCGGCTTCGTCGAGGTTTGGGGTCAAGAGCGTGGCAAGCGGAAAGAGCTCGCGCTCGTAGATCGCAATCGCCTCTTTGTGCAACAGCAGATCACCGCTCGTCGCCACCATCACCGGATCGATCACGAGTGGTGTCTTCTTGCCGGTGGTTTGCGTTCGCGTGCGCAAGGTCGACGCGACCCGCGCCACGATTTCTCCCGAATAGAGGAGTCCGGTCTTAATCGCGCTTACGGGAAAGCTTTCCAGAAGTAATGCGGCCTGCTCGGCCACCAGATCGGCCTCCACAGCCGCGATCATGTGGACCTGGCCGGGAGTCTCCGCGACCACGCAGGTGATTGCGGTCAGCCCGTAAACGCCAAGCGCGCTAAAGGTCTTCAGGTCGGCTTGGGCACCGGCGCCGGAGCTGCTATCAGAGCCGGCGATCGTAAGAGCGACTGGGGCGGCGCCGCCGCTTCCCTCCATTGTTTCGACCGGTGGCAGAGCCAAACGTCAGGCTGCGGCGCCGTCGCTACCGATCGCTTCGACGGGACAGCCTTCCATCGCCTCTTTGCAGAGGGCTTCTTCTTCCGGAGTTTCGGGCTGTTTATAGACGTATGAATGCCCGCCGTCGTCGTTGCGCTTGTAGTTTGCGGGTGCCGTTTCGCGACAGAGATCGCAGTCGATGCACTGATCGTCGACGTAGAATTGGCCCTCTACATTTTCCGGATATTTGTTTGCTACGTCGGCCATATTTTCCCGTAAAAAACGCCGTCCAAGGTTAGGAAGAAACGCCTTCGGTGCAAAGGATTTCTGTGGGAAGGCGCCTCGCATGCGTGGCGTGCGTATGCTCTACGATGGCGCGACCCGATAAATCTGCCGCGCGGCGTCGTTCGCCGGTGCGGCGGTGGTACGGGCACCTCTGGCGGGAGTGGACGGTGGAAAGTCGCCGTCCGATTTTACCGGCTTTTGCGCGTCCGCATCCCGAAGCGTGGGAAGACGCCAGCCTCACTGCGGCCTGGCTGGGGCACGCCACGGTCTTGATCAACTTCTTCGGCGTCAACATTCTGACCGATCCGGTCCTGTTCCCGCGGATCGGTATTCGCTTGTCCGGGATGACGATCGGACCGAAGCGGCTTACTGCGCCCGCGCTTCGGGTGCGTGAGCTCCCGCGGATCGATCTCGTGCTGCTCTCGCATGCGCACTTCGATCACTTCGATCTTCGCACGCTGCATCGGCTGCCCAGCCAGGCGGATGTCGTGACAGCGCCTCGCACGCTTGACCTGCTGCGCTGGACTTCCTTCCGCTCTAAAACCGAATTGTGCTGGGGCGAGGCAGCGGAATTCCGATACGCCGCGGGCGAACTGCGAGTGCAGGCTTTCCAGGTGAAACACTGGGGCGCGCGACTGCGGCGGGATTATCATCGCGGCTATAACGGTTATGTGCTGGAGCGAGTCGCACGCCGGATCATCTTCGGCGGTGACAGCGCCATGACCGACAGCTTTGCTCTTGTGCGCCGGCGCTCGCCCGCTGATCTGGCGATCATGGCAGTGGGCGCTTACGATCCTTGGATCGGCTCTCATGCAGCGCCGGAACAGGCGGTGGCGATGGCGAACGCCGCGGGCGCCAATCACATCATGCCGGTTCATCACCAAACATTCCGGCTCAGCGCGGAGCCGTTCCATCAACCCATCGAGCGTTTCGAAGCCGCGTTGCAACGCGAGCCCGAGCGCATTGCCTTACGGAAGATCGGCGAGACGTTCCGCCTGCCACCGTAAGTAGCGAAAGCGGCCCGGAACTGGCGGTGAATTTTTTTGCCCAAAGAAGGTCTAATCATCTGCACCCGCGCCCGCGCTGTGGCCCGATTCATCATTGGGGTGAGCGATGCGGGACGCCGCCCGGCCTATGGAACGCAAGACATTTCTCAATCGCTATCGCGTCTGCCTGGAAAAGAACGGCACGCCCGCGGAACTGCGGAATGAACCTGGCAAGCTCGTCTACAAAGCCGAAGACACGGTCGCCGGCCAGGAGGTTGCGCTCGAAGTAGTTTCTTCTACGAGCTTGCGCGTGAGCGTCCTGGAGAAATTGGAAGCTGAAGTGCGCGCGGCACAGCAGATCAATCACATCAACATTCCCAAGCTGATCGATTTTGGATCGGAGGAGGGCCAGCTCATTTACGTCACCGAATATGTCGATGGCACCACCGCGGAGGCCTGGGTGGGGGAACATGGGCCAATGCCCATCGGCGCGGTGCTGCGGATAGCGATGCAGGTAGTCGGCGCGCTGGGTGCCGCGACCTTTCACGGAATATTTCACCACGCCATCACTCCGCGCGAGATCATGCTTGTGCCAGGCCAGACAGCGGAAGGCGATTGGCCATTGATCAAGGTGCTCAACTTTGTCGGCGTCGCGCCGAGCGCATCGCGCGGTGATGGCTTCGCCAATCCCTCGATGAACGCGCTCGATTTTGCGAGTCCGGAACAGGTGCAAAGCGGCACCGTCGATTTTCGCTCGGAGCTTTTTTCGCTCGGATGCACGCTATGGTTTTTGCTCACGGGAGCGCCGCCCGTGGCGGGAGCGGCCACGGTCAGAAGCGCCAGCCGTGTGCCTGCTGCAGTCAAGCACTTGATCACGCAGATGCTGGCGATCGATCCAACAGAACGCCCGCTCGATCCACTTGCGCTCCAGCGACAGATCCAGAGCTGCCTGGCCCAGGTGGAACGGCGCGATGCAGTTGCGAAAAAGTTTGCGCTGCCACTCGCCTCCGCGAAGACCCGCGCCAAATCCTCAGCGCGCCCGCGCGTTGCGCTCAAGGCGTTGGCGCTGGCTGCATTGCTCCTCAGCATGGCGGCCCTGGCGGCGGTCGTCCTGCCGGAGCGCCTCCGGCCGGGTCGTCTTTTTGCGGGTGAAGATGAGCCAATTGGCGTCCCTGTTGGCGTCCCTGAAACACCGACTGCGCCCGCCGTGGCAGGAACAAACAGCGCGCCGGCAAATACCGCATCCGGAAGCGATGTTGCCAGCCAATCACCCGTGCTGGCATCCACCGCCGAGGCCCCTTCCTCGGATGAGGACAACACTTCGTCGTCCGATGCCGAGGCATCTTCGCAACGCGCGCCCTCCCAAGTGACGCAACTGGCAGAGAACAACGTTGCGGCGGGATCCTCCGCGATCGAGCCGCGGCCGCCGCCGTCTCCCGCAGCAGAAACGTCCGAACCCGCCCCGAGCGTCACCGACACTGCGCCTGTGATCGCGCAGGCGAACGAACCAGAGCCGCCCGCGGAAGGACCTACTCAGACTGCGGCTCCATCTCCTCCGGCGAAGGAGGAGGCGAACTCGCACGCACAGGCATCCGCCACGGCCGATGATCTCGTCGCGAAGCCCGAAACATCGCCGCCCGCGGCTTCGCCGAAGATCGCCCAGCGGCAGACGGACGACTCGCCCCCGGAAGCAGCAAAGCCGCAGCGGAGACGTCCGGGCGCGCCCGTAAAAGGCAGCAAACGTCAGCGCAACAAAGAGCGTCTCGCCGCTGCGGACAAGATGCCTCCGGTGCCGCGTGGCTCGGTTCGCGCGGAATACCTCGGCACCACTCCGGAAGGCGAATTGATCTTCGGACTTCCTTCGGAGGAAGAGGGGTTCGTCACTCCGCGAGAATCTTCCCGTGGCGAGTCCTCTCGCCGCAGCCGTCGGCGCACAGTCAAGGACCCGGAGGAGCTTCCAGTCTTGCCCGCGCTACCCCCGGTGCTGCCCGCGTTACCCCCCGACGAGGAATAGCCGCACGATAAGGCAGCTCACTGCGCGGCAGAATGCAGCGGGAACAGCACCGGAATGAGAATGATCGTGATCACGTAGATGAGCAGCGTCAGGAGTGATCCGACCTTCAGGAAATCGCCAAAGCGATAGCGGCCCGCGCCGTAAACCATCACGCACGAGGGCTCGAGCGGGCTGAGATACGAACAGCTGGCAGCCACCGCCACGATCATCGCAAACGCTCGCGGATTGATGGCCAGCTGATAAGCCGTCTGCACCGCGATCGGCAAAACCACGATCACCGCGGCCTGGTGCGACATCGGTTGTGTGAGCAGCACGGTGAGAAAGAAAAATCCGCTCAGGAGCAGAATCGGACTCGAGAGTCCGATGCCCTCGATGATCAACCCCGAGAGGTAGCGTGCCGTGCCGGTTTGCTCGATCGCCGTGCCCACACCCAGCATGCAGCCCACCAGGATGATCGCCTTCCATTCCACATCGCAATAGGCTTCCTCCGGGGTAGTGCAGCGCGTCACGAACACCAGCAGCGCTCCCAGCATCATCGCCACCGGCAAAGTCAGGATCTCGAATGTGGCCAGGACCAGCACAAGCACGAAGATGCCAACTGCCAGCGGGGCGCGGCTCGTATTGGGCCGCGCGTTCGAAAGATCGCCCAGCACCCGGAAAGTTGAATCGTTCGCGGCCTCCTGAATTTTCGCGTGCGGACCCTGCACAAGGAGAACGTCGCCCAACTCCAGTCGCAGCATGCTGATCTTGCGGCTGAGCGTTTCTCCGTGCCGATTGATGCCGAGAACCTGGAGCCCGTAGTGCTCACGAAAGCGCTGCCCTTTGAGCGTGCGACCGATGAGCGGCGATTGCGGCAGAATAATGATCTCCACCATGCCGATGTCTTTCCCCTCGAGCTCCGGATCGGCGAGCTTCACGTCCGCTTTGATGTCCACGCCTGCGGTGTCTTTGATCTTAAGGATCTCTTCCGTGCCGCCCTGCACCAGAAGCACGTCGCCCTCGCGGATCTCGGTTTCGGCGCGCGCCGGCAGCGACAATGTTTTATCGCGAAGCACGCGCAGGACGGTCAGGTCCAGATCACGGCCGAACCCCGACTCCGCGAGCGTCTTGCCGATCAGGCTGCTTTTCGGCAGCACGACCACTTCACTCAAATAAGCGCGCACGCTGTGGCCGCTCGCGCCCAGCTCGTCGGCGCTGAACCGGTCCGGAATGATGCGCCGCCCGATCGTCATCATGTAAATGAGCCCGACAATCGTGATCGGCACGCCGATAGGCGCGAGTTCGAACATCCCCATCGGTCGGAGCTGGTACTGGGTGAGCATCCCGCTCACCACCAGATTGGTGGAGGTGCTGATCATCGTCACGCAACTGCTCAGGATCGAGGAGAACGCGAGCGGCAGCAGCAGCTTCGACGGGCTGATCCTGGCGCGCTTCGCGATCCCGAACACAATCGGCACAAAAAAAGCCGTCGAAGCCGTGTTGCTCATAAACGCGCCCAGACCCGCGGACGCGATCATGACCACAATTTGCAATCGTTTCGGGTCGTCCCCGGTGTGGCGGACAATCCCCCGGCCTACCACATCCATCACGCCTGTGCGCATCAGCGCCGCGGTTAGGATCAGCAGGCCCAGGATCATGATGACCGTATCGCTGCCGAAACCGGCGAAGGCGCGATTTGCCGGCAGCAACCCAGTCAGCACCAGCGCGATCAGCAGGCCCAGCGCGGTGACATCAGTCTCCACCCATTCTGTCGCAAACAGAATGATGGCGAGTCCCAGCAGGGCGAACATGAGCCCGATCTCGAAAGTCATCCTATCTCATCGCGGATCGGACGAGGCGGAGCCGTGCCGAGTACGCGCGAGTTGTAGGGCGTCTGTGTCAGACGCCAGGCGCGCATTAGGCGCGGCGTTTCACAGAAACGCCCTACAACTGCGGACCTGTCAGCGGCCAGAAAACCTGAATCAGCAGCAGAACGGCAATCGTCAGCAGCACGGTCAACCCGAGGCCGACTTTCACGAAATCGATGAAACGATACTTGCCCGGGCCGTAAACCAGGATGCAGGAAGGCTCGAATGGCGTGATGAAGGAGACCGACGCTGCGAGCATGATACCAATCGCGAATGTGCGCTCGTTCGCACCGAGGCGATGCGCGACGCTGATCGCCACCGGCAAAACGACGAGGGCGGCCGCGGCGTTCGACATCGGCTGCGTGAGCACAATCGTGAGCACAAAGAAGCCGCCGAGAATTGCGAGCACACCGAAGGGGGCGAACCATTGCACAACCAGCCCCGCCAGATAACCGGCGGCGCCAGTTTTGTCCATCGCGGTGCCGAATGCAGTCATGCCGCCGATCAACACCAGCAGCCGCCAGTCAACGAACTCATAGGCGCGTTCGACACTGATGCAGCGCAATAGAATTGTGAGCACCGCGGCGGAGAGAAAGGCGATCGAGAGCGGAACCCATCCTACTCCGCCCAGGATCACCGCCGCGCCGAAAAACAGGATGGTGAGCAAACCTTTCCTGGGGTGATAGAGCGGCTCGCTCACTTCACCGATCAACGACATCCCGGCATGTGTGCGCAATCCCTCGATGCGCTCGCTTTCACCCTGAACGAGCAGGAGGTCGCCCACCCGCAGCACGATGTCGGCGACCTGCTCGCGCAACGATTGCCCCGCGCGATAAATCGCGAGCACAGTCAGCCCGTAATGCTGGCGGAAATTTGCCTGCCGCAGCGTCCGGCCGTGGAGTTCGCTTTGCGGTGTGAGCAGCACTTCCGCAATCCGCACCTGCGCGCTTTGCAGAGCGACGTCGCGAAGATTGAACTCCGGCTTGATCTCGATGCCTTCGATCTTCTTCACCTTCATCAGCGTGTCCGCTTTGCCTTCCACGAGCAGGGTGTCGCCTTCGGCGAGTTGCACATGCCGGCCGGGCAACAGTTCGTCCGTTCCACGAATGATCTTCAGGATTTGGAATTCGAGGACGTTCAGATCGGAATCGTAGCTTTTTTGCCCGATGAGGGGCGAATCCGGCAGGATGATGATCTCGCTCACGTACTCACGCATGGCGTAGTTTGTCGTGAGACTGACGTCCTTTCGCTCCGGCAGCAGGCGCTTGCCGATCAACATGAGATACGCAATTCCCACCGTAGCGATGATCAAGCCAATTGGTGTGATCTCGAACATCCCGAGTTCCGGCATGCCGGCTTTTTTGATATAGCCGCTCACCGCCACGTTTGTGGAAGTGCCGATCAGCGTGCAGGTGCCGCCGAGAATTGAGGCAAAGGCGAGCGGCATCAGCAGGAGCGAGGGACTGAGTTTGGCGCGGCGCGCGACACCGATGGTCGGCGGCAGGAACATGGCCGTGACAGTGGTGTTGTTCATGAATGCCGAGACGCCGCACGTGCTCGACATCAGGAGCAGGAGGAGACGGTTCGGATTCGCGCCCGCCAATTTCAAAACGCGTGCTCCGAGCAAATCGAGCACGCCAGTCTCCTGCAACGCTCCGCTGATCACGAAGATCGCGCCCAGAATGATGATGATGTCGTTGCTGAAACCCTCGAAGGCCTCAGCCGGCACGAGAATGCCGCTCGCGACCAGCGCGATCAGCAGCAGAAACGTGATGACGTCGACCGAGATGCGCTCGGTCGCGAAAAGCGCGACCGCGATCAGCAGCAGTGCGAGGACGAATGCGATCTGGAGAGTCATGCCAGGCGAAGCTCAACAGGATCGCAGGATTGGCCCGGCGCGCGTGTTTCACGAGAAAATAAACGAGCAGCGACTCGGCCGGGGCCGGAAGTTTGCGAGCGCCGGAGCCATGCGTAGGATGTTCCGCAGCGATGGCTAACGAAACGAACCGCGCCGGGGCTCAGCTCCGCCGCAGCCAATGATGCTCTGGCGAACGAAGCGTGAGCCCGTCCGCGTGACGCGCGAAATCAAGATCGTCAACAAGCACGGATTCCATGCCCGGCCGGCGGCGGAGTTCGTGCGCCGCGCGAACAGCTTCCGCTCGGAGATTTCGCTCACGCGGGATGGCGAGCGTTTTTCAGCCACCAGTCTGATGGACATTCTTCGGGGACACTTTGAATGCGGCGCCACCGCCACGCTCGAAGCTTTCGGACCTGACGCGGAAGCAGCGGTGGAGGCGCTTTGCCGCGTGCTGCTCGATCTGCGCGATCAGGAAGCGCGGGAGTGAACCTGGACGGGGGGATGGGCCAGAAGACGTAGCAGCGCAGCGGTTGCTCCTCAGCCCGCCTGGCGAGGCGCGAGGAAGATCCGCGCGTGCGGGTAATCCAACGTGACGGTAAAACGGCTCAGCACCGCGCCACCGATTAACTTGCTCGTCTGCGCCGTGGCGCCGCCGGACGAGATCGGCAGATCGTGCAGCAAGTGATTGCCAAGACGAAAGGAAGATGCCGTCGCGATGAAGCCGTCCACCGGCGTGCCCAGGCCGTTCCCGGTGCGGGTCGCGGCTCGATCCGCTGCTTTCGCGGCGACCGGGTGATTGACGGCGTCATCGGAACCGGAATCGAGCAGGAAGTCGTCCGTGATTTCATCCATGCCGGCGACCTGCAGCGTTCCGCGCACAAATGCCCATCCCTTCTCGAATCGGATCGGGACCTCTTCGCCACCGATTCCTTCGGTCGACTGCGGATCGCGGAGCAGAACTTCTCGTTTGGCGTAATCGATCGTAAGGACGAAACGGCGCAGGAATTCATACCCGATGATTCCGTCAATCTGTCGCCCCACGATTGCGGAGACACCCGAAAGCTCCGCCGCAACGAACTCGTAGCCTCCTGATTTCAAGCCGCCGATCTCGAGCTCAACCCCATGAACTTTGCGCACCGGGACTCTGCCCGCTCCAGCGCCGCCAATCGTGTCGGCTTCCGCTTCTGCCAACCGAAGCTCGCGGCTGACTTCCGCATCGACCACCATGCGTGCCGCACCCGTATCAAGCACAAAGGAGAGCGGTCGCGAGCCGTTGAGGCGAACGTCGAGGAAGACAAGATTACCTGCGGCGGCGAACGGGACCCGCGTAGGGCTCGATGCGCAAAGCGCGATCGTTGGTGGCGCCAGGGCAACGATGAGCAGCGAAGAAATCGCCGCGCTGCGGAATGCCATGGAGCCTCAGCCTTCCCGTTTGTGCCACGCTTCGAGCACTTCGTTCTCGCGCTCCGCTGTGAGGCCCGCCTTCAACGTTGCCTGCCGCTCAGGCGGCTGTGTTTTGAACCAGGCAAGAGTGTCGCGTGCCGTGTCGGCTAATGGCCGGAAAGTGAGCCCTTCCGCCAGCGCGCGCTTGATGCTCGTGCGGCCAAGGCCGCCTTCTTCCCCGCGCGGCGGAATCCACACCGGCATGTCGGACCAGGGCGCCACGTTCTGCGCTTCGAGGAAATCTGCATTCGCCCAGGTGAACCTGGCGTCCGAATCGAGCGCGGTTATTATTCCGGCGAGCATTTCACCAATCGGCAACGGCGATGCGGGGCCAGTGGCGTTGAAGATTCCCGTCGCACGCTTCTCCGCCATCCGGATGGTCCACTCCGCGAGGTCGCGCGCGTCGATGAACTGCACGGGATCCTTTGGATCGCCAGGCGTCAGCACTTCGCCGCCGCGATCGATCCGGACCGGCCAATACGTGAAGCGATCAGTCTGATCGCCCGGGCCAGCGATGAGGCCGGGACGAATGATCAGCGTCTTTCCGGGGAACCACTTCTCTGCTTCTTGCTCGGAGAGCGCTTTCAGCGGGCCGTAGAGCTTGAACTCCGACGCGACGATGCTGTCGCGCGTCTCCTTCATCGCATCGGCGCCTTCGTACTTGGCCAGGGGCGCGCTTTCGTCGTTGGGTTTGCTGTTATCGGCGTAGACGGAAATGGTCGAGATGAATACGTAGCGCTCGGTATTTCCCTTCAGGATCTGCGCGGCATCGCGCACCCAAACAGGGACGCTTGTCGGGTTGTCGATCACCACATCCCACTGCCGGTTCTTCAGCGCGTCGAGCTGCCCATTGCGGTCGCCGATCAGTTGCTCAACAGCTTCGGGCAACTCGCCGTGCTTCGTTTTCCCGCGGTTGAATACCGTCACCTTGTGCCCGCGGCTGACGGCGTACTGCACCTGGAACGGACCGGTGAATCCTGTGCCGCCGAGAATCAGGATGCGCAACGCCTTCACATTTTCGACCGCAGCAAACGCGCGGCGGTTCAGTATTCCAAGACTAACCGCTCCGCCGGCGATGGCGGAGATTTTAATGAAATGGCGTCGGGTTTTCGGTCTCATCGGCAGGCGTTCTCTTAGGATGCTAGCTCAAAAGGCTGTCATCCTGAGCGAAGCGAAGGATCTCTGAATCGGTCATCATGCGAGCGGAGAACACTCAGAGATGTTTCGCTTCGCTCAACATGACAAGCCGTATAGACCCGCTCACGGCGTAAAGTCCTGATCCTTCTTCAACCGTGCGCAGAACGCCGCCAGCAAGCGCGCCGTGTTTTCCAAGTCCTCGATTGCCAGCAGCTCGTTCGGCGTATGCATGTAGCGCAACGGTACGGAAAGCAGCCCCGTCGCCATGCCACCGCGGGAGAGCTGCATCGCATTCGCATCCGTTCCCGTGCCTTTCGCCGCAGGCCCGATCTGAAATGCGATCCCTTCCTCCTCCGCGACCTGGAGCAGCAACTCGAAAACGCGCGGATTAATGTTTGCGCCGCGCGCGACAATCGGTCCGCCGCCAATCTTGAAATCGCCCGCCTTCTTCTTCTCGATTCCGGGCGTGTCCGTTCCGTGGGCCACATCGAGCGCGATCCCCACATCTGCCTCGCTTGAAAAAGCGCTCGTGTGCGCCCCGCGCAACCCGATCTCCTCCTGCACGGTTGAGACGCCGACCACAGAGGCCTCGATCTCCTGGCCATGCAGCAGGCGCAAAACTTCCGTGACAATCCACGTCCCCATTTTGTTGTCGAAAGCCATCGCCACGGCACGTTCATTTGCGAGTTCGATATAAGGCTGCAGAAAAACGCCGGCGTCACCAAAGCTGATCAGCTCCAGCGCCTCGGCTTTACTCGAGACACCGATGTCGACGTAGAGATCGTGCATCTTCGGCACTTTTTTGCGGTCTTCTTCGTCCATCAGGTGAATTGCCTTGCGTCCAATGACACCGGGCACGATTCCGTCGCGCGTCATGATTGAAACGCGCTGCGAGGTTGCCACCACTGGATCGACACCGCCGATCGGATCGATGTGCAAAAAACCTTCGTCGGTAATGTAATTGACGATGAAGCCGATCTGATCGCAGTGGCCCGCGAGCATGACGCGCGGTTTGCCTTCCGGATTACGAATCCCGAAGACGTTTCCCATCACATCCGTCCGCACGTCGTCGCACCAAGGCCGGATGCGCTCACGTACCAGCTTTTGCACTTCGTGCTCGTAACCGGACGGGCTCGGGGTTTCCACGAGCTGTTTCAGGAAATCTTTGCTGTCGGGATTCATGAGGAAAAAAGATGTCGGCCATCTTCATGCCGGCGGCAACTGTAGCCGCTTCGCGCAGCCTGCCCGCCGCGGCGGGTCGAGGCGCACACGGCATCAATCCTCCGGTTCGGCGGTCCACCGCCGTGCGCTGTAGCCGCCTCGCTGCGTCGAGGCGCAGAAGCGATCAATTCTTGCACGCGCAGGAATGGCGATCCGGCAGCTGCCGGACCGTTGCTACAGCAGCCACCACGAGCTCGCGCGAAGTCTGTAGCGACGCCGCTCTGTCGGCGTACCACGCGTCCAAACGGCGACAGAGCGCCGTCGCTACAATGCAGGCATGCAAGTTTCACGAAGTGTCTTGCAGCGCTGCGTCACGCGCGCTCGATGAGCAAGGTCGGAGGCAAGGGCGAACGCCCGGACTCGCCACCGTAGATTGTGAGGCCACCGATTGGCGGCTTATCCGATGGCACCACGCAATGGAGATAAAGCACGCCGGAGCCTTTGTTCGCGGTGATCTGGCGAAGCAAATCGCCTTCCGCGGTGGCGTGCGCCAGATAGCCATACGCCCCTCGTCCGTCGCCGAGATAACTGAGCGCGCCGGCGGCATCGTGAGGGTGATTCGGCAAAATGCCGCGGTAAACCCGCACCCCGTTGAGCAGCATGCGAAAGGAAGTCGGATGCGCGAACGAATCGGTCTGCGGCGTGCCTTCGCGATGCGCGGAAGCTTCGCATAACACCTGGATCTTGGTTACATCACGCAGGTCTTCTTCACTGACGGGAAATTGAAACTCGAAGAATCCGTGCCCGTCGCCATAACAGGAGCGGTTTACTTCCGCTTCCGCGACATCGCTGCTCCCTTCGCTCCAATCGGCCGCCGTCCAGGTGTGAACGGCCGCGCGCAACACCAAGCCGCGATCGGTCTCTTCCCGGGGCGCGAACCCCGCCTCTACGAAAAACTGGACATAGTTGCGCGCGACGAGCGAGCCGTCCTCTGTCATCGCCCGAACCCAGAGCGTGCAGAGCATTGTTTCCGCAGGCAGCCGAAAGCGAACCCGCTCCGCCAATTCCACGCGGTAATGCGGGAAGCGGATTGCCTTGCTCCCCTGCATCAGCCGATCGTGCGCCCAGCCTAACGAGTCAATCCCGCTCAAGCTCCAGTAGAGCGTCACATTCTCGCGCGCTCGTCGCGCAAAGTGCGACGAGAAGACATCGATCTCCACGTCCTGGCCGGGTTCATAAAGCGCAATGGGCGGCGCATCGATCGGCAGCACGTCCCCCTGGTTCACGATCGTAGGGTCGTAACCAAACGTCTTCGGCGTGCGGTCGTAGTTGAGGAAGCCGTTGCGCTCCCATTCCACGTCGTGCAGCTCGGTGTAGATGTAGGCCGAGAGTTTCGCGTGCCGCCGCAGCTCGTTGGTCAGGAACTTGAAGCTCCAGCTGACGTCGATATCTCCATCCAGCGCGCCGACGCCGCCATATTCGCTGTTGATGAGCGGCTGCGTAGCCTGTTCGAAGCCGCGCGTGTAGTTGAAACGCGATCCGGCGTATGTCTCCTGCACCACCTCGTCGATGTGGGCCTTCGCTTTCGCGTAGTTTCGCGCGTAGAAATGCCAAGAATTCACATCGGTCGGGCCGTGGCCGAAATGCTCGAGGTGATCCCACGCCACCACGCTCATGTCCTCAACCAAACGAGTCGGATCGAGCGCCTTTGCCACGTGCCACATCGCGTCCACCCAGATGAATGAAGGCTCGTTGTCGAACTTCGCGCCCGGCGCGCGTTCCAACTCGGTCGCGATCATCGGCGGCTTCGGATTGATCAACTTCACAATTTCATCCTGACCACCGAAGCCCCATGTTTCGTTGAAAAGACACCAGCCGATGATCGAGGGATGATTGAAGTCGCGCTCAATCGCGCCGCGCATCGTCTCTTCATAACGGCGGCGGCCGGTCTCGGTATCGCCGCCCTCGCCGAAGTTTGGAAAATCGTTCAGCAACAGCATGCCGAGCGCGTCCGCCCAGTAGAGGAACAGTGGATCGTCCACTTTGATGTGAACGCGCAGCAGATCGAAGCCGGAGCGTTTCGCGTAGGCGATATCGTCTTTCAGAACTTCCACGTCGCCGGCGGTGTAAACGCCATCGGCATAGTAGGATTGATAAAGTGCGCCCCGCAGGTAAATCGCCTCGCCATTCAAAGACAAAGCCGCCGGCGCCGCCGCATCTTCTCCAGCTTTCGTCGAGATGCTGCGAACACCGAAGTATCCATAAACAACGTCCGGGGCCGCCCCGTTGCGCAACGTGAAGCGCACCTTGTAAAGCGCCGGCTCCGTCGGATTCCAAAGGATCGCCTCTTGCAGCGAGATATTTCCGGAAGCGAACTCCTCCGAGACTGCAAACGTAGCAGAGAAGGTCCGGCCATCCGGCGCCTGCACATCCACCGCACATTCCGTCCCGCCGTTCGTGATGATCCGGAACGCAACTTCATTCGCTTCCGCGTCGGTCGTGATTTCGAACCGCTCAATGAATGTCACGGCGCGCGGTTCAAGAAAAACGGTCTGCCAGATGCCGCTGACGCTGCTGTACCAGCCCCATTGTTTCCCGACCGGCTGCTCGCGGTTGTTCATCTGATCTTCCACACGGAGAACAATCGCCGCGCTCAGCTCGCCCTCCGCATTGCGCGACAACGCGTTGGTCAGATCGAACTCAAACGGAATGTAGCCGCCTTCGTTCCGCGCGAGGTGCTGCCCATTGCACCAGCAATCGGTTAAAAAATCCGCCGCGCCGACCGTAAGGATGATCCGCTTATCCTTCCACTGCGCGTGAGCCGGAACGACTACGCTGCGGCGATACCAACCGACCTCGAAGCGCTCAGCATCGCGATAATTGAAGCGATCGACCTCGAGCGGATTCCGATAAACGCGGCGCGAGAAATAGTTATCGTTGCCCGCCGCGTCCGCTTCCCCCCAGGCCGCGAGGGATTCCCAGCAAAACGGCACCGTAATTTGCTCACCCCAGCGCGCGCCGCCGGGCAGAAACCACTGCTGTTCAAGCCCGACGCGATCCGGGTCGAAGCGAAATTCCCAGGCGCCGTTCAGATTCAGCCAGTCGACGCCATGCACGAAGCCGCGTTGCCGATCGGGCCGCGGATATTCCGGCCGCGGTAGGTAGGTGCGGATCGCCATGGCGGAAAACCGTCCATGATGCAGACATGCTCGCGCAAGGCTTTTTGCGCGCGGTAAAGTTCCGGCGGCTTACAGCACGGTTGGGGCTTGCATCGTTAGCCTCGCAGGCTGGAAGCTTGCACTAACTTTATGCCGCTCGCTCAACTTACCGACGAACAAACCCGGACCTGGACGCGCGAAGAGAAAGACCGCTGGTGGTTTGAGAATGTCTTCCGGGGCGACCTTCCGCAGCTCACGATTCGCTCCGGGCTCACTGGATTTCTGCTGGGCGGGATTCTTTCGGCGACGAATCTTTACATCGGCGGCAAAACCGGCGTGACGCTCGGCGTCGGTCTCACCTCCGTGATCCTTGCCTTCGCGATGTTCCGTACGCTCGCGCGCGTGGGACTGGGGAAGGATTTCACGATCCTGGAGAACAACGCGATGCAATCGATCGCGACCGCCGCGGGTTACATGACGGTGCCGCTCGTCTCCAGTCTTTGCGCCTACATGATGGTCACTGGCGTCATCCTCCCCTGGTGGCACATGCTCGTCTGGATGACGATCATGTCGATTGTCGGCGTGCTCGTTGCCTTCCCGCTGAAGCGCCGCTTCATCAACGAAGATCAGCTCCCATTCCCGGAAGGCCGCGCCTGCGGTGTCGTGCTCGATGCGCTCTATCACGGCGCCGAAGGCGAAGGAATGTACAAAGCGAAGCTGCTCGGTATCGCTGGCGGCCTCACCGCGATCTACCAATTCTGCAGCAGCGGTGCGCTCCAGCGCCTGCTGCAATTCAGCGCGCTCGGCCTTGACCGGGTCTTCGGCTGGAAGGCGCCCAAAGTCTTCCCGCTTCGGGTCGATGAATTCTATTACTGGTGGGGCGCGAAGTTTGGCGATCCCGCCATCCTCGGCACCAACTTCCGCACGCTTGGTCTGCGGTTAACACTCGACGCCGCTATGCTCGGCGTTGGCGGTCTTATGGGCATCCGGGTCGCGAGCAGTGTCGCGCTTGGCACCGCGGTCAACTTCTTTCTCCTTGCGCCATTGATGATCGCGCGCGGCGATATCGCACCGCGCCCCGGCCCGACGGGCGCGATCGTGCCGCTGAATCGCGCCGAGATCGTCAATCAATGGTCCCTCTGGTGGGGCGTGACCATGATGGTGGTCGGCTCCCTCATCGCACTCGCCGGGAAGCCAGAGATTTTCACCAGCGTTTTGCGCAATATTCGCGGGAAACGAAAAGAAAGCGGCGGCTCCGACGTTTTGCGACACATCGAACTGCCGCTCTGGCTTTCCTACGTGGGCGTGCCGCTCTTTAGCATCCTCGGTTGCTGGGTCACGCACATCTTTTTCGGTGTCCCGTTCTGGCTCGCGCTGCTTTCGCTGCCGCTAATTATTATTCTCACCGTCATCTGCGCGAACTCGATGGCGCTGACCTCATGGACGCCGACCGGCTCGCTCAGCAAGATCACGCAGTTCACGATCGGCGCGATCGATCGCACCAATCCTGCGTCCAACCTGATCACCGCCGGTATGACGGCAGAGGTCGCGTCGAACGCCGGCAATCTGCTTTCGGACATCAAACCGGGATACATGCTCGGCGCCAAACCCCGTCAGCAGGCGATGGGTCATGTCATCGGGATCTTCGCCGGTGCACTCGCCGCCACGCCGCTTTTCTTTGTGCTGTTCCTCAAGGCCGATCCGGCAGGCGTGCGCTCGACCGCGACGCTCGGCTCGGATCTCTTTCCGATGCCCGCCGCATTGCAGTGGAAAGGCGTGGCCGAATTGATCGCGCGCGGCATCGCGACTCTGCCGGCCTCGGCCATCATCTCAATGGTCGTCGCGGCACTCTTCGCCGCCTTCATTGAGATCATGACCATCGTGCGACGCAAACCATTCCCGCTCTCATCTGTTTCGATCGGCCTGGGCGTGATCCTGCCTCCCGAGTATTGCTTCACGATGTGGTTCGGCGCGCTCTTCTTCTGGTGGCAGAGTCGCCGCCAGGCACCTGGGAGCGCGGGACATCGGCGTTGGGTGGAAGGGCTCGAGCCGATCTGCGCGGGGCTCATCACTGGCGCTGCACTGGTGGGAGTGGCGGACGCGCTTATCGACGCGCTCGTGTTTTAACGCGCGTTGAGCCCGCGCGATCTCCCGATTTACGAGCTCGAGCACGAGATCGTGTTCGGTCTCAAAGCTCAGCGGCGCGTGATTCTGCAGGCGCCGACCGGCTCGGGAAAATCAACACAGGTGCCGCAGATCCTTTTGGATCACGGGCTCCTCGGGAGCGGTGAAGTGGTGATCCTGCAGCCGCGGCGTCTCGCGGCGCGTCTCCTTGCGGCGCGTGTAGCCTCGGAACGGAATACGCGCCTCGGTGAGGAGGTCGGCTATCAGATCCGGTTCGAGAATGTCGTTTCCAAGCGCACCCGCATCCGGTTTGTCACCGAAGGGGTCTTGCTGCGGCAACTAATCCAGGATCCCGGATTGCGTAACGTTTCCGCCGTTCTTTTCGACGAATTTCACGAGCGGCACCTTTACGGGGACATTACGCTGGCGCGCGCGTTGCGCCTGCAGGAGACAAGCCGCCCCGAACTGAAGATCGTGGTGATGTCGGCTACGCTCGATGCCGGTGCGCTGGAGAAATTCCTCGAGCCGTGCGTGCTGCTCACCTCGACCGGGCGGCAACATCCGGTCGCGATCCAGTATCTCGAGAGGCCGGTGCGCGCCGATGACTACGCCGTCTGGGATCTGGCGGAGGACGAACTCGCGCGGATCGCGCCGCAGACGGAAGGCGATGTGCTCATCTTCATGCCCGGCAAGTATGAGATCACGCGCACGTTGTCCGCTGTGCGCGCGTCGCGCGTGAGCAATCAATTCGTGGCGCTTCCCTTGTACGGGGAGCTGCCTGCTGCGGAACAGGATGCCGCGCTCGCTCGCTACGAAAAGCGCAAGGCGATTATCGCCACGAACGTCGCGGAAACCTCGCTCACCATTGAAGGTGTGCGCGTGGTGATCGACAGCGGGTTGGCGCGGATCGCAAGGTTCGATCCCAGACGCGGCATCAACACGCTGTTGGTGGAGAAGATCAGCCGCGCCTCGGCAGATCAACGCGCCGGCCGGGCCGGTCGCATCGCACCCGGCAGATGTTTGCGGCTCTGGACCGAACGCGAACATATGGAACGCGCTGCCCAGGAATTGCCTGAGGTGAAGCGCCTCGACCTGGCCGAGGTTATCTTGACGCTCAAAGCGAGCGGCATCGATGACGTGGCGAGCTTCCGCTGGCTCGAACCACCCGATTCGCGGGCGCTCGCGCGCGCCGAGCAGTTGCTCATGGACCTTGGGGCGCTCTCGATTCCGGAGGCGCGGATCACACCGCTGGGGAAAAGGCTGCTGGCTTTTCCGGTGCACCCGCGTTACGCGCGCATGCTACTGGCCGCGCAGGAACATCGCTGCGTCCGCGCGATTGCGCTGATTGCCGCCGTCACGCAAGGACGCAACCTGCTGCGACGCGCCGAAGGCAAGCAGGCACGTGAAGATCGCGAGGATCTGCTCGGTGCGGACGACGACTCGGACCTCTTCATTCTCGTTCGCGCTTTTCGTTTTGCGGAGAAGAACAACTTCGATCCGCGCCGCTGCGCGCGTCTATCGGTCAACGCCGCGGCGGCCCGGGAGGCGGCGCAACTTTGGGATCACTTTATCGCGATCGCGCGGGAGGAAGGTCTCGACGTAACAGCCACCGAGTCCGCGCCTGGAGCAATCCAGCGTTGCGTCCTGGCCGGTTTTCCTGATCAGGTGGCGGCGCGTCTGGATCAAGGGACCCTCAGGTGCGCGCTGGTGCATGGTCGCCGCGGGGTGCTCGCGCGGGAAAGCGCCGTTCATCGGTCGCCGTTGCTGGTCGCATCCGAGATTCGCGAGATCGAGAGCAGCGATGGAGAACGCCAGGTTCTGCTTACGCTGGCGACGCGGATCGAGGAGGCGTGGCTGTGCGAGCTCTTTCCGGAGGCCTTTCGAGAAACGGTCGCGGTCGCGTTCGATTCCGCTCTGCGCCGGGTAATCGCGCAACGCCAGACATCATTTCACGATCTCGTCTTGCGCAAAGAAACAGCGGACGCTCCGGAAGCCGAGGCGGCTGCGATTTTGGCACAGGAAGTCGTCGCCGGAACATGTCCGCTCAAGAACTGGGACAACGCGGTCGAGCAATGGATCCTGCGGGTGAACTGGATCGCCGTTTTCATGCCGGAACTTTCGATACCGCGGATCGGCGAGGCGGAGCGGCTCGAGCTGATCGCGCAGATTTGCAGTGGGGCCGTTACTTACAAGGAGATCAAGGACCGCCCCGTTGGGCCAGTGGTGAAATCGTGGCTCTCTCCGCAACAGCAGCAGCTCGTGGAGCAATTCGCGCCGGAACGGATCACCCTCCCGAATGGACGAAAGGCGAAGATCACATACGCTGCCTCCAATTCGCCGAGCGTGGCGGCGCGCATTCAGGATCTCTATGGCGTCGAGCGCAATCTCGCGCTGGGTCGAGGTCGCATCCCGCTCGTCATTCAAGTGCTCGCACCCAACAACCGGCCGCTCCAGGTCACGACCGACCTGGAGGGGTTTTGGCGGGAGACCTATCCCAAGATAAAGAAGGAGCTGCAGCGCAAATACCCGAAGCACGAGTGGCGCTGAGATCAGCAAAGTTTAGCCGCCGGCACCGCACTCCGTTCGCCCCCGTCGCCGCACGGCTCCGCGCGCGTGCTATCTTTCCGAGCAATTATCAGAAGTTAATCGAGGAGCATACATGCCTGACCGACTTACAATCCGCCGCAACGCACAGGGACAAATCTGGAGCCACATCCGGCAAGGATGGTTCCTGGAAATGCCTGAGGAGACGGTCCGACAGGAGTTCGTCTGCAGACTCGTGAACGACTACGGCTACAGTGTCGCGCAGATGGCGGAGGAAATTGACACGCAACGCGGACGCCAACACGCAGAAGCCGACATTGTGATCTGGCGATCAGTTGCGCAGAAAGCTGATCGGAAGCCGCCGCTCGCCGTGGTCGAATGCAAGGCTGATAACGTGACGATCAGCCCACGAGATTACGGGCAAGGCGAAAGTTACGCGCGAATCACTGACGCGCCTTTCTTCGTCACGCACAACCATCGCGAGACCAAGTTCTGGCGGGTCAAGAAGGACCGCATGCCGGGTTATGTTGAGGAGATCACCGATATCCCCAAGTCTGACGCGAGCGATAAAGAAATCGAGGAGCTGATTAAGAAGCTAAAGGTCTTCAAAGAGGATGAATTCGCCGATCTGCTCCACCAGTGCCACAACATCATCCGTAACCGCGAGCACCTCGATCCTGCCGCTGCCTTCGATGAGATCGCCAAGGTCCTGTTTATGAAGGTCTGCTTTGAGCGGCGACTGCTTCGGGGGCGTGATCGACGGAATCTATTCACGGCAGATTTCATGAACGAGCAGGCGGTGATTCACCGGAATCCCGTCGAAGCGCTGTTTCGCGAGACAAAGGATGAATACGAAGCTGACTATCTCTTCGCGCCAGACGAGGAAATCCGCCTGAAATTCCCGACGGTGCTTGAGATCGTGCGTCTGCTCGAGCGCTACAACCTGTCGGAAACGGGTGAGGACGTGAAAGGTATCGCGTTTGAACGCTTTCTCGGACGAACGTTCCGCGGCGACATCGGCCAGTTCTTCACGCCTCGTGAACTGGTAAAATTCATGGTCGAGATGATGGAGCCGAAATTTGGCGACATCATCTGTGATCCGGCGAGCGGTTCGGGCGGGTTTCTGATCCGCTTCTTCGCGAAAGTGCGCGAGCAACTGCTTGCGGAGGCAGACGCCGAGTACGCCAAATTCAAGGCTGACATCGAGAAGAAGAAGGGTTGGTCGAAAGAGAAGAAAGCAAAGTCGTTGCGCGAGAAGTACGAGCTGATCCAACGCGATCTCGACCCGAAGAATCCGCAGTCGCGGATGTGGAAATTATCGAACACCTGCATCTACGGCACGGATGCGAATGACCGGATGGCGCGCACGAGTAAGATGAACATGATCATGCATGGTGACGGTCATGGCGGCGTGCATCACTGGAACGGGTTCCTGAACATCAATGGCATCTTCGAAGAACGTTTCGACATTGTGCTGACGAATCCGCCGTTCGGAGCGCATGTGGAAACTAGCGACGAGGTCGAGATCCCCGATGACCGCGAGTGGGAGCAGGCGAAGCGAAAGTATGCGCGTGAATACGGCGACGTTTACAAGAAAGCGGTTGCCCGGATCGAAGCGGCGGCCGCAAACCGTGAGAGGATTGCCAGCCTTTTTGAATTGCCGAAGCGCGGCGCTGCCGACAAGCCGGCGAAGAAGATCGGGAAAATCAAAACCGAGCTGCTATTCATCGAGCGCTGCCTATCCTTGCTGAAACCCGGCGGCCGGCTTGGCATCGTGTTGCCGGAAGGTGTTTTCAACAACCCGTCGCTCGCGTTCGTGCGCGAGTTTGTCGAGGACCGCGCCTTTGTGCGCGCCGTCGTCAGTCTCCCGCAGGAGACTTTCTTTAGCAGCGGCGCAAGCGTCAAAGCCTCAATCCTGTTTTTGCAGAAGTTCACGGCAAAGGAACAGGCGCGCTTCGACAAGCTCCAGCGGGAGGGGCGCTCCGAAATCGAAAGAAAACACTCCGACGCGATCGACCGCGAGACCGCGGCATTGCAAAATGAAATCGAAGCTGCCGTGACCACGGGCGATAAAGAGGCGCAGAAACAAGCAGAGAAAAAGCTTCGCGAATACCAGGCGGAGATGGCCGAGAAGATTCGCACCGAAAGTCGCGCACTGCTCAAACAGCGGTTCGACTATGCAGTTTTCCTCTATGAAGCCGAACACGTCGGCATCACCGCCACGGGCGAGCCAGACACGAACGAACTATATCCAAATGATCGCCAGCCCCCCGAGGGCGAAAAAACCTGCGTCGAGGTCTACCGCGAATTCCTGCGGAATCCCGAAAGCTTTTTCCTTGAGCCCCTAGCAGCGTGACGACTGAAACGTCGCAGCCTCGCCGGGCGTACGCAGTTCGATTTTCGGAACTCGATCGGTGGAAGCGGCCCGATGCTGTTTTCGATGCAGCGCGCTTGCCGCGCGATTGGCAAGTTGTTCGCCTTGGCACAATAGCGCGGCAATTCAGTTCGCCGGAGAAGGTTGACGCTGCGCGCGAATATAAACTTGCGGGAGTGAAGTGGTATGCGGAGGGAGTGTTTCACCGTGAGACGGTAAAAGGAACTGACACGAGTGCTACTCACTTAACACCGCTCGTTCCCGGCGCGCTCATCTACAATCGCTTGTTTGCGTGGAAGTCATCCTTCGCAGTCGTTCAACCGGAACATGTCGGGATGTATGTGTCTGGCGAGTTCCCTCAATTCGAAATCGATTCCACAGCTGCGTTGGCAGATTTCATTTACCTCTTCGCTACTCTGCCGAAAACGATAGAGGCCGTGAACGCGCGATCTGTCGGGTCGGCGGCCGTTAGTCGGAATCGTTTCAAGGAGGAAGAGTTCCTCTCGCTTGAGATCCCGCTACCGCCGCTCGCGACGCAGCAGGAGATTGTGAAACGCTGGCACGCAGCACAGTTCAAGGTCGCTGAGACGCTTTCATCGGCTGACGATGCACAGCACAAGGCCGAAGCGAATTTCTTGGGCCAACTCGGATTCGACCTCACTGGAACGGCTGCGCAGCCACTGAAATTCTTCGCCGCGCGTTTCTCAGATACGCTGACGTGGACTGCTGGCTCAGTTTTCAAACGCCTCACAGCACCGAACGTCCGCGGGGGCAAATATCCCGTCGCTCGCGGCACTGATATCTTGCTCGACGTCAGGCACGGCTGTTCGGCGGCACCATCGAGCGTTCGCACGGGTCTCGAAGTGCTCAAGATTAGTGCAGTCACGCGAGGCGAGTTCGTGCCAAGCGAACGAAAATTTGCACCGGACCAGCCGCGCTACCGAAAAGCGTTTGACCTGAGGCGTGGTGATCTCCTCCTGTGCCGGACGAACGGAACGCTCGCGTATGTCGGCATGTCTGCCCTAGTTCCGGAAGATCAGCACAACCTGATTTTTCCTGATAAGGTAATTCGTGTCCGCGTTAATGAGCGGGTTATCCCGGACTTTCTGTGGCTCGTGCTCCACACACCCCCAATGCGCGCTCAAATAGAGCTAGCTGCGCGCACCGCCGTCGGCAATTACGCCATCGGTGGAGCCGACATCTGGAAGTTCGAGTTCCCGGTGCCGCCGCTCGAAACCCAGCGGGAATTGGCAACCACTCTGACGCGGGCGCGCGCAGCGGCGGCGAAGCAGCGCACACGGGCTGCACAACTAAGCGAACAGTTGGCCTCGGAAATCGAACAGCGGATTCTCGGCGCTTGCGATTATGCTTAGAAATCACCAAGGCCGTGTCGCCGGCAAGAAGCTCGATGCGGTCGGATGTCCTGATTTTCCGGCGCAGCGGTAACGTCGAATCAGCCGCTACGCAACGAGCTCGGCAGTATCTACCCTCGCTCGGCTTCCGGCGATCGCCTGCCCCAACTCGTTGATTCGGATCCCACGGCTCTCGTGCTGACTAAGCGTCGAGTACCCCAGATATCCCCAAAACAAGAGGCTCATATCCACTGCGCTCGATTGGATTAGTACGCCGAAGTTGCCCATCCGCTGGAGAATGTGTCGCACTCCTTTCAACTCACATCCAACGATCTCGTCCGACTGGGTTGCCTTATAAACGGTTAGGAAATCGTCGACCCGTTCGGCGTATGACGGCTCGTCTTTGAAATAAAAGATCAGCGCGTCACCGTTCTGCGAATAGTATGGTTTCGGCTCGAACTTCTTGGCCTTCTTCGAGCGAACAAAGTCAGTCAGCGACTCCATTGAATTTGAGTGAATCTGGTTTGGGCGTCCATTGGGTACCCGTAGTTGTTCGAATCAGCTTTCTCCCATCTCCATTCGAAGATGTGAAAGTCGGCGTTAGCAAACACTGCAAAGATCATGCCGCGCGGCGGCGGCGCGGTTACATCTGCGTCCAAATATTGCACTGGCGGTAATCCGGCGTAGCAAAGGCCATTCTGAAAATTCTCTCGTTCGAGCCCGCTGAAGATCACAGATGGATTCTGCAGAACGTAAGGAATCGAGAGACTTTCGAAGAATTTGTGAGCCGGCCCGTATCGAAGGAAGTGCCTGATCCGCGACTGCGAAATGTAAAAGTCACGCGCGCCTCGTCCTGATGGATCTAGACCCTGCTCGGTGAAAAATCCGCTTTTTGAGGACATTCAGCGGATGTTTCATATGCAACATGTAACACACCTGTCAACGAATCGCCAAACGGCACGGCCGCGCGGCGGGTAGTTGGTCCCGACCGTGCAACCCTCGTGAGACGTTCGGCTGCGCGCGCGCAACGCGGCACGTTTCCCGCTGTTTCTATGTCCTTCTCCTGCCCTCTTGCTCGTGAAAGACGTTATCGACCCGCTCCTGACCGCCATGATTGAGAGCGGGAAAGGTGTATCCGACCTGCTTTTTGCGACCGGAAAGCCGCCGATTGTCGAGGAATACGGCATGCTCGAGGAATTTCCGGTCGACACGCCAGGCGGGGCGTTCACCGCGACTCAGATCGAGGAAATCGCCGCCCACATGATCAACGGCGAGGAGCGCCTGGTGCAGGATCTCGCGAAAACCGGATCGTGCGACTGCAGCTACGCGCTCGGCGAGATCGCGCGCTTCCGGGTTAACATCTTCAAACAGAACGGCCGGCAGGCGATCGTGATGCGGAAGCTCCAAACACAGATCCCGACTCTCGAAGGCCTCGCTTTGCCGCCGATCTTCCGGGAGATGGTGAAGGAGAAAAACGGCATCATTTTTGTGACCGGCGCCACCGGCAGCGGCAAGACCACCACGCTGGCCGCGATGCTGAATGAGCTGAACGAGACACAGAAAATTCATATCCTTACCCTCGAGGATCCGATTGAGTTTTTGCACCCGCACAAGCTCGCTCTTTTCAATCAGCGCGAGCTCGGGAAAGACTTTTCCGATTTCGCCACTGGGTTACGCGCGGCATTGCGCCAGGCTCCGAAAGTCATCCTGGTAGGCGAGATTCGTGATCGGGCGACGATGGAAATTGCGATGACCGCCGCAGAAACGGGCCACATCGTCTTCGCGACTCTGCACACAATCAGCGCAGGGCAGACCATCAACCGTATTCTGGGAATGTTTGCAAAAGACGAGGAGCAGCAGCTTCGCCAGCGCCTGGCTGATACCATCCGCTACATCGTGAGCCAGCGCCTGGTGAGCAAGATCGGTGGCGGGCGTCTGATGATCAGCGAGATCATGGGCAGCAGCCTCAGGACGCGCGAGACTCTCGTTTACGGCGAATCGGAGAACCGCACCTTTCAGGAAATCATTGAAGCCGGCGGGACGATGGGCTGGCACAGCTTCGATCAAGCGCTCCTCGATGCGTTCAAGGAGGAACTAATTACCGACGAAACCGCGCTCATCTTTTGCGCGCATAAAAACAAGATGCGGCGCGATATCGATATGCTTATTAAACTGCGCGACCAGCTCCACGACGAACCCTCCGGTCTCCGGATGGAGACGGCCCCTCCCGCCGCCGTCTGGGGCTGAGATCCCGAACACTGCCACGAAACATTGACCATGAACGAAACGAGCACTCGAGCAGATGCGAAATTAGATGAAGCAGGCGCGGAGCCGAGCCGCGACGGGGGATCAGACACACCGGCGCAGGAGGCATGGCGAGTCCAGTTGAACCACCAACTCAGGACACCGCTCAACGCGATCATCGGCTTCGCGGAACTCCTGGCGCTACAGCCGGCGAACAGGCGCGACACCGGCGATGTGCAACAAATTCTGAAGTCAGCGCGCGAGATGCTCGGCATCATCGAGCGGGAGCTGTGCGAACCGGCGACGGCCGCCGACCATGAGGGAAGCGCAGTTCAAACCGAGTCTCCGCGCAGGTGCGACGTGCTCTATGTGGAAGATGACGCGGTGAATTTCACGCTCGTCGAGCGGATCCTTGAATACCGGCCCGCGGTCAGTTTGATGCACGCTCCGTGCGGGCAGCTCGGGCTAGACTTGGCGGAAGCCTACCGTCCGAAGCTGGTCCTGCTCGACCTGAACCTGCCGGATCTGCACGGCTCCGAGGTGCTGCGGCTGCTGCGCTCAAAGCCCGCGACGGCTGAGCTTCCGGTGGTGATTCTGAGCGCGAATGCGACACCGAGCCAGATTGAGCGCCTGCTCTCGGCCGGCGCGAAGAACTATCTGACGAAGCCGTTCCACATCGACTCGTTTCTCGCGGTGATAGACGAGTTTGTCGCGGCTTAAATGCCGGTTGGCAGAGCGGCTTCATTCGGCTAAAGCCGAGTATCTGTTTAGCGTCGCACGAGCCGTCGGCGTTCTACGCGGTCATCCCGAGCCTGCGCAGACGGCGAGGGACCTCACGCGCGGTCTTCGACTTTCCCTTAACCAGCGACGGAGTCGGGAGAGCGGGCGTGAGGTCCACGTTCGGCTTCGCTCAGTGCAGGCTCTCGGCGCGCTTCGCCAGCCTCGGAATGACAAGTGAGGAGCGTCGAACGCTAAACGGATACGAAGCCGAACTGCATGCATCGGCACCGAAGCATGCCAGAATCTTGCCAAAGCGATATCCGATGCCGTGCGGCCAAGGCGGCGTTAAATTCCGCCCCGCATCCCGCGATCCGTGTCTCGCGGCCCGACCACACCTGAGACCCGGTCCCATGCAGCTCTCACTGCTGGCCGGGCGCGGTCCCAAGGAATTGCGGGATTGGCGTCGTGCTTTTCGTAATCGCGCGCCAGATCGCCCTCAATCTGTTCGTAGCTCTTGCCCGCGTACTTCCGCACGCCCTCGTAACCGGTGCGGTAGGCGGGGGCGTAGTGCTCGTAGGTCGATTCCGGGCTGGCCCACGGCTGAGTAGGGTGGTTCTCGCGCCAGTATTGTTCTTCCACGGTCGGATTCATTGTTTCGGCCACGCCTTTGCCGCTGTAGGCGCCCGCAATTCCTCCCACCACTGCTCCGATCGCAGCGCCGGCAGGCCCGCCAACCACCGCGCCGATGGCTGCCCCGGTCAAGCCGCCGCCAGCAGCACCCACTGCGGCGCCGATGGGATGAGAGCCAGGCTCACCCGTCACCGGGTCTGGGTTTTTGTTTGCGTTGTCTGTGTTCGATTCGTTCATGGCTCGCTCCTTTCAATTAGGCCTCTCCATATGATTTCGCTTTTCCACCCAGACGCGGCTGCGCCGTCGCCTCATTGCGAGAGACGCAAACGGCGGGTGAATTACGAATCGACTGTATGATCAATCCGAATGGCGAAGATTTTACTCAGAAGGAGCCGATGGCGGGCTCGATGAACCCGGGCGAAGCACCGATTTCCGCCGAGCGGCCCACCCGTTTCGAGGAAGCGACCGAGAGAGTCTCGACCGTGGCGGGCGACGCCTGGCGGCAGACGAAGGCGACCGCCGGAACAGCGCGCGAGCGCACGGAGTTTTTCCTGCGCGAGAACCCAGTGCCGACGGTAATCGGGGCGCTCGCGCTGGGATTGGCGATCGGCCTCGCCATTCGTTACTCCTCCGAGACGGCGGAACGTGAAGTGGAAGCGAAATCCCCGTTCCGCGATCTCAACCTCGGTGTTTTGTCCCTGCCGTTTCTGTGGCCGTTCTTCAAGACCGTGCGGCGCCGTTACGAGGACTCGGCAGACGCCGTCAAAGAAGGGGTCGACCGGATTAAGAACGTGGATGTCAATCGCTACGTGAAACCGCTTCGCAAGAAGTGGCGTTCCTGGGCGAACTAAAAGTGTAGCCGCGACCCGGCGGGAAGGGAGCTGTTTAGCGTCCGACGCTCTCAGTTGTCATCCCGAGGCTGGCGAAGCGCGCCGAGAGCCTGCACTGAGCGAAGCCGAACGTGGACCTCCCGCCTGCTCTCGCGAGTGCATGCCTCCTTCAGCGCAGATCGAAGCCCGAGCGGGAGGTCCCTCGGCGTCTCCGCAGCCTCGGGATGACCGCGTAGGACGCGAACCGCTCGTGCAACGCTAAACACATTCGCCGAAACGGCGAGAGCTGACGCGCTAGTTGCGAGCGCGTTTGGACGTGGCTGCACGCGCGGATTCAATCGTGAATTGAACCGCTGCGCCTTTCGCGGACAATAGCCGTCCGATGGCGATCTCCTCGTCTGCCCCTCCGAGCTGGCAGCGGAATTTTTTCTTTGAGTTCTTTTCCTCACTGAAGCTAGCGGTGGTGCTTCTGGCGGTGCTCATCGTTGCGAGCATCGCGGGCACGATTTGGGAATCGAGCTTCGATGCCAAGGTGGCGTGTGCTTATGTTTATGGTGCGCCGTGGTTCAACCTCTGGCTGCTCCTGCTCGCGGCCAATCTGGCGGTCTCCGCGCTTTCGCGCTGGCCGTGGAGGAAGCATCACGTCGCGTTCCTGGTCACGCACCTGGGGATCATCACGCTGCTGGTGGGATCTTTGATCGGACGGATCTGGGGCGTGGAAGGGACGATCACTCTCTTCAAAGGCGAACCGCCCTCCAGCCGCTTGCTCACCGACCAGCACCAGCTGCGGGTGCGCGACACCGATGGCATCATCAAAGGCTACGCCGCGGAATTCATCAACCGGCCTCCCACTCCCGCGAGACCATGGGATCTGGGCGCGCTCGCCTCAGGCGCTCGCCTGAGCATGATCGACTACGCGCCGGCCGTGGAAGGGAAGTTGAACCCAAAACCCGTCGCGACCGGCGGAGCGCCGGCCGTGCATTTCGCGATCACGACCGCGATGATGGGACAGCGGCTTGAGAGCTGGCTGCTTGCCGAAGATGCTCGAGATGCCCGCAACAGCTTCAACATGGGACTCGCCACAATCGAGCTGAAGCGCGGGACAGCTTTGCCGATTACGGCTGCCAGTGAAGAGGTCGAGATCGAGGAGTCGATCTTCGCGTTTGCCAGAGCGCCCGAGCAGCAGATCGCGAAGGCGATGAAAGGCGGCAGCACGGGAGCCAAGGTGCTGCTCTCGGAACCGGAAAACGGCGGCAAGCTGAACGTGGCAATCGTAATCGGCGACAAGAGCTGGAAATATGACGTCGCCGCCCATCTTGGGCATGATACGCCGCTGGAGGGGAGCCCCTTTACGATGCGAATCGAGAATTACTGGCCGGACTTCCGGATCGACAATGGCAGGCCGATTTCTGTCTCGGAAGAACCAAACAATCCGGCGGTGGTGGTGACGTTGCGCGGCCGCGGCATCCCGGCTGCTCCGGTGCCAGATGCTCATGGCGGCGATCGGATGCAGTCTCCCACACCCAATCGCCTCACGCTCTTCATCGGCGACGACGGCGCCATCACTTACGACCTGACCTCGCGCAACGCCGGCCGCTCGAACGGCAAGCTCGACCTCAACGTGCCGTTGCCGACGGGCTGGGCTGATTGGCAACTGGTCGTGGATCGGACACTCGCGCACGCCGAGCATTGGATGGAATTCCGGCCCGTCGCGGAAGGAGCGGCAGCGGCCGATGCGCCGGAGGGTGTGCGCGTCCGCGTGCAGCAAGGCTCCGCGACGCACGAGCAGTGGGTGCCGGCCGGCTGGCAGATCGCGATTCCGACTGAGCCAACCCCGATCCAGGTCGCGTTCGGCTGGAAACAACATCAACTGCCAATCGCGCTGGAGCTGCTCGACTTTGAAGTCCAACGCAACGAAGGCAGCGACAGCCCGGCGGGCTTCAAAAGCACTCTGCGCGTGACTGACCGCGAGGGCGGCGCCGCCACCGGGCAATGCTGGATGAATAACCCGTTCAGCTATCCGATAGCATGGTGGCGGCCCTGGACGGGGCTCACCTACAAAATGTCGCAGGCGTCCTGGAACCCGGAAAATCTCGGCCAGAGCACCATTCAGATTTTGCGTGATCCGGGCTGGCTCTTGAAATGGATCGGATCGGTTCTCATTTGCAGCGGAATTTTCATGCTCTTTTATCTGAAAGGCTTCCGCCGGCCGCCAGCGGGCGCTGCACCCTCAGCAAAACCGTCGCGCGCTCGCGAACGGGAGATGATTGCGGCTCGGACCTGAGGGATTGGTGATGCGAACGAACTGTGATCTTCTCCTGCGCGCGTTCGCTTTGCTGCTGCTGGCGCTTTTGACGGCGTGTGGCTCGGGCAAACGTGATCTCGAACGCGAGGCCGCGAGAGCGGCGAAAAAGCTGGACCGAGAAGCAGCGAAAGCGAAGGTGGCGCGGGCATCGAGCTGGGGACATTTCAGCGGTCCGGTGGAAACCCGCTGGGAGAACGATGGGGTCACGATGGTGCTTCTAAACGAGCTGCGCTACACCGATCCCTACGGAGAAGTGTGGGTTGCGCCGGCGGGGTCACGGGTAAACGGCGCCTCGATTCCGCGCGCTTTCTGGACGCTGATCGGGGGACCGTTTGAAGGCAAATACCGGAACGCTTCCGTGTTGCACGACGTCGCGTATGAGGAGCAATCGCGTCCGCACGAAGAAGTCGATCGCATGTTTTATAATGCGATGCGTGCCAGCGGCGTCGGCGCGGTCACTGCCAAGACGATGTATTACGCGTTGCGCCGGCACGGGCGGCATTGGAAACATCGGCAGGCGCTGCCGGTGGAGGACGCGCCGGCGCGGCCGAATGCGGTCAGTCCGGGAGAAGTCGGCGAAATCCAGCGTTGGGTGAAGGAGAACGACCCGAGTCTGGATCAGATCGAAGCGCGGGCGAAGGGCGGGCCGTAGGTTCAGGCCAGCTCCTGAGTCGTAGCAACGAACACTCCCTCGAATCGTGCCGCGAGGACTGATTCTTCCTCGACGCGCACCTGCAATTTGATTCGCGCTTTGCCTGACGTGCGAAGCGCGCTTCGAAATCGCTCCCACTCTCCCGCATCGAGCTGATCGCATCGCGCCCGGATGGTTGTTCGGACCGGACGCAAGAAGCGGATCGAGCTTTCGGCAATCACCACGTGCGCAGCGCTGGAGCGCAATTGCAGCCAGAGCATTCCATAGCCGGCGAGCGTTGCGGCGGCGTTGATGCTGCCGCCGAACGCGCTTCGCATGTGGTTGTAGTTGAGAGCGACCGGCGCCTCAATCGCAAAGCCATTCTCCTCATTTGCCACAACGCGGAGGCCCATCGCGCGGGTCAGCGGGATGTGGTGATGGAAGTATTTCTCCGCAGCACGGACTTCGGCGGCGTCGATCATGCGGGACATAAATTCCGGTTCACCCAAAAGTCTGCAGGGTCGTCCCGGGAAGCGTCAAAATGGGCTGCGGCGGCTCGGCAAAAAGGACCCGATTTCGTCAAGAAAGATTTTTTTCTTTCCACAAAAAATATCGCTGGCGCAAGTGGCACAAGGCCTGCATAAGAAAACCCCGTGCAACGCCTTTGCCTCCGCCTTTTTCTTTCCGCCTGCTGTCTCTTCTTGTCGAGCGCGCTCGTCAAAGCCGAGGGTCTGGTCCGGTCTGAGTCTCGTTTCTACTACAAGCCCGCCTCAGGGAAAGTAACGTCTGCGCCGATCCTTCGGCGCTACTATGGGCGAACCCTTTACCCCACAGCGAACGTTGATTCCCGCCTTGCTCCGAGCCTGCGCCGCGCGGCCACGATAGCGCAGGAACGGGCGAGCGCCCGCACCAAGGCGCGCTGCTGGCGATATGTGAAGGAAGCTCTCGTGGCGGCCGGCGCGGTCAGCTCCTACCCGAAGACAAACTATGCCAGCCAGGCAGGCGAGGAACTCGTGCGCAACTATGGTTTCAAGAAGCTTCCCATTCGTGATCCCTACGCGGCTCCGGTCGGCGCGGTGATTGTTTACGGCAAAGGAAGCGGCGGCGCGGGGCACGTGGAAATCCGCACGAAGACCGGCTTCGTGAGCGATTACCACAGCAAGAGCAAATGCTTCTATCCGTTGCTCGCCGTCTACGGAAAATACTCGTCCTAGAGACGGACGGAGGTCGCGGCATCGCCGCGATTACTCGCTAACTTGCGCGAGCTTCTCGCCGGCTCTGGTGCGCGCGATCAGGCCGAGCTTGACGAGCAAAGGAGCGCCGACGCGTTGCGCAACCCAGCTCTCGAGCTGCACGATCGCAACGGCGGCATCATGGCTTTTAACCGCAACTGGAAGCGAGGGCCGAAAGCTTCCGGGATCCGGTCGATTGGGCTCGCGCCATCCAAAGAGGCCGAGTCAGCCATTCTGATTATGCTTCCGCAAAACCCCTACACTGCGATCGTGCGCGGCAAGAACGGGGATACGGGCGTCGGCTTGGTGGAAGTGTACGATCTGCAGTAGCTGAAGCGCAGCTCAACCGCTGACCCTTAGCGAAATGCCCAGCACTTCTATCGCCCTCAACATTGCGGCAGCGCGATTTTCCACGCCGACTCTCGCAAGAATTGCGTTGACGTGCCGGTGAATCGTGTGGTGGCTGGCGCCGAGAATTGTTCCGATTTCCGGATTCGTTTTGCCCTTCGTGACCCAGTAAAGCACTTCGGCCTGACGCGCAGTTAGGCCGAGCGCCATGAGTGGTTCCGGCGACGGGTCTCCATTCAGGCCCGAGAAGAGCGCCACATTCCTCAGTTGCAGCTGTGCGGTTTGATACGCTTGCGCGACATGTGGCTGCAGCAGCGTCAGCACCGCTCGATCGCGCTCGGTGAAATCTCTGTCCGCGCGGTCCAGCACCATGCAGAGACAAACATCGCGCGGCGCGGGTAATGTGAATTCGATCTGAAAGCGCGAGTCGAACCGGCGGTAGTACTCGTTGTATATAGGGAGCCGCTCAAACTGTCGCAGAGGTATGACATCCGTCGTCCTGACCGGCGCGAAGCCGCCGGTTTCTCGAAAGAGCGTGACGAAGGGGTGCTGATCTTGAAACCGAATGAAGTTCTGGCGCGAAACCGCGGTGAGCGGCTCGAGTGCTTTCTTCGGATAACCCTGGCAGAGTAACATGACTGGATTCATCTTGAGCCGGTTGAAGCTGGCGCCTTGCCCTGGCACGAGCTTGAGCAGGATGGTCATCGCTTGAAAGGCAAACTCGTCGGGCCGACAGCAATGAAGCTCCTGCACCGCCGCGAGCATCTCGCGCAAGTCGTGCTGCTTGAGCAATCGCAGCGCTGAACGCTCAGCGCGTGCACATTGCGCCAGCCGGTCAGGAGCGATTTCCATCCTCATCAATGTAGTCGGCCGCTGGCGCGTGGCCATATAGCCAGCGTTGGCTATAGCGCGGCTGCACCAGCTCGCCGTTTGTGTCCGCATGAATGCATTCGTATTCCGCGGACGGTTTGAGGGCCAGAGGCCGCTTTATCCGTGAGCACGCGACAGCTCCCAAGTGATGGATCAGCGCGTGCAGGCGACGATTGCCTTTCTGGAAGAAAATCTTTCCCGCCTGGTAACAACCAGCGACATTGCACGTGCAACGCAGCTTTCGCCTACCCATCTGCGCCGGATTTTCAAACGCGAATCGGCGTGTCACCGCTCCGGTACCTCGGCCGCTTGCGGATCCAGCGTGCGGAGGAGTTGCTCGAGATTTCGACGTTAAGCATCAAAGAAATCAGCGCGGAAATTGGACTAAATGACGTCAGCCATTTTGTCCGAGAGTTTGCGCGCACAAATGGCGCTACTCCGACCGAATATCGGAAACAGGTGCGGGAAAAAACGCGACGCGGTGATTAAGAATGGCCGTTTTGGCTAAGAAGTATTTGTTCCGACATCTCTCGAAAAAGCCTACTCTAAAGCTCAGTCAGAGCTTCGAAAGAGAACACAGATGACGGGCCGACTCAAAAAAATACGCAGCAGACATACCATGCATCCACACCCTCCATCCCGATTCACCAACTTTGTCTTGTGCACCTTAGCTGGGCTAGCCGCGCTCGCCCTCGCGGTTTCATCGAGCCGTGGCGCAGGCCAGGGAGGGCCGGCTCACACCTCCTCCCAAGCTTCAGCGACTGCCGTAGAGTCGCCTATAATCGACACCGTCGCCGGCGGTGGGGTTGGCGATGGTGGGCCAGCTACGAAGGCGGGGTTATTCGATCCGTGGGGCATCTCGGTAGACGCAGATGGCAATCTTTACATTGCTGACTTCGGTAATCACCGAGTCCGGAAAATGGACGGCAGTTCGGGAATCATCACGACCGTCGCCGGGAATGGCGCAAATAGTGATTACTCTGGCGAGGGAGGGCCGGCGACGAAAGCAGGGTTCCGGCAGCCCGAGTCTGTAGCTTTGGATAGCGCGGGGAACATGTACATAGGTTCTGACTACGGCCACCGCGTTTGCAAGGTGGACACGTCCGGCACGATCATCACGGTGGCAGGAACTGGGACTTACGGCTTTTCCGGCGACGACGGCCCCGCCACCAAGGCAAACGCAAAATTATCGCCGGGGGGGGTGGCGGTGGATTCTGCCGGTAATCTCTACATCAGCGACGGCGGCACTCGTGTGCGGCGGGTTGATCCTGCGGGAATCATCACGACTTATGCGGGCGACGGCAGTGGACTCCCTTACTCGGGCGAGGGAGGCCCGGCTACAAACGCCAGCATTAGCCCCGCGCAATTGGCCATAGATGCCCGGGATGATCTACTGATCGCTGCTTTTGGTGATAACCGCATTCTGAAAGTCGACCATCTCACTGGAATAATCATAACTGTGGCCGGAACTGGTGGTGTCGGCAGTTTTTCCGGCGATGGCGGCCCTGCCAGAAGCGCTACCCTGGATAGCCCCAACGCCGTGACCACAGACTCCGATGGAAACATTTACATTGCCGACACCGGCAACTTTCGGATTCGGAAGATCAACCGGGCTGGGGTAATCAGCACGGTCGCGGGCAACGGATCGCGCGGTTATTCAGGCGATGGGGGTCCCGCCACAAGCGCCAGTTTCGGGCTGTCGTTAGGAGTGGCTGTGGATAAGGCTGGTAATCTCTACATCGCGGCAGGCGACGCTTCCGGCAGCCATAACGAACCGGGCGATAATCGGGTGAGAAAGGTAGACACCTCCGGCATTATTACGACCGTTGCCGGCGTGGGCCCGGCCACCTTTGCCGGATGTTTCACAGGCGATGGCGGACCCGCCACCAAAGGCGCACTCTTTTTCCCCACTGGGATCACAGGCGATCCGGACGGGAATCTCTACATCGCAGACGAAGGCCTGAACCGGATTCGGAAAGTGGATGTGGCTGGGGTGATCACCACGATCGGCGGAAACGGAGACCGCAAGCATTCAGGAGACGGCGGCCCGGCAAAGAGCGCGAGCTTTTGGTCTGTTTGGGGGGTTGCGCTCGATAGTGTCGGCAATATTTATGCTTCTGAGGTGCTTACGGGCACCGTCCGTAAGATCAACACTGCCGGCACCGTGACCGCCTTTGCCGGCAACGCCGACCTCCCACCAAATGACCTCATTGTGGGCGACGGTCTGCCCGCTACGTTAGCGAGTCTGCACGGGCCCCATGGACTCGCCGTCGATAGCGAAGACAATGTTTACATCGCAGACTCGATTCATCATCGTATTCGCAAAGTAGATAAGTCCGGGATAATCACCACCGTCGCCGGTGCTGGCATTGAGGGCTATGGCGGTGACGGTGGGCCGGCGACCGCGGCTCAGCTCTTTGCTCCCTCAGATGTTGCGTTTGATGATAAAGGGAACCTCTACATTGCCGATACCTACAACTATAGAATCCGAAAAGTCGATACCGCTGGTAATATCAGCACGGTAGCAGGCAATGGAGGTGACGTCTCGGGTGATGGAGGCCCCGCGACCAGCGCCGGTATCGCTCCTCCCGAGTTCGTCCTCCCAGATAATAAAGGCAATTTTTACATCACCTCGGGCGACACGCGAGTGCGCAAGGTGGATGCCGCGGGCATCATCACAACCGTGGCGGGAAGCGACAAGAACGCATTCGCCGGAGACGGCGGCCCAGCGGCCAAAGCCAAGTTTACGGTTACCCTGGGAATGCACATTGATCCCGCAGGAAACCTTTTCATTGCGGACGCCGACAGCAACCGCATTCGCAAGATTGAGCTGACACCTACACCGGCTCAGCTCATGAACATCTCGACACGGGCGCGGGTGCAAACCGGCGATAACGTGCTGATCGGCGGGTTCATTGTCACCGGCAACGAGGCCAAAAAGGTGATTCTCCGCGCAAAAGGACCGTCGCTGAAGGTCAACCGCAAGCCGATCGCTGGGCGGTTGGAGGATCCAGTGCTGGAGCTGCACGACGAGCGCGGCGCCCGGATCGGGTTCAACGACAACTGGAAAGACTCGCCGCGGCGAGCTGAGATCGAGGCGAGTGGTTTGGCGCCGAAGAACGAGCGCGAATCGGCGATTCTGCGGAAACTGGAGCCGGGCGCCTATACGGCCATCATGCGGGGCAAGAACAACTCCAACGATCCGCGAGCAGGCAGCACCGGGATCGGGCTGGTGGAAGCCTATGATTTAAAGCCGGGCGCTGCTGCAAAGCTGGCGAACATCAGTTCGCGCGGGTTCGTTGGGACGGACGAGAACGTGATGATCGGCGGCTTTATTGCCGGTGGCGGAAAAGATCGCGGCAATGTGAAGCTCGTGCTGCGCGCGCTCGGCCCCAGCCTCACCAGCAAGGGAGTCTCCAATGCGCTGCAAGATCCCACCCTAACCGTGCACAATGAGAACGGCACCGCGATCGCTTCCAACGACAACTGGAAAGAGGCCCCTGAGAAGGCCGAAATCCGGGCGATCGGGCTGGCGCCGTCCAAAGAGGCCGAGTCAGCCCTCCTGATGACTCTCCCGCCGGCTGCCTACACCGCCATTGTACGCGGTAAAAACGGCGATACCGGCGTTGGCTTGGTCGAGGTCTACGACGTGGGCGCTCGGTAAACTGCTGGCCGTCTACGGGAAATTCTCTTCCTAGCAGTGAAAGCGCCGTGAGGACGCGGCGCACTCAAAAGCAGGCTGCGCCTGCCAAACATTTCGCGCGGCAGCGCTTTTGAGTGCGGTGCGTCCCTGCACCGCTTTTGTGTGCGCCGCTCCCCTAATCCAGCTGCTTCAGGAGCGTCTCGAGCTCGCGCTTCCAGAGCGCGGCAACTGTGTGGCTGCCATGGCCGCGTGTTTTGTCGCTCAGCGGGATCGTGACGGCGCGTCCCTTCGGAACGCGTTTGATCTCGCGTTCCAGAATGCCCAGCTCGGGCGGATTGA
Source organism: Chthoniobacterales bacterium (assembly GCA_046262275.1). Lineage (GTDB taxonomy): Bacteria > Verrucomicrobiota > Verrucomicrobiia > Chthoniobacterales > UBA10450 > JACCTI01. The sequence goes on from JBHENA010000002.1 coordinate 38,761, forward strand.
TCAGATCATCTGCGAAATTCACCGCGACTAAAGGCGCGCGAATCCGCTCCAGACCGGGCGCGGGATCGTAATCATGCGACGCTTCCAGTGCGTAAAGCACGTCATTGGCGTCTCCGGTCTGCAGGTAATCGGTCACGAATTTGTCCAGCTCCTCGTCCGATTTCGCGAGCGTTGGCGCCTGTTCCTGCCGTAAGAGCGGATTGCTGCTCATCAACCAAAGCATCTGCGCCGCCGTGCGCAGACTCTGCGGCTGCCGCGTATAGTCGCCGCCGTTCCATTCCGGATCGTGCCGAATTGCGTCGATAATGATGCGGCGCCAGGCGCGGTTCCGTCCTGAAATTTGTGTCGGCAAACTGGCCAGCGGCATGAGCGCATCCATGAAATCGGGCTGCATCTGCCCCCAGAGCCAGGTGTGCATGCCCCCCATCGAGGTGCCCATCACGAGTCGCGCATGATCAACCCCGAGACTTGGTGAGCAAACGGAACTGCGCTTCTACCATGTCGCGGTAGCCATAGCGCGGGAATTTCGCGCGTCGACCATCGCTCGGCTTACTCGACTTGCCGTGGCCGATGCCGTCAGGGAGCACGATAAAAAACTTGCTCGCATCCAGTGGTTGGTCCATGCCAAACAGCTCGCCGGCGAATTCGGGGCGAATGAATTGCGCACCGCTCCCGGTAGTTCCGTGCGTAATCAGGACCGCGTTGCGCACCGCGCCCTTCTCGTCTTTCGCCGGCTGGCCGAGCGTGCGGTAGTGGATCCGCAGTTCCGGCAACGCCTCGCCGGAGGTGAACTTGAAATCGCGCAGCACGAAGTCGCCTTCCGCTGGCGTGGGATAATCCGCCGCCTCGAGCCTTAGCGCCATCCCGAGCAGGAGGGCTCCGGCGACACGTAGCCCGGTCAAGTTCAAGATTCGGCCAGCGGCCCCTGCTCGCCGGACCTCTCGACAGCCTCGCGCTTCGTTACACCTAAAATCTGGTCCGCGAGTGTTCGGATTTTATCCAGCCGTTCTCCGAGCAACGACCGCAGATCGTCGGCGGCCAGTGCATACCCATTGGTGGGTGGGGTCGAGAGCAATTGAACCGCTTCGAACGCTTTGGACTGAAGTTCGCTCAGCTCGCGCACGCTCCTCGTTTGCTCGTCGAGCGCGCCGCGGATCACCTCAGTGAGACTGTCGATCCGGACCGCGCAGCCTTGGAGATCATCGCCGTAAACCAGGCGCAAAATCTCCTCCGCGGCGTTCTGCGCGGCTTTCTCCAGCTGGACATCCGGCGTCATCAACTTCGATCCGAGTCAAGCGCGGATCCTCAAACCTGACGTGGAGTTTGTCCCAACGCGCCGTCGCGTTCGTGCCGCGTTATTCCTTTGGCTTGCTGGTCGCGATCTTGGCGCTGCCGAGAAACGTCGCGTCCTCATCTACCACCAGACGGGGCGCTTCGATATCGCCACGCAGCGTGCACCCGGAGTGCAATTCGCAGCGTTCCCCCGCGGTGACGTTGCCGTCCACCGTGCCGTAAACCGTCACTGAGCGGGTGCGGATCTCGCCTCTGATGCGGGCGTTTTTCCCCACCGTGAGCCGGCCGCCGGAATCGATTGTGCCTTCCACCTCGCCGTCAATGATCAATTCACTCGCGAACTTGAGCGAGCCTTTGATCGAAACGCCGTTGGATAAAACGCCGCCCGATCGGGGCGCGGGAACATTACCGTTTGATGGCTTCGGGACCGGCGGTGGTGCGGCGGGTTCTGTGCGTGGAGTAGGTGAAAACATCTGCATTTTGGTAGCGGGTTAGTTCAGCTATTTTTCGACAAACGCGGAACCGATCCTCATAAAATGCTGATCTTGTTGCGAATGCCGGGCCGTACAATGGCAGATACCGGCCCGGAGGAACAGCGAAATTATTCACAAGCCCACGATTTCTCCCGGGCGTGGCGGCAGCGGCGCCGGTCAGGCCGCAACGGCACGCTCCGGATTACGCGAAGCAAGAGCTATCCGCGTGCGGAGCTGCGCAATACGTGCATTGACTATTTCGCAGTGAACGCGCTCTCGAACCGTGTCGGTTTCCGGGAGAGATTGCGCTTCATAGGGAGATCTAGACGGCTGTAAACAGTTCTCCACGAACTTGTTGGCACGGGAAGCCCGGTCAAGAGCCATCGCTGAGGTAGCCCGTTCAGCCTCTGTCATCGCGAGATCACGAGCCGCGATATAGGCGTAGATTTCCGCGCGCGCCTCCGGCGAGCCGGACGGGTCCTGTGCGGACGTGGCAAGCGCCCTCTTTGGCTCCCGCCGCTGCTGGAAAGATGCACGGTTGAGTTGCATGTCCGCTTAAAGAGCAGGTCTCATGCTCGCCTCACGGCTGCCTCGGGACCGCCGCGTCACCGTCATAACAGCTACGTAGAACCGCAGCCGCCAGACGATTTCATATGCGGCAAACGTGTTGCACCCTGCTGGTGCGATTCTTCGGTGTGAAGCATTCTCTCCTCTGGATCGCGATTATTTTGGCTGGCGTTTGGATCGTTGCGCGGGTCGTGCTCGCACTGACCTCGGTTGCGCTGCATCTGCTCCTGGTTGTGGCAATCATCGCCGCGATCATCTGGACAGTTAACCGTGTCTCGAAGCGCAGCTGAGGCGGGTGCCTAACAAGCAGACTGGAACAGCCGAGCAACACCCGACATCCGCAGCACTCACCGGTTTGCTATTGACCCTCCGCACGGCGGCGGTTTGGCTCGGCCATGCTCAAGCGTCTCATGAAGTCGCTCGGAGGCATCTTGCTTCTCCTCCTGGTGGTCGCGGCAGTGTTCGCGGCGAACGCAATTTGATTTCGCCCGTGGAGCCTGAACCTTTTTTACGACAAGATTTGGCACTATTCGGTGCGCAGCGCCGTGACGAACTGGTCGTGTATGACCTATAGGTCCCATGTGACCGCGCAATGGAAGATCATCGCCGCCTTCATAACGCTTTGCCTCGTCTGGAGCTCGACCTGGCTGGCAATCAAGATCGGCCTCGACGATCTGCCGCCGCTTTCTTTCGCCGCCATTCGCTTCGTGGTCGCTTTTGTCGTGCTCGTTGCTGTCTCGGCAGGCCGCGTTCCATTGCTCCCGAAACGGCGTGCGGACTGGATACTCCTGGCGTTCACCGGCGTGATCATGTTTGCGGTGAATTACGGCCTCCTCTTTTGGGGTGAGCTGCATGTTTCGTCCGGATTGGCCGCGGTTTTGCAGGCGATGATTCCGGTAGCCGGCATGATCTTCGCGCATTGGCTGCTTCCGGCGGAGCCACTCCGCTGGCAGCAAGTCGCCGGCGCGATTCTGGCGATTTCCGGCGTTGCGCTGATCTGTGGCCGCTTGTTCGATCGGGGAGGCGTGATGGCTTTTTGGGGTGGCTGCGGAATTGTCTTCGGAGGCGCCGGCGCGGCCTTCTCAAACGTGCTGCTCAAGCGCCGCGCGCTGGAGCTTGCGCCTGCGATGATCGCGGCCTGGCAGATGTGCGCCGGCATGCTGCCATTGCTCTCATTAGGCTTTTACCTGGAAGGAAATCCGCTGCGCTTC
>JBHENA010000003.1:0-17567 GCA_046262275.1 Chthoniobacterales bacterium
GAGCAGAATCGCGTCGTGCGGTGTTTTCGCGCCGCTCGTCAGCATGGGCCAGACGTCGAGGCCATCGACGGGGAGCTTTTGCTCGAGCGATGCGCCGCCCAGTTTTAGCAGTGTCGGATACCAGTCGATTACGTGCATCGGCTCCTTGATGACGGCCCCGGCGGAAATCTTCTCCGGCCAGGTTGCGGTCGCGCAAACCCGCATTCCGCCTTCGTAAATAGTTCCTTTGCCCGCGCGGAGCGGCGTGTTCATTGCCACCTTGCCCGGTCGCGGTCCGCCATTATCGCTGGAGAAGATGATGAGCGTATTCTGCCGTTTCTCCTCAAGCGCGGCCACAATTTGCCCGATCGCTTCGTCGACTGCGGAAATCATACCGGCCACCTTTCGCCGCACGCCGTGCAGGTTTCCATATGCCTTCGTGTATTGCTCCGGCACCTGATGCGGTGAGTGGACGCCGTTGAAGGCTACATAAAGAAAGAGCGGTTTCCCGGCCGGTTGCTGGCGTATAAGCCGCTGGGCCTCGCGCGAGATGAGATGCGTGCTGTAGCCGGTTTCCTTCAACGGCTGGTCGTTCCGATACCAATCGAGTTGGCCGCCGCGCCGGTGAGTGAAATAATCGATCGCTCCGAACATGTGTCCATACTGGTGTTCGAAGCCGCGCTTGGTCGGCATGTACTCAGGCTGAAAGGCGCCAAGGTGCCATTTGCCGGTAAGGGCGGTGGTGTAGCCCGCGTCGCGCAACGCTTGCGGCAGCGTTCGCTCCGCCAGCGGCATACCCCAGGGCGAGCCGGGCTGGATCACTTTGTAAACCCCCGTATGCGTCGAGTAGCGGCCCGTCATGAGCGCTGCCCGCGTGGGCGAACAGACCGGCTGCACATAATAGGAATCGAGCACCGCACCTTCCTTCGCCAGCCGATCGATGTTGGGCGTCCGCACGTCCTTGCTTCCGTTGAAGCCGACGTCGGCACGGCCGAGGTCATCCACGAGGAAATAGACAATATTTGGCCGTGGGGCGTCGGCGCCGCAGAGGTGACTGCAAGTAAGGGCCACCAGCGCGATAGAAGGAATAAGCGTTCTCATAATTGAAGGGAGCCTGCGCCGGTTAGACGCTTGAGCTTGGAAAAGCGGTGAGCAGCGAACGTGGAGGTAAGGGGATTCGAACCCCTGGCCTCTTCATTGCGAACGAAGCGCTCTACCAACTGAGCTATACCCCCGGAAGGTGCGGGCGTCATGTTAGCCGCCTCTGCACGCTTTTCAACCGTGCCTCCGGAATGTCGTTGCATCCGAGGAATGGATTCATTATACCCGCTCTCCACCTAGTAATAATCTTATGAAATCCAAATCATTCCTCCTTACAGCAGTTTGCGTTACCGGCATCGCTTTGTGCGCGCCGGCCACAGCCTCCGCTCAAGCCAAAAAATCTCCTTCGCCTTCCGCGAAGGCGAGCCCATCCACCGCCGCAAGTGCCGCTGCCGACGCTCCGGCCGCGAAAACCGCGCGTGCGATACCTTTTCGCGGAACCGCTAGTTCCGTTGACCAATCCGCCAAGACTTTCACCATCGCGGGGAAGACCAGCTCCCGTGTCTTTAAGGTGACGGACAAGACAACCGTCACGAAAGACGGCGCGGCGGCAACATTGGCGGACCTGAACGACAATGATGCGGTCACCGGCTCCTATTGGAAGCAAGAGGACGGCACTCTCGAATTGAAGAGCTTGAAAATCGGCGGCAAAACCGACGCGGAGAAGTCCGGCTCGAGCAAGAAGTCGAAGGGCGACGAGGCGGCAGCGTCACCTTCCCCGAAGAAGTAGCAGTCGCTTTCCTGAAGAGCTGACAAGGAGCGGCGGCCTCCAGGCCGCCGCGGGGCGATCTGGAGATCGCCTCTCCTTGTTCATTTGTGCGCCGCCGCCCGCGCCGCAACGCGCAGGTCCGCCACGAAGAGAGCGTATTCCCGCGCACGCGACTCTTCATCCGGCTGCCGCAGCAATGAGGACGGATGCACAGTCGCGACGGTCTTTCCGGCCAGTGGCGACTGCAGGACCGTGCCGCGTTGCTTTGTGACGCGGAACGCGGGTCCGAAGATCGCCTGCGCCGCAGTCGCTCCAAGGCAAACGAGCACCTTCGGCTTTACCAGACGCAGCTCGGCTTCCATCCACGGGCGGCAGGCGGCGATTTCGCGTGAGTTTGGCTTCTGATGGATCCGCCGCTTGCCACGCGGCTCCCACTTGAAGTGTTTGACGGTGTTCGTGACGTAAACGTCCTCCCGCGCGATCTCCGCCTCTTCCAAGGCACGATCGAGGATCTTCCCCGCCGGGCCCACGAACGGTTTCCCTACTAGATCCTCCTGGTCACCCGGTTGCTCGCCCAGCATCATGAGCGTTGCGCGTTTGGGGCCTTCTCCGAAAACGGTCTGTGTTCCGCGTTTGTGCAAATGACACGCAGTGCAAACACGTGCGGCCGCGGCGACTGCGGCGAGATTATCCGTCTCTGGCACAGGCGCAGGGCGCCACTCGGTTTCGTCGATTCTCGCCCGGTCTGCTGGGCCTTTCTTCATTGTCATTTCCGTCAGGAGGCAGGCTGCAAAGTTTCGCGACCGTGGCGAAGAAGAAATTCGTCCGCAAGCGCCCGATATGCCCGCGCGCCACTTCCGTTCGGGTCGTACTCAAGGATCGATTTGCCGAAGCTGGGCGCTTCACTCAACCGCACGGTGCGCGGAATCACCGTCTCATAAACCTGCTTCGGGAAGTGCTCGCGCACCTCTGCGACAACCTGCGCGCTGAGATTCGTCCGGCTGTCGAACATCGTCATGACAATGCCGCTTAGCTCGATCTTGTCGTTAGCGCCGCAGTTGCGGACCTGATCGACCACTCGCACGATTTTGACCAGCCCTTCGAGCGCGAAAAATTCGCATTGGATCGGCGTTAGTAGCTCGTCGGCGGCGGCAAGGGCGTTCGTCATCAGGATGCCGAGGGAAGGCGGGCAATCAAGCAGCACGAAATCAAATGCTGCATCGGCTCGGAGCGGCTCGATGGTCCTGGCCAGCCGCTGGAGGTGCCCTTCCATGCGCGCGATCTCGATTTCGGCGCCCGCGAGGTCCAGATCGGCGGGAATGATGAAGAGCCGTTCCACTGAAGTGGGCAAAACTTTGTCGACAATGGAGGCGTGGCCGAGCAGCGGATCGTAGAGGCTCTCCCCAACGAGCTCCTGCAAGCCGAACGAGCTGGTCGCATTCCCCTGCGGATCGAGATCGATCAGGAGAACGCGCTGCCCGCGTTCCGCCAGCGCGCAGCCGAGATTCACCGCGGTAGTCGTTTTGCCGACTCCGCCTTTTTGATTCGCGATCGCGACGACCCTCATGTGCGCGGCACGAGCAAGGTTCGAAGCTCAAACGTGCGGCGCCCATCGGCTTCGTGCCAGCAGAGGTGATCCGGGTCGGGCAGCATCTCGGTCACTTCCAGCTCGCCCGCTTTATTCAACCAGCGATGAAAGATCTCGAGCGAAAGGTAACTTTCCAGATCAATGAAAACCGGTTTGGTGTCTTTGTCGCGCCCCTCCGCTCCACTGCGCCGCAGGGCTTGCTCGGTGGGCCGGATGTAAACGTAGCGCGGCCAATCCTTGCCGTCTCGAAGCTGTTCGATCGCTAGGACGAGCGCGCGGGAGATGCCGGTGTAATCCCCCGGCGCAAGCTCTTCGATCGCCACGGTCCAGGAGCGGCGTTGCACAATTACTTTCCCGCAGCGAAGGCGCGGCATGTGTGGCGCACGCCCGAAAAGAAAGGGATGAAACCCGAGCGGAATCACCCACGATCGGGCGAAGGAGCCGAGGTATTCCTTTGAGCCGCGCCTCCGCAGCCCCACGTCGTGAGTGGCGTCATCCACGAAAACTTCCACCTCCGCGGGCGGGACCGTGCGCCAGCGGGAGCTTGCACGTTGCGCGGCGACAAAGGTCGTCAGCTCCGGCAGCACATCCATTTGCCGAACGGTGGTGTGCGCCGTGAAATCGGCCGCGAAAAAACCGTAGTGAACTCCAGGCCGCTGACAAGCCGCGCTGGCCAGGGCACGCGAAAGGGCCGGCTTGTCCGGACAGCTCCAATACAAAGCATGATGCAGCAGCGCGACCGGTGGATGCAGCTCGCTCACGATCCATTGGTAGTGGCCCTGGTCGATCGCAGCGAAAGATACCGCGGAGAGTTGCAGGTCGGCTGAGGGATAGGTGTATTCGTCGAAATTTTCGTACTCGAATTGCCGCCGCACGAACGCGCAATCGTCGGCCGTCAGCTCCCATTCCGCAGCCTCCGTGCGCGCGCTCACCATTTCGCCAAACGTGCTCTTCACCTCTTGAAACGCGAGATGCGCGAGCGCGACCATGCCGTGGCCGGTGAGCGGCAGCCCGGCGGTGGCGCAGTGGTGCAAAAACGCCGGCAGCGGGATGGCGCCGTTGCGGGTCGGTGCCGTCGAGAGGAGACCTCGCAGCCCCGTTGCCACACGGCTGGCAACAAAAGCATAAACATCACGCCAGAGGTCGAACCACGGTTCCGCCTCCTGCGCCAGCTCGTCTGTCATCGTCTCGCTGATCGTGAAGCCGCAGTCGCGGGAACATTCCTCCGCGATCGCATTCGAGGCTGCGTAAAGAAACCGCTGTGCAGATGTTTGCCGCACCTCTAACTCGCCCAGCAGCCGCCGCGCCTCTGCCATTATCGTCGTGCGCGTCTCCGCATTCTCTGTGCCCGCAAACTGCTCCGGCAGAGCCGCGATTCGTTGCGTCCGCTCCACCCAGCGACTGCGCACCGGTCCATCGCGCCATCGTGCGATATCCCGCAGGAGCAGCTCAAAGGCATACGGCTCCATCGCCGGCACTTCCGGTTCCCACAGGATTACCCGCCGTGCTGCCAGTTCCTCGAGGAGATCGCCCGCATCGCTTAACGAGTGGGCCGGAGTTTTTCCGTCACAACGAGCGGCAAGCTCGATCTGCGCCGGTGTGAGCGAGACGCTCTCGCCGGAGTCGGAGAGCACGAAACTGTTGCCTTCCAGCCTTCCGTTCGGATTCAATCGTGGCGCGAGCTCCGGGCGCACATCTGCATCGCGCTTCAACGCAGCCGCGAGGGATTGCGCTGTCCAGCGCTCAAGAAAAACCTGCCGCTGCGCGATCCCGCGGCGGGGCGAAAAAGAGACACCGCGCGGCTGGCTTTGGATACTTCCCCAGGCCGACGGCCCGAACGCGCTGAAGGTATCGTTCTTTGCGCAGACGCGTTGCAGATACAAGAGCAGGTGGCGCTCGCGTTCCCGCGTGCGCGAATTCCGCGGAGGTAACCCGCCGCTGATTTCGCCGGTCTGCTCCAGCCGTTCGCGAAACTCGCCCGCCCCAAAAACCAGGTAGGCCGGCAGAATCGCTCGGCTTACCTCCGAGAGCGCGACGCGCGCGGCTTCCAATTCTCGCTCAAGAGTGTGCTGCAGCTCCCTGTCGAGAACTGCAACCTCAGCCGCCGCCGCGGTAAACCTGGTGACTTCCTGCGGATGCGGCCCTGGGATTTCGCCCGGCAATTTCCCGGCGCGGAGAGCGGCGCGATAAGCGCGAGAAGCTTCCGCCGAGAAAGCGGTCGCTGCTGAACGCAGAAGACGCTCGGTTTCGGTTCTGGCGAGTGCGAGCTCTGCCCGCCTAACGAGCAGTTGGCGCGCGAGCTCAGCCGTTCTTTTCGTTGCGAGCCGCTCCAGATGGTCAAAGGGCACGCCGGCCGCGCGGATCAGGAAAATGGGGGCGACGTGGTACTTCGGCACAGGTTGAGCAAAACGAAACCTGCCGGGAGTGACAAGTTAAACCCTGGCTGTCGGCGATGAGGACACCCGCTGCTTCGGCTCGCTTACCACCGCGATGTGGGCGGCACGTTTCGTTGTAGCCACGGCGCTCTGTCGCCGTACAAAAGCGTCGATCCCAGGCAAAGCATCTTTACGGCGACGGAGCGCCGTCGCTACAACAGCTCCTTCGCCGCTTCGCGTAATCGGCCTATTTTTCCGAGAGCGGCAACCGGATCGTAAACGTTGTGCCGACGTTCGGTGTGCTGTCGACCTTGATCGATCCGCTATGGTCTTCCACGACTTTCTTCGTGATGTAGAGACCTAGCCCGGTGCCGCTCTTGGCCTGCCTGGTGGTAAAATACGGCTCGAAGATTTTTGACAACTGCGCGGGCGCTATCCCCGAGCCCGTGTCCCCTATTCGCACATCCACGTAGAAGTCCTTTCTCGCGCAAGTGACCGCCACGGAGCCCTTCTTCTCCGCGGAAGCCTGAATGGCGTTGACGACTACGTTCTGGATGGCGCGTTTTATTTGCACCGGATCGCCCAGGAGCGTGCATGCGTCGTCGCAATGATCCACCGTCAGGGCGACGCCGTTCTGCGCCGCGATCGATTCTGCGCCTTTCACCACTTCGACCACGATGTGGGAGACTGAGATGGGCTTGTGTGGCGCGGCTTCCACGCTGCCGTAGCTCTGCCACATCGTGAGCAGCTCCCGGCAAAGACGCACGTTCTGCTCGATAATGTTTAATTCCTTCGCCGAGGTGACATTCGCCGGCGACTCGCCTTTCTCCGCCTGCTCGAGCTTCTTCGCGAGCAACTGGACGTAACCCCAAACAATCGTGAGCGGGTTCCCGAGATCATGCACAAACTCGGCCGAGGCCTGCCCGAGCGAAGCAAGCCGCTCCTTTTGTGCGAGCTCTTTCAGGAGGCGGTTGTTCAACTCCTTGATCTCCGCGGCCGCGCTCTCCCCGGACCGGCGAACGCGCGTGCCTTCGACATTGCGGCTGATGACCTCCCGCATCTGGTGAGCATCGAAAGGTTTGCTGATGTAATCATTGGCGCCGAGACGCAACGCCTCCTGCGCCGTCTCAAGGGCACCGAAACCGGTCAGCATGATTACGGAAACGTGCGGATCGATCTCGCGGATGCGGCGCAAGCCCTCGATCCCGCTCGCACCGGGCATGCGAATGTCGCTGACGATTGCGTCCGGCTTTTTCTCGCGCAGCAGCCGGATGCCGGCCTCGACTGTATTGGCGGTATGCACCTGATAATTCGGCTTCAGGAGCATGCGCAGACTTTCGCGCGGACCGACCTCGTCATCGATAACCAGCACTTGAGGGAGATCGGCGACGACAGTCATGTTACTTTGCGCTCGGGATCGGCCCCGCGTCGTGCTGTTCACGTCGGCCGCAGCGGGTGCGGTGGGGCATCATCTCGGGCGCGAAGCTTCAACAAACTACCGCCGAGCGCAAGTTGCAACTTGTGGATAACTCGCGACTTTGGTGAATAAGCTCTGTGCAGACACGCAGAACCCCGAAAATCAAGCCGGACGGCCCGCGCTTTGAGAACACTATCCACGTATAAACGTAATCGCGTCGTAATCACCGGGATGGGGCTGCTCGCCCCGAACGGTATCGGCGTGAAAGCGTTCTGGGATTCATTGCTGGCGGGACGGAGCGGCATCGGACCGATCACGTTGTTTGACGCGACCGGCTACGAGAGCCGAATCGCCGGTGAAGTAAAAAACTTCAATCCCTTGGATTACATCGAACCGGAAATGAAGCCGAAACGGATGGCACGGCACACGCAATTCGCCTACGCCGCAGCCATGATGGCAATCCGCGATGCCGGATTGGAAATGAGCGGATCAGATTTCCCCAGCCCAACGCCGGTCGTGGTCGGCGTGAGCACCAGCGCGATGGACATCATCGAAGATTCGATCAGCAATTTTCGCCTGCGCGGGCCAAGCGGAATGTCTCCCGCAGCCGTGGGCGCGCTGACACCGCAGGCGGCTGCGAACATTATTGCTGATCGGATCGGCAGACAGGCAGATGCGTCGACTGTTTCATCGGCTTGTCCGTCGGGTTTGGATGCGGTCGCCATAGCCGCAGCGACGATCCAATCCGGGGAGGCGGAGCTTGCGATCGCCGGAGGGGCCGATGCCCCGATCACGAAACATACCTTCGCTGCTTTTACGGCCAGCGGACTTAGCTCTTGTCGGAACGGCGAACCTGAAAAAGCAAGCCGGCCATTCGATCGACAGCGCGATTCCGGAGTGATTTCGGAAGGCGCGGGCATATTCGTGCTGGAAAACTACGAGCGCGCAGAAGCGCGGGGAGCGCGCATCTATCTTGAGATCTGCGGCTATGCCAAAGAGCGAGACTATGCCGCCGACGCTCCCGCTTCTGGGCTGATCGGATCGATGAAACTTGCGCTGGCCAATGCGGGTCGGACTCCTGCTGATATTGACTACGTGGCGGCCTACGGCCCGGGGCACCCGGTCCTGGATGCGGCTGAGGTCCGCTATATCAAGGAGGTTTTCGGTGACCGCGCCTACGCCATCCCTATTAGTTCCATCAAAGGGGTGACTGGGAACCCGTTGGCCGCCGGGGGGCCCATGCAGCTCGCCGCATGCGCATTGAGCTTTCGCGACCAGACGATCCCGCCCACAACCAATTGTGAATTTCCCGACCCGGAATGCGATTTGGACTTCGTCCCTTACACGCCGCGAAAGGCGAAGCTCGACCGCATTCTGATGAACGTTCGCGGGTTACTCGGGGGCGCCAGTTCATTGGTAGTCGAGCAAGCTTGTCCCTCGTGAATGACTGATTGGCTGATACCAGGAGCCCGGGGCCAACTAATCTGAGTCTGGCAGCGGCTATGCGGCACGTTTGGTGCGGTAATCGAGCGGGTACTTAAATGATCGCGGAGACTCTGCCCCTGTGGCTGGCGCTTTTCATCCAACTGGGGCTCGGTCTCGCGGTTTTCCGGGCGAATCCGAAGAACTACGGGAACCAGAGCTTTCTGCTCGTTTCGCTCGTCATTTCCGCGTGGCTGCTGTCGCTGCATTTCGCCTACAACGCTACGGAAGCGGATGTAGCGGCGCTCTGGATTCGGAACGCATCAGCGAGCGGACTTCTGATCGTAAGCGGATTTAATCTTCTCAGGCTTGCGATCGTCTGCCGAGCGGCAGGATGGGGCGCAATCACACGGCGCTCAGCGGCCCTGGTGGTCTCGACACTCATTCTGGCCGCGCTCTGCTATACGCCTTGGTTCTTGCGCACAGCTGAGATCCGAAGCGGGCAGACTCCCAGGCCTCTTTACGGTCCGTTCTTTGCCGTTTACGCCGCTTTATTCGCCGGCGCGGTGATTTTGGTAGTGGTTTTCTACCTCAGAGATCTGCGCCGGGTCAGCGGAATGCAGAAAGTTGAGCTGCAGTTCGTGATCGCCGGGAGCGCGACCATGTTCGTCCTGGCCGTCGTCGGCGTCACCTTCCAAGCTGTCCTGCCGCGCGAAGTTCTTGTGATTTTCGCGCCTTTCCGGGTCGTGATCTTCACCCTGATCATCGCCTATGGCATTGCGACCCGGAAGATCATGGAAGTGGGGTTCTTCTTCCGGCGTGCGACGGCGTATGCCGTTCTGACCGCCTATCTGTTGGCGTTTTACGGGCTGGTTTGGTGGCTCGTCGCGGCTGTATTTGCGCCGGCGCTAGCCGATTCCGCGCGATCACTCGCTCATTTGATCGCGGCGCTTGCCGTCGCCTTCGCGATGGCGCCGGCACGCGGCGTCTCGCAGTCCTTCGCGAACCGCCTCTTTGTCAGTACGCGAGGGCTAGACTTCCGTTCCACGATGAACCAGGCGGCGGCGATCTTGAGGTCTGTCGTGACGCTGCGGGAGCTTCTTGATCGATTCGCAAAGACCATCGGAGAGGCTGTGGCAACTGAGAAGGTGCTGATTCTTCTGCCCGAACGGAAGGTCTACGTGCAGCAGTATCCTGCCGTGGAACCCGGCTCTCGCCGCGGCGTCGTCCACTTGGACTGCAACCAGGCAATTATTCAGTATCTCCAGACGCATCAGGAGCCTATCGTTTTTGACGAACTGCATCGCGTGCGGGCCACTCCGGAGATCGACCGCGTCATGAAGCAGATGGCATCGCTCGAAGTGGCGATCGCGGTTGGCTTTTTCTCCAGGGAGCACCTCGCTGGGGTGATGCTCCTCGGCCCTCGCCTATCCGGGCGGATCTACGGGGGCGTTGAGCAGAGCGCGCTCCAGGTGCTGTCCGGGCAATTGGCGGTGGCGATCGAGAATGCTCAGCTCTTCACCGAAGTCCAAAACGCGAAGATCTATAACGAAACGCTGCTCGAGAACCTGACCACCGGAGTTATCGCTGCCGGTGGAGACGGCCGAATCACCGTTTTCAATCGCGAGGCGGAGGAGATCACTGGGTTGCGAGCAGACACGATGCTCGAGCAGCCGATCGGCCAATTGCCTCCGACTTTGCGCGACGCTCTGCGGGTGACTCTCGCAACCGGCGAGCCTCACGAGTATGGCGAAGTGCCATTGGCCAGTGGCGAATCAGAAATTATCGCGCGCGTCAGCAGTTCGGTCTTTCACGGCGAGGATGGCCGGCGGCTCGGAGCACTGATGGTTTTGACCGACATCACAGCGCTAAAGCGGCTCGAGATGCAGATTCGCCGGAGCGACCGGCTCGCCAGCCTCGGCACGCTCTCGGCCGGAATGGCACACGAGATCAAGAATCCGCTGGTCTCGATCAAAACCTTCGCGCAGTTGCTGCCGGAGCGCTATCAGGACTCCGATTTCCGCGACACCTTCTCAAACCTGATCGGGCACGAGATCGACCGGATCGATTCGCTCGTGAATCAGCTCTTGCGCTTCGCCCGCCCCGCCAAGCCAGTGTTAAGACCGATGCACGTTCACGAGGTCCTGGAGAAGTCGCTCATGCTCGTCGGGCACCGGCTTTACCAGAAAGAAATTAAATTATCTAGGTCCTGGAACGCCGAAGTTGATACAATTCGGGCGGACGCGGACCAACTCGAACAAGTTTTCCTCAATTTTTTCCTGAATGCGATGGATGCGATGAAGCAAGGAGGCGAGCTCACCATCACGACCGAAATACGTCCTGCGGAAGAATGGGTCTCCGCCACAAACGGGACCAATGGCGAAACGCACGAGGTCCTGCGCATCACGATCCGTGACGATGGAGTGGGGATCCGCGGAGAGGACATCCCCCACGTTTTCGACCCGTTTTTCACCACCAAAGATTACGGTACGGGGCTTGGGCTCTCGGTCGTGCATGGAATTATCCAGGAGCATGGCGGCCAGATCGAGGTGGAGAGCCAGCTCACGGTAGGGACCGCATTTCACATCCTCCTCCCGCTCGTCCGCTTCGAAGCAGAGGTGGCGGCGGCATGACCGCGCCTCCTGTTTGCATTCTCTACACGCAGGATGCCGACCTCGCCCGTCGCGTAAAGGCGTTCCTGCGGGTGCTCGCAGAAGTGCGACACGTCACGGAACCCGACCGCCTGGAGGCGGTTCTCCAGCAGTCGAGCCCGGCGGTTCTGTTGATGGATTTGCGTGGGAAAGATGCGCGCAATCTCCTTGAAGAAATTCAAAACGGCTGGCCCGAAGTCCTGATCACCGCGCTCGGCACATCTCGCTCCGAGCCGCTGCGCGAAGCGGAACAATCCGGTATTTACGCCGCGGAGGATTTGCAGCTGGATCGCCGCCGGTTTCAGGCGCTGGTCTCGCGCGCGTTCGATCATCTGCGCGTCTTGCAGGAAAATCGGGAGCTGCGCGATCGATCCAGCCTCGTTCTCGCGGAGCCGCCGCGCCGTGCAGAGCTGGCGCTGGAACGGCATTCGCTTTCGGCGCCCATGCCGTTGCTGCGGTTCCCGCGCGTGTTCCGTCGCGTTGAAAACGTGGAGGCGTTGCTGACCAGCGTGGTGGAGGGTGTGGCCGATACGGCTGGTGTCACGCGAGTGGGAATATTCGCCCGCGTCCGGACAGGCGACCGTTACCGGCTGAGGGCCGGGCTGCGTTGTCTGCCGGAGAGTTACGATCTCGAATACGCGGAGCGCGATCCGCTCGTGCGCTGGTTCGAGTTGCACGCGCACCTCATCTCCCGCGGCAATCTCCAACAGACGCCGGACCACAGCCAGCGAGCGCTCATGCGCCGCGCGCTGGATGCTTTTGGCGCGGAAGTGATTGTCCCGCTGCACGCGCGGGGCCGCATCAGTGGGTGGTTGTTCTTCGGCCATCGGCTCACCGGCCAGCCGTTCGATCACTACGACCTCGAGAATCTCATGCTCCTGGCCGAACACGTCTCCAGCGTGCTGGAGAACGCGCTGCTCAACGAGGAGATTACGCTCCAAAAGACGCTCGCCGAGACGCTCTTGAAATCGATCCCGCCGGGGATCGTCGCGACCGATGAAGACGCGGTCATTCGCTGGTTCAATCCAACCGCGGAGCAGATCCTCGGGCTTTCAGCCGCGCAGGTTCTCAATCGGCCGGTGGAAGCCGCCGGCAGCCGCATCGCTTCCTGTTTGCGCGAGACTCTCCAGGCGACCAGCAACCTCCCGGCGCAGCAATGGATTGATCCTACTACGCGCCGGTCTGTGTCCGTCGAAACGCGTCGGCTCGTGAACGAGCGCACCCCTCTCGGCGCGGTAGCCGTGGTGCTTGATCTCACCGGAGAAGAGAAATTGCGCCAAAAGCAGGACCTGCTGGAACGCGCCGCCTTTTGGACCGATCTCGCCGCCAGTATGTCGCACGAAATCCGAAACCCGCTCGTTGCGATCAAGACTTTCGCGCAGCTTTTGCCGGAACGGTTCGATGACCCTGACTTCCGGAGGGACTTCAACCAGATCGTCGTGCAGGAGATCGACCGGCTCGACACCATCATCACGCAAATCAACAATTTCGCGCATCCCTCGGAGCTGGTGATGAAGCCTTTCGACGTCCGCACGTCGGTGAAAAACGCCCTCACCATGGCGCGCGAGCGATTCGGCGCCAATGGCACACCGGTCGAGGTAAATCTACCCAGCGATCTGCCGCCCGTCCTTGGCGACGAAGAGGCGCTGACCGAAGCCTTCGCTCACCTGGTAGCGAACGCGGCGGAAGCCACTACCGGCCAGCCGAAACCGCGGATTAAGCTTGCCGCCAAGCCGCTTCGCGAAGGCGCCGAGACCAACGGCGTAGTCGTGACCGTGCAGGACAACGGCAAAGGGATCGATCCGGAGTTGAAGGACAAAATCTTTTCGCCCTTCTGCACCACCAAAGCCCGCGGGATGGGCCTCGGCCTCCCCATCGTCAAGCGCACCGTTTTCGACCACAACGGCCGCGTCGACGTAGACTCAAATCCCGACGGCACTTCCGTGAGCGTAATGCTGCCGGCGAGCCCGAACGGGAACTGACGCGTTTGCTGGTGGCTGGTCTGCCTAAGCCGTAACGATGCAGTGGAACTGAAAGCGCCCCAAAATCCCACGCCACAACCGTGTCATGTTGAGCGAAGCGAAACATCTCTGATTATTTCTTTCGCGACGTCGCCCGAACCAGTCAGAGATTCCTTCGACTGACTCAGGACAGGCCCTTCGCGACGCTCAGGATGACAAAGGCAGAGAACCCGCTGCGGGAAGGCATCGTTGCACGGCACGTTCCCGATCCTTGCACGATCGTGATCTTTGGGGCGACGGGTGACCTTACCCATCGGAAGCTGATTCCGGCACTTTACAACATCGCGGCTGATGGGGAATTGCCGCCGCAGCTCGCGGTCCTCGGAATGGCGCGGCGGGAGAAGAGTGACGATGAATTCCGTAGCGAGGTGGGCGAGGCGGTTCGAAAGCATTCGCGCCAAACGGTGCGCGATGAAGTGTGGGGGGGATTCGCCAAGTCGCTCTTCTATCACACGAGCGACTTTAACAATGCGGAGGGCTACAAAGGCCTGGGCGAGCGTCTGGAGGAGATCGAGCAGAAACGCGGCACCGGTGGCAATCGTCTTTTCTATCTCGCCGCCGCTCCCGATCAGTTCGAGCCGATCCTCCAGCACATTCGGGCAGCGGGATTGAACAAGCCGGCGGAAGCCGGCTGGGCGCGAATTATTGTCGAGAAACCGTTTGGGAGCGATCTCGCTTCTGCGCGGCATCTAAACGAGATCGTGCGCGCCGCGTTTCCCGAGCAAGGAACCTACCGGATCGATCACTTCCTTGGAAAAGAGACGGCGCAAAACATCCTCGTGCTTCGTTTTGCGAACGCCATCTTCGAGCCGCTCTGGAACACGCGCTACATCGATCACCTGCAGATCACCGCTGCGGAAACGCTCGGTGTGGAAGGACGCGCTGGTTATTACGAACGCGCCGGCGCGCTGCGCGATATGGTGCAGAATCATCTGCTCCAACTGCTTTGCCTCGTCGCGATGGAGCCACCAACGGATCTCGGGGCGGACAGTATTCGAGACGAGAAGGTAAAGGTTCTCCGATCGCTTCGGCATTTCGCAAGCAAAGATGTCGCGGCCGGTGTCGTGCGCGGCCAGTACGCGCCTGGGGCCATCAGCGGCAAGCCGGCGCCCGGTTATCGCGAAGAAAAGAACGTCAAACCTGATTCGCAGACAGAAACATTCGTCGCGTTACGGCTGTCGATCGACAACTGGCGTTGGGCGGATGTGCCCGTCTACATGCGGGTCGGGAAACGACTTCCGAAATCCGGCACCGAGATTTCCGTCCACTTCAAGAAAGCGCCGCCGGTCCTCTTCAATAAAGAGTCGCAGGCGCTTGGTCACAATGTCCTCGTGATTCGGATTCAGCCCGACGAAGGCATTTCACTTCGCATGCAGGCGAAAATGCCGGGCACCAGCTTCCGGATCGAGCCGGTGAAGATGGATTTTCACTATGGGACCTCTTTCGGCAAGGCGAGCCCGGAAGCCTACGAGCGCCTGCTCCTGGATGCGATGAGCGGCGACGCCACGCTTTTTGCCCGGCGCGATGAAGTGGAGCAAGCCTGGGCCTTCATTGATCCGATCGAACAAACCTGGGCCGCGGCCGAAGACGCACCGCCGCTATTCCAATATCCGGCGGGGGCGTGGGGCCCGGATGAAGCAGACGATTTGCTCGCCCGAGATGGGCGGAGTTGGCGGCGACTATAGAAAAGTGATACGGTTTTTTATGGTCGCAGATATTCTTCACCTGCTCGAAGCTCGACCGTTTGTCCCCTTCGCGATCGTGACAAGCAGCGGCCAGCGTTACAGGGTTCCCACTACCGACCACATCGGATTCAACCCGAAGCGCACCCGCGTCATCGTTTACTTTGACGATGACGGTCATGTGCCTATTTCGCCATTGCATATCACGGCCGTCGAGGTGGAGCCTGCATCGGCGTGACAACGAACAGAGGCCGCGCAAGCCGTCAGCCGTAAATGGCTGCTGCCACTGAGAATTTCGTGGCGGGAATGCCCGTCGAGATTGAGAAAATCCAGTCCGAGCTGAAGAAACTCTGGGCCGAGGGCGGCGAAAGGATGACGCGGGCCTCGCTTGTCAATCTCGCAGTTTACAGCGAAGCGCCCGACTCGCTCTCCGCGAACACCGCGATTGTCGCGCAGATCACAGAGGATCACGCTTGTCGCGCAATCGTGATCGCGGCCACGCCCTCCTGCGCCGAAGACCGCGTCGCGGCCTGGATCAGCGCGCATTGTCACGTCAGTCGTGCGGGTAGCAAGCATGTTTGCTCGGAGCAAATCTCCTTTTCGCTCCAGGGCACTTTCGCAAAGCTGCTGCCGAACATCGTCTTCTCACATCTGGATTCTGACCTGCCGTTCTATCTTTGGTGGCAGGGCGAATTCCACGACCCGATCGACCCCCAACTCTGGACCTGGGTTGATCGCCTGATCTTCGACAGCCATGCCTGGCGTGATTTCGACGCACAAATGCGGCTCGTGGAAAACGCACAGGCGGAAAGTAATCAGCGCGTCGTCCTTTGTGACTTGAACTGGACGCGCCTGGTGCAGCTGCGTCTTGCTCTCGCGCAATTCTTCGATCATCCGGCATCGATCGCGCAATTGGCGGAAATCGAGCGCGTCGAGATAGAATTCGCGCTCGGATACCGCTCGACGGCTGTCCTGCTCGCGGGCTGGCTCGCTGCTCAATTGGGATGGATCATCGTCGATGCTAATGACAGACAGTTGAGCTTTGTGGATCAATGCGGCAAGCCGCTGAAGGTCGCGCTGGTCGAGACCTCCGGCGAACCGGTTGGACGTTGCAGCATTTTTTCTGGCGGGGCTGAGTTTCGCGTGGCCAGAGCACCCGAGTCGGATCTCCTGCTTGCCTCAAAACATCGGGAGGGAAACGAGCAAATGCGCGAGCTGATGCCGGCCGGCGAAAACAATCCAGTCGCACTCGTGAGCGAAGAGCTGATGCGCGGCGGACCGCATCGCGTTTATTTGCGAGCAGTCGAAGCAGTGCGTGAACTGCTGTAGCCTTCTCGCAGGAACGGGAAGCTTCTCTTACGAAACCGGCGCCGCCAGCTCTGATTCGGCCGGCGCGTAGACCTGCGGCTGCTTCAAGAGCTCCGCGTCCTGCAAGCGGGATTCGTAGACTTCGCTCCACGTCTGCTGATTCATAGAGCACATCGGCACCGCTTCCCATTGTCCGTTGCGCTTCACGGCGCCTTTAAAAACGCATGAGTCGAGACGCGCTTTGATGACGGGATCGCTCTCCGCCTGCGCCACCTGCTTCGCATCCATAAAGTTATGCATCCCGACGCCGAGTGTGTGGACCTGCCCGCGCAGCACTGACTGGAATATCTCACGCGGCGCTTTCCGCGACGTGACGTAGCGCAGCATCTGCGAGGCGAGACGCGCAGCCAAGATTGGGTGTTGGAATAGGATCCCGGCCAGGCGATAGGCGGGCGTGCCGGCATCGTCGTTCACCAGCGAAAGTCCACCGATCTTCGCCAGCACTTCCCCAAGCAGCGCGTCGAACTTTGAGTCGTCAGGTAGCAGCGGGAAGTATTTTCCGGAAGGCCGCGCAATTAGCAGTGAGGCCCAACTGTTGCAATCCGGGTGGCCGAAGATCGAGACATCCCGGCGAAGTGGCAGCCCCACGCCTTCACAAATTTTCTCCCACACATCTGCCGATGTGATCGGGCGCTGCGAGAAAATGGTGCGGCCGGTATCGGCTTCAGGTTGGAAGCTGAGCATTCGCCAGATGTAGCTGCGCTGCGGATCGGCCAGGTACCAGCGGATTACTTCCGGCACGTCGTCGATGTTCCGCCGTGTGACGGTGAAACTGAGCGCGTACTCGAGAACGAATCCGGTCCTTTCCCGGATGCGAAGCGCCAGATCAGTGAAGGCCTGACGGACCGGATGCAGGTCGGCTTCGCTTTTGATGCGCCCGATCGGATAGCCATGCCGGCCGGCTTGCGTCATATCCACGTGCACGGAAATCTGCCGCAGCCCGCCTTCCACCACGAGGCGTTCCAGATACTGCGGTTGCTCGATCAGCGTCTGCCCGTGCGTCATCAGCATCGGGATTGAGCCGACGGAATAGGCGTAACGAATGATTTCGATCAGTTCGTCCGCGCGCCCTGATTTCCAATAGGCATCCGCGACATCGCCGCCGGTGATCTGAAGCCCACCGCCTGGGCCTTGAAAGCGGCGGTTGGCGTCAATTTGCTCCTTCACCTGTTCAAGCGACGGGATCGGAATCTCATTCGCGTTCTTCGGCAAATAGCAATGCGTGCAGTGGAACGAGCAGTAGCTGGCCCCAAG
>JBHENA010000003.1:17756-39353 GCA_046262275.1 Chthoniobacterales bacterium
ATCTTCGACAGCTCCGCGGCCTTTTTTTGCGCGTCGTAACGAACCCCACGGTCCGAGTTGACGAAGCTTTTCGCCAGGCTTTCAAATTGTGCGTCGAGCTTATCGCCGGCAAATGCTTCCGCCTTCAACGGCGGGCAACTGCGGCTGGCACAATTGAGCGCAAAGTGAACGCGTGGATCACTGAATTTGCGGCGGATTGTGTCGTCTTCCAATCGTTTGAAACTGGTCTGATCACCTCCGACTTTGATGCGCTTGCTCGTGAAGAAGGTGTAAAGCGCATCCTTTACGCTCGCGGTGGGATATTTCTCGAGCGCTTCGTGCAGGATCCAGGCGTTATAGGCGTTCACGTAGAAGGCCAGCTGTTCCTTCGCGCTGAGAGCGGAAACATTCTCCTGCGCGATACCGTTCACGACGCTATCCAACGCCTTTATATCCGCCGGGCTGCCTTTCCATGCCGCGTATTTCACGCCACCGGGAGTGGAATACTTACCGAGAAGCCGATTGTATTCAGCCACCCAGCCGGAGGTTTGCGCGCGGGCAGGGGCAGTAAGGAGAAAGGAAATCCCGAAGAGAAGCGCGAAGAGGGAGGTCGCATTCATGGCCAAGGATTTCGCACCGTGGAGCGAGTGTGGGCAAGCCAATTATCACAACCCTCGCGCTAGTAACTGAGAATCTCCATCAAGGTGCGCGCGTTTGCTGCTATGGCAAACTTCTCTGCCGCCCGTTGGCGGCCGCGAGAGCCCAGCCGCCGAGCGAGTTCTGGTTGCGAGATCAACTGTGCAATCGCTCCCGCGAGCGCCGCAGGGTCGTGCTCCGGCACCAGCTCCCCCGTAAGCCCAGGCTCCACCATCTCCGGAATCCCGGCGATCGGCGTGGAGATCACCGGCAATCCGCTCGCCATCGCTTCCACGATCACGGTCGGCAGATTATCCATCCCGCCGCCTGCCTCTTTCACGCACGGCAGGACGAAGAGATTCGCCGCCGCCAGACGCTGCGCGATTTCAACCTGGGTTTGAGGGCCGATGAGCTGCACCCTGTCCTGCAACTGGCCGTTCGCAATCTGCCTGGCCAGCGCCGCTTCCAATGGACCTTCGCCGATGATTTCGCATCGAAATTTTCGGCCCCCTCGCTTCAGCACGTCGCAGGCAGCGATAAGGTCACTGATCCCCTTCTTCTCGATCAGCCTGCCGACCGAAATGAGCAGTGGAATGTCACTGTTAAATTGCGCCTCGGAAAATCTCTCCAGCTCAACCCCGTTGTAGACGCGACGAATCTTCGTCGCCTCGTGAGGGAACTCTCGCCGCAGTTGCTCGGCTGCAAAATCGCTCACGGTCACGATCGCGCGGGCCCCGTGGAAAATCTTTGCGAGGCTGATCACGAAATCTTGCGGTGCGAAGATGTCGTTGGCGTGCGCGGTCAGGCTGTAGTCGATGCCGAAGAAGTGGCAGAGCCAATAAGCGGTTCGGGCCGCCATTCCCGCAAAATGCGCGTGCACGCGGCGCAGACCAGCTCCTTGCAATCGCAAGCCGATGAAAGCCGCCTGATACAGCCGGAGAAAGTCCGTTTGCCGATCCCACTCCTTCAGGCTGCGCGCGGCTGCCTCCGGCAGTGCGCCTCGGCTGACAGCTCTGCCGACCTGCGCCACAAGCTCCTTTTCCTCCGGCAGGTAAGTCACCTTGCGCAGGATTTTTTCATCCCAATCCTGGGTCGGCTCATCGACGGGCCGGCGAATGGAAAAAACCGCAACCTCGACACCCTGACGAATCAGCTCGGCGACTTCGCGATAACAAAAGGTCTGAGCAAAAGACGGAAAGCGCTCGAAGAGGTAGGCGACCCGAAGCATCGAGCAATTAACGGCAGAATAGCACGCTGCAAAGAAGGCTCTTGCGCGGGCCGATTTTCAAGTTGTCATCGCACCGATGCGCGGAGAAGGTGGCCTAACGAATGCGACTTTTGAAGATTACGCTCTCTCTCACTTTGGCCGCTGCCTTCGCACTCACCGGTTGTTCGATGTTCTCGAAGGAGGGGCGGCAGCAGCGCCGCTACGAAAAGTATGTCCGCAAGTCGAGCGTGGCGCGCCAGAAGCAACGTTCCATCCTAAAGGGTTCTAAGACAGAGATGCCTCCTCAGCCGATGCCGAGTGAGCCGATGGAGAGCACCGAAGTCTCGCCGCAAGCGATGCCGCGAGAGGATTCGCAGTAGACGCAGCGAGATCGCCCCTTCCCGCGTTTGCATCCGTCGCGCCGAAGTGCCCTACTTCTGCTGCGCCGGGGCGGTTCCGCGCTCGGCCGCTCTGCTTTCCGTGCAAGGCTGCTTTGATCGAACGTTCTAAAACCCCACCTGTCTCACCAGTCCGTATGAAATCGACGCAGGAAATCACCCAGGAAGTGCAGCAACTCGGGCAATGGATTCCTGCCTTGCGCGAACAGATCGGCCATGTCGTGGTCGGGCAGAAATATTTGGTGGATCGTCTCCTTCTCGGCCTGCTTGCGAATGGGCACATTCTTCTGGAGGGCGTGCCCGGCCTTGCCAAAACCCTGACCGTCAAAACGATGGCCGCGGCCATCCAGACGGGCTTTCAACGGTTGCAGTTTACGCCTGATCTTTTGCCGGCCGACCTGATCGGCACGCTCATCTACAATCCGCGCAGCGGCGAGTTCACGACCAAATTTGGCCCACTCTTTTCCAATCTGATCCTGGCTGACGAAATCAATCGCGCGCCCGCCAAAGTGCAGAGCGCGTTGCTCGAAGCGATGCAGGAACGGCAGGTCACGATCGGAGATCAGACCTATCCCCTTTCCGATCCCTTCCTGGTTTTGGCAACGCAGAATCCGCTCGAGCAGGAGGGCACCTACCAGTTGCCCGAAGCGCAACTCGATCGCTTCATGCTGAAATTAAATGTCGGTTATCCGCAGAAAGCCGAGGAACGCCGCATTCTGGATTTGATGGCGACCTCCGCGCCGGACCTGAGCGTTTCACCAGTGGTCGATCCCGAACAGGTCATTGCCGCCCGTTCCGTCGTAAACAACATCTACATCGATGATCGAGTGAAGGATTACATCGTGGACGTCGTCTGGGCGACCCGCCAGCCCGCTTCGTACAGCTTGCAGCTGGAAGGCCTGGTCCGTTATGGGGCGTCACCGCGCGCCACCATTTATCTCGCCCTCGCCGCGCGCGCCCATGCCTTCCTGAACGGCCGCGGCTACGTCACGCCGCAGGATATCAAGAGCATTGGCCACGACGTGCTCCGGCACCGCATCATCGTGAGCTACGAGGCGGAGGCGGAGACGATTTCGAGCGAGACGATCATCGAACGGATTTTCGCCGGATTACCGGTGCCGTGATTACTGGACTTCCGCGCCGTCCTCCGACTCCACACTCACGATCAACAACGGATTGATTCGCTCGCCGGCTCCACGATCAGTATGATAGTAAAAAAAGACGCCTGCCTTTGGCAGCCAAACAAACTCCGGGTGCGGAACGTCAAGCTTGCGTCCATCGGCCAGATGGATTCGGAACGGGCTGAAAGGAACTTTGTGCACCAAATCTCGAATCTGCTGAAGCATGGCTAGACTATTCGACGTCCCATCGAAGTCTGCAACGGAGGAGTCGGCGCAAACACCTGCAGAAATCCTGAAAAAAATCCGCGCCCTGGAGATCAAAACCAAGGGTCTCGTCCAGACCATCTTCGCCGGCGATTATCACAGCGTCTTCAAAGGCCGCGGGATGAACTTTGACGAAGTGCGCGAGTATCAGCCGGGCGATGAGATCCGCGCGATCGATTGGAACGTGACGGCGCGGCTCGGGACCGCGTTTGTGAAGAAGTTCACGGAGGAGCGCGAGCTTACCGTCCTGCTGGTGGTGGACGTGAGCGCTTCGGGAAATTTCGGGAGTTCGTCGCAATCCAAACGCGAGCTGGCGGCGGAAGTGGCCTGCCTGCTGGCGTTCAGTGCGATCAAGAACAACGACAAAGTCGGCCTGCTTCTCTTCACAGACGCAGTCGAGCTTTACATTCCGGCGAAGAAAGGGCGCTCCCATGCGCTGCGGCTCATTCGCGAGATTTTATTCTTCGAGCCGGAGGGCCGAGGCACGGACGCAGGGCTTGCCTTGCGCTACCTCAATAAAGTCGTGACGCGACGCGCGGTAGTCTTTTTTGTTTCGGACTTCCAAACGGGCGACTTCTCGCGCGAGCTGGCGGTAAGCGCACGACGCCATGATTTCATCGCCCTGCACGTGCAGGACGAACGGGAACAATTTTTGCCTAACGTCGGCATCATTACCCTCGAAGACGCAGAGACCGGCGAGCAGATCGAAATCAACACCGCCGACCGCTCGATGCGGAATCACTTTGCCGAGCTGGCGGAGGCGCAAGCGGCCGAGCTGAGGCGCAACTTGCGGCGCAATAATATCGACACCATCTCGCTCCAAACCGGCCGCGATTATCTTCCCGGGCTGCGCTCGTTTTTTAAGCAACGCGAACGGCGGATGGCGGTGCGATGAGACTGCGCGCCTATGCATTTTCTTCTCGCTCAGCAACTGCACGACATCTCGCCACCGGTCGAATACTCGCTCCTGCCGGTGTGGGTCGTTTTCGCTGTCGCGTTCTTCGCGCTCGCTCTTCTGGGAGCCGTGATCTGGCTGATCGTCCGCTGGCGACGGCGGCCGCGTCCGGAGCGATCGCCACGTACCCGCGCGCTCGAGCTGCTTGAGCGCGCTCGCGCCGAGATCGCGATCGCGACTCCGTATCAGTTCAGCATCCGCGTCTCCGATATCCTGCGGCGCTATGTGATGGAGCAGTATCACGTGCCGATGACGCGCCAAACCTCGGTTGAATTTCTCGAGACGCTCGCGCGCACTTCCTCTTTCTCGGAAGATGAGCGAGCGCTGCTCGGCGACTTCCTGCAGCGCTGCGACTTGATAAAGTTCGCGCGTTACGAAGCGACACGGGCGGATAGCGAGCTGTTGCTGGAGGAAGCAACCCGCTTCGTGCGAGGAGGACAGCTTGAACCTGCGTGACTGGCTGCCGGCGAACACCGCGCTCACGTTTGGCGATCCGTGGTTGCTCCTGCTCCTTCTCGCGCTGCCTCTGCTCGCCTATCTCCGCGGCCAGCGCGGGCCGGCGGCGGCGCTGATCTTTTCCTCAACTACAGTTCTACGCGGCCTCGGCAAATCGAGCGCGGCGCGCGCGGGCAAACTCTTGCGGGCCCTCCTTTTTCTAAGTCTCGCGATTTTCGTCATCGCCCTCGCACGCCCGCGTCTCGGCAAGAGTCAGACACAGATCGAGGCGAGCGGGATCGACATCATGGTGGTGCTCGATGTCTCCGCCTCGATGTTAACGAAGGATTTCACGATCGGCGGCGATCCAGCGACGCGAATCGATGCCATCCGCGAAGTGACGCGGAACTTCATTGAGGCGCGACCGAACGATCGCATCGGTATCGTAGCCTTTGCAGGCCGGCCATATGTTGTCAGCCCGATGACGCTGGACCACGACTGGCTTTTGCAAAACCTAGACCGGGTCCGAGTCGGGCTCGTCGAAGACGGCACTGCCATCGGCTCTGGAATGGCAGCGGCGGCCAGCCGGCTGAACGACAAGGGCGCAAAAAGCCGCGCGCTTGTTCTCCTGACGGACGGAGAAAATAACGCCGGGAAAATCCCGCCGATCACCGCAGCCGAAGCATTGAAGGCGCTTAACATCCATCTTTACGCGATCGGCGCCGGCATTAACGGGACCGCTCCCGTGCCAGTCTTTGATCGGGCCACGGGACGTCCAATCACCGATGGCTCTGGTAATATTCTCTACCAGAACGGGCGCGTGCATTTCGACGAAGCCGGTCTGAAAGAAGTTGCCCGTGTTGCCGACGGAAAGTTCTACCGCGCAACGGACACGAAATCGCTCGAGCAGATTTACGGGGAGATCGACAAGCTGGAGAAGTCGACCGTGAGCGTGAAGAAATTTCAGCAATACCGCGAGCTGTTCCCCGCCTGCTTAATGGCGGGGTGCGGACTGCTCCTGGCGCAGCTTCTCTTGTCGCAAACCGTGTGGAAGAAACTGCCGTGATGCGGCGTAGTCTATGACATTCGCCGCACCGCAATGGCTGTGGGCTCTGCTGCTTCTTCCGGCGCTCGCCTCTTTGTTCGTTGTCGCAGAAGGCCGCAGCGCAGCGCGTCTCAGCGCCTTCGTCTCGCCCAGACTGCTGCCGCAGCTCGGTGCGACCGTCAATCGTCTCCGCCGCGCGTTACGCTTCGGGCTCGTCCTGCTGGGGCTCGGGCTCGCCATCACCGCTCTCGCGCAGCCGCGCTTCGGATACATTTACGAAGAGGTAAAACGGAAGGGCCTCGACCTCATTATCGCGGTCGACACTTCGCGCAGCATGCTGGCCAACGACGTGCCGCCCAACCGCCTCCAGCAGGTGAAGCTGGCCGCGCAGGACCTCATCGGCGAGTTGCGCGGCGATCGCATCGGCGTGATCGCTTTTGCCGGCCGCGCATTTTTGCAGGCGCCGCTCACGATCGATTACGACGCCGCGGTCGAAACGCTCAATGACCTCGACACGAAGGTGATCCCGGAAGGAGGGACAAATATCACGGAAGCAATCACGCTCGCGGTTAACACCTTCGGAAAATCAGCGGTCGGGAATCGCGCGCTCATCATTTTCACAGATGGCGAAGAACTGGCGGGCGATGCGGTGAAGTCCGCGAAAAGCGCGGCGGATGCTGGCGTTCGCGTCTTCACCGTCGGCGTCGGGACGCCGGAAGGTTCGCTGATTCCGCTCCCCGGACAGGGAGGCGGGACCGCTTTCGTGAAAGACAGCAGCGGGCAGGTGGTGAAATCGAAGCTGGACGAAAAGCGTTTGCGCGAGATCGCGCAGAGTACCGGCGGGGTGTTCCTTCCGCTCACGAGCGGGCCAGCCACGATGCGGCAATTGTATTCGGAAGGGGTGACAAAGATGCAGGCGGGCGAGATCGACGCGCGCATGTCGCGCCAGCCGATCGAGCGATATCAGTGGCCGCTCGGGGCGGGCCTGATTGCGCTCGCTTCGTCACTGCTCATTAAGGAGCGGAAAGGAATTCGGCGGCAGTTCAAAAGCACGCCGAGAAAAGTGCGCGCGCTCGCCACCGCGGCCGGTCTCATGGTGTGTGCGCATTTCGCGCCGGCGGCATCACCGGGGCTCGATGCCTACCGGGAAGAGCGGTTTAAGGAAGCCTTTGAGCAGTTCCAGCAGACGCTGCAGGAGCATCCGAACAGCTCCGCCGCGGATAAGCTTCAGTTCGATTCCGGCGCCGCCGCCTACAAAATGAAGGACTACGACACGGCGCTGCAAGCCTTCAGTCACGCGCTCCTCTCTCCCGATCAACAACTGCAAAGCCGGACTCATTACAATCTGGGCAATACGCTTTACCAGCGCGGAGAAACGCGGAAACAAATCGATGAGAAGCTGAAAGACTGGAGCAACGCGCTGCAGCACTACGAGCAGACCCTGAAGCGCGAGCCGGAGAACAAGGAGGCGAAAGAGAACCTCGAATTTGTGAAGAACAAAATCGAGGAGCTGAAAAAACAACAGAAACAGCAGCCCAACCCCACGCCTACGCCCTCGCCCTCTCCGAAACCGCAGGACAAAAAAGACCAAAAGAAAGACCAGCAACAGAAGCAGCAACAAGATCAATCCGGGCAAAGCGACGAGAAGAAGCCCGACCAGGCGCAGGATCAATCCAACGAGCAGAAGAAATCGGACAACAAAAACGACCAGCAAAACCCGGGCGCAACTCCTTCTCCATCGCCCGATGAGAAAGAGGGCCGCTCACCCACTCCGTCGCCTTCTCCCGAAAATGCAGGAAGCCCCAGCCCTTCATCTGGGGAGCAGGGACAACCGTCGCCCACACCAGGCCACGAGAGTGCGACCCCATCCCCCTCACCGGGAGCAAATGAGAGCGCGTCCTCGCCTTCGCCTACGCCCGGTGAGGGAGAAGGCGCAAAGAGTGAGCAGAGTTCGCCCACGCCTGCTGCGACGCCTGGGAATTCCCCTGAAAAAAAACCGAGTGGAGAAGTGAAAGGCGCGCCACAGGATCGAGCCGAGAATTCTGCGGTCACCGAGCCCGCCGAAGTGCAACCTGAAAAAGAAAACCAGATGAGCCAGGAACAGGCGGAACGGTTGCTACAAGCGCTGAAAGATGAGGAAGCGCGCGTGCAGCTCGATGAACGCAGGGCAGTGCGCCGTGTCTATAACGACTGGTAGGGAGCGGATGATTAGTGGTTTATTCTTCAGACGTGATGGCGAGATCGATCCTTTTGCCGCTGGCGCGAGCAGGAGCCTTGCATCTCGCGCTGATTGCCTGCGCGGCCGCTCCTTCCGCACTGGCTGATCCCAAAGTAACGGCCGTTCTGACGGAGTCCGAAACAGCCGTCGGCCGGCCGGTGCAGCTCGAGATTCAAGTTACGGGCGCTTCGAAGCCGAAGCCGCCGGGCGAGATCATGGTTGACGGCCTCGACATCCGTTCGGCGGGTGTCTCGCGCCAGTACCAAATGCAGAACTTCGACGTTAGCTACAGCTTCGTTTTCAACTACACCATCATGCCGTTGAAACCCGGCACGTTCAAAATCCCTCCGCAGAGCGTGGAGGTCGCCGGCACATCATACCAGACGCCGGAGCTGAGTTTGAACGTGGTGAACTCGCCCGGACAAGCCGCCCGCTCCAGACGCAACAACAGCGGCGGCGCGAAGGTGGATCCAGCGCAGATCGGATTTGTGGAAATGATTCTGCCGAAGTCGGTCGCTTACGTGGGTGAAATGGTCCCGGTGCAGATCCGGCTCGGGTTGAATATGCGCGCGCCAGTTGAATCGCTCGGTGGGGGAGTGGAGATCGCCGGTCAAGGCTTTACCATGCAGAAATTATCGGAGCCGAGACAGACGGTAGAGACAATCAACGGCCGCACTTACCAATTGTTCATCTTCAAGACGGCGATCTCTCCGGCGCGCGCTGGTAAAATCGAGATTGGTCCGGCGGAGGCCAGCCCCATCGTGCGGGTGGCTCGAGGCGGTCAGCGCAATCCGGTCTTGCCGCGCGATCTGTTCGACGATCCATTTTTCAACAACTTCTTCAACGACCCAGCCTTTGCGCCTTCCGTGCCGCAGGAGGTGAAATTGAAAAGCGAGGCTGCAACCCTGGAGGTGAAACCACTTCCGCCGAACGCGCCGGCGGGGTTCTCCGGTGCGGTGGGGACCTTCACCTTGAAAGCCGATGCGAACCCGAAGAGCGCGCAAGCCGGCGACCCGGTCACCGTCACCGCGACCATCACCGGGCGCGGGAACTTCGATCGGGTGAGCGCTCCGGCGCTGGCGGACGAGAGGGGCTGGCACAAGTATCCGCCCTCCGGCACGTTCAATCAGGACGACGATGTCGGGATCAGCGGCACGAAAAGCTTCGAGACGGTGCTCAGCGCGAAAGAGAAGAAGGAGAAGCTTCCGCCGCTCGTTTTTTCGTTCTTCGATCCTGTAAAAGAAAACTACGTTACGCTGCGGAGCGAGGAGATCCCGCTCCGCATCACGGGCGAAGCCGCGGGCAGCGCCACTCCCGCGGTGGCAGCTGCATCTCCCCCGCCCGTCCCGCCGACGGCGACTGCGACGCCCGCTCCCGCGAAGCAGGCAGACGATATCCTGCCACAACTGGATGACCGGCCCCCCACCATCCAAAGCTTTGCTCCGCTGTATACCCGCCGGTCCTTCTGGGCAGCGCAAATTCTGCCGCTGCTCACGCTGATCGGCTGGATCGTATCGACGCTGCGACGTTCGCGGTTAGCTGATCGCGAGGCGCAGTGGGTCGCGAGATTGCAGCAGGAGGCGGCGGAGCTGCAGCGAAAGCTCCGGCGCGCTGCTGCCACGCCGCAACAGTATGTGGCCGACGCTTCTCGCGCCGTGCAGGTGAAAACCGCACTGGCGAGAAATCTGGATCCGAACCTCGTGGACGCTGACAAGGCGGCAGAGGCATTTCGTCTGGATGATGTTGCGCGTCGACAGCTGCGCGCCCTCTTTGAAGAGAGCGACGAGCTGCGCTACAGCGGCGGCGCAAATGGCAACCGATCGCTTTCTGCTGAACGGCGACGGGAGATTCTGGAGTTCGTGGAAAGCCTGCACGCATGAGCTGCTCGACGATCTCGCTGCCCCATCTCGCCTGTGCGCTCGCCCTGCTCGCTTGCACGTGGGCGAGTGAGACTTGGGCGCAGGGAGGCGACGCGGTTGCGAAAGGGAATCAGGAGTACGGCGCCGGACGTTTCGCGGAAGCGATCAAGCATTATGAAGAAGCCGTCGCCGCCGGCCTAACGAGCGGAGCGTTGTTCTATAATCTTGGCAACGCGCGGTATCGGAGCGGCGATCTGGGACGGGCGATCCTTAATTACGAACGCGCTCTCCTTCTCGAACCGCAGCATCCCGAAGCCGAAGCGAATCTGCGCGTGGTGCGGGATAAGGCTCGTGCGCTGGAATTAAAAGCAACGTGGGCAGACCGCCTCACCTCGCGCGCGTCTCCGGGAGGGCTTTCTGTCGCCGCCGCGGCGGCGTTTTGGATCTGCGCCTTTGCTCTTGCCGGGCTGTTTTTGCCGCGCCGTCGCTCGCCAGCGCTTCTGGGACTGGCCGTTATTTCGGCTCTCGTGCTGGCAACTGCGGCAGGCGTTCTTTACTGGCTGGAGGTCGGCAGGAAAGGACGTGCGCTTGCCGTAGTGACGGGCAAGAACATTGAAGCCCGACTCGCGACGGCAGATAATGCAGGCAGCGTGCTGGCTTTGCCGGCGGGCAGCGAGATCAAGATCCTGAGCACGCGCGGCGACTGGATCTACGCCGCGTTGCCGAACGATCTGCGCGGCTGGATTCCGGCGAACAGCGCCGAACGCGTGCGGCTGTAGCCGCTTCGCCACGCGCGGCGCGTGCGAAGACGCCGATGCAGGATTCCGCCCGGTTGAGAAGGCCCGATTTGTCCACATCTTGAGCGTATGAAGGCGGAAATGGACGTCGGGACAAACAAGAAGGCGTTCCAGATCAATCTCGACGCGAAGAAGTACGGAACTTTCGCGGAGATCGGGGCGGGACAGGAAGTAGCGCGGCGCTTTTTCCATGTGGGCGGTGCTGCCGGGACCGTGGCTAAGACGATGTCCGCATACGATATGACGTTCAGCGATGCGATCTACGGGACCGCTGACCGCTACGTCAGCCGTAACCGCCTTCAAACGATGCTCGATCACGAGTATGCTCTCCTGGTCGAGCGGCTGGACGCCAAGTTCGGCGGGGAGCGGACGTTCTTTGTCTTCGCCGACACGGTGGCGGCGCGGAGCTTCAAGCAGCGCAATGAATCGCACGGCTGGCTGGGGGTGCGCTTCCAAACCGAAACCAGAGGAGAGCCGAGCCAGATCATCATCCACGTTCGGATGCTGGATGAGGCGAACGTCGATCAACAGGAAGCGCTCGGCGTGGTGGGCGTGAATCTGCTCTACGGCGCGTTTTATCATCACCAGCCGGAGAAGTTGATCGCATCGTTGCAGGAGAATCTGGCGGACGAGCGCATCCAGGTCGACATGATCAAATTTTCCGGTCCGGCTTACGCGACGGTGGACAACCGCCTGATGAGCCTGCAGCTGGTCAGCCAGGGCCTGACGAACGCGGTCATGTTCACCGCGGATGGCGAGACGGTCCAGCCGGCGGAGGTCTTCTACAAAAAGGCGATCCTGGTCGAGCGGGGCAGTTTTCGGCCAGTCACCTACGCCACAAATGACATGCTGAACGGCGCACGAACCATTTTCCTCCAGCAATGCAATTATTCCGAGCAGGATCTCGTGGTGCTGATGGAGATGACGCTCGAAAATCTGCTCTCCGAAGGGCAGTTGAACCACGCGGACTTCCTCGCGCGAGTCGACATCCTTGGGGCGCTCGGCCGAACAGTGTTGATCTCGAAGTTTGGCGAATACTACCGGCTGGCGGGGTATCTCGCTCGCTACACGAACAGGATGATCGGCCTCGTGATGGGTGTTCCGAGCCTGATGGAGATCTTCGACGAGAAGTATTATCTCAACCTCGAAGGCGGCATTCTGGAAGCGCTGGGTCGAATGTTCAAAAGCGGCCTGAAACTCTACGTCTACCCGATGATTGATGAACCGACGGGGAAATTGCTCACCGCCACTACCCTGGAAGTGGCGCCCAACTTACGCTCGCTTTTCCGTTATCTGATCGAGAACGACTTCATCCACGAGGTGAAGAATTACAACCCCGAATACCTGCGCATTTATCCCCCGGACGCGCTCCAAAAAATCCAGTCCGGAGACGCGGCCTGGGAGAAAATGGTGCCACCGGAGGTGGTCGAAATCATCAAGGCCCGGAGATTTTTTGGCTACCGCCCGGCTGCTGCTTAGCCAGAGGTCGGCTTTTACCCGAAGAGAGCCGGGAAAACGGCGGTGTCGGCACACTTTTCGCTACATGGATTGGGAGCACCATGGCGAAGCGCGGCAATTCTGTTATTGGGATCGATCTTGGGAAGCATGTCTTTAAGGGGGTGTTGCTTCACCGCAAGGGCGATGCCCGCTATGTGCTGACCAGCTACGCCTCGCGCGAAGTCCCCGAGGATATGACCACGGCGGACGAGCTGGCGCAGCAATTGAAGCTTTTGCTCAAGGACCTTGGGAGCAGCGCGAAAGGCTGCGCGGTCGCGATCTCCGATCCCGCCTCGTTGCTGCGCATCATCGAGCAACCCGACACACCCGTCGATCTCCTCCGCAACGCGCTTCGTCTCAATGGCCTCGCGGTTCTAAACCAGGAATGCAAAGACTTCGTGCTCGATTGCGCCCCCGTCTCTGCCAACGGCAGCAACGGCGACCATGCGAACGGCAGCGCGACCAACACTGACGACGCGCCTGCAAATGGCGTCCCGAAGAAAAAGTATCTCGTCGGAGGCATGCTACGTCCCACCGTAAAACAAATTTCGGAGGCGATGGGCAAAACCCGGATGGCGGCGGACATCCTCCAGCTTGCGCCGGTCTGTTCCTTCAACGCGTTCGAGTTTGCTTACCCACAGATTTTTGCCAACGACACCTTCCTCCTCCTGGACATGGGCCACCTGCAAAGCACGGTGCTCATCGGGAGCAAGAAAGAATTGGTGCTCGTGCGCAGCGTCGACTACGGCGGCAAGTCGCTTACCCAGGCATTAACCGCCGACGGCGCGCTCGACGCGAACGCAGCCCAGCTGATGATGAACGAAGGCGACGCTGGGATGGCCGAAATCTGCCGAGGATCGCTCACCCGTCTGGCGACGGAAGTGCGGAATTCGATCGGCTTCTTTGAAGGTCAACGCGAGGAAAGCATCCACCGCATCTTTGTTTCCGGCGGTCTGGCCCGAACGGAGACCATCCTGCAAACCTTGAGCGACGAACTCAGCCTCCCCTGTGAGATTTGGGACCCGCTCGAGACCTGCGAAGTAGCGCTCCCGGCGGCCAAGCGCCAGGCGTTGCCGAACGAATTTGTATCCCTGAACGTCGCCTGCGGCGCCGCTTTTGAATACCTGCGGAATTAGGGATCATGGCTCTTCATCTCAACCTCCTCCACGAGGAGATTTTCGAGCAAAGACAGCGCCAGCGCGATCCGCTCAAGATCGGGATCATGGTGCTGGCGGCAATCGGCACGCTCATGGTGCTCTTCTATATGTGGAAGGCTTACCAAACGTTGGAGATTAAAAACCGCCTCGCTGCGGTGCAACGCGACTGGGCAAAGGTCGAGCCGGAGGTGACGGCGGCGCAGAAGCGCTCCGCGGAGCTGAACGGAATCATTAGCACGACCAAGGTGCTCGATTCGATGGTGGAAAGCCGCTTTTTCTGGGCGCCGCTTTTGCAAACTCTCTCCCGCTGCGTGGCGCCCAATGCGCAACTGACGAGCATCGACGGCGCGGTGAACGACGACAGCAAACTGGTCACCGTTACAATGGAAGGCATTGCCGCCGGGCGTGAGCCTCGCTCCGCCGCAGAAGAGCTGCGGCAACTGCTCAGCGAGCAGCTCGGCCAGAATTACCCGGATGTGAAAGTCGAATTTAAGACGCTGGAAGACCTCGACACGATCGTGAACGTTGCCGGCGCTAACATGGCCATGGCTCGCTACATTATCACTGTCACCTTCGCCCCGCCGAACAGCGAACCCGCGAAAGCTCCCACGCCACGCGCGCCGAAGAAATGAACCAGACCAAACTCAGCAAAGATCAGATTCAAAAGCTCGCCCTGAGCGGGCTCGGGTTCGTCGTGCTGATTTACGTTT
Source organism: Chthoniobacterales bacterium (assembly GCA_046262275.1). Lineage (GTDB taxonomy): Bacteria > Verrucomicrobiota > Verrucomicrobiia > Chthoniobacterales > UBA10450 > JACCTI01. Next base: position 32,035 of record JBHENA010000003.1, read on the forward strand.
ACTTCAGCTTCTTCCTTGGCCCTCTCAACAAAGGACGCGCCACCGCCGAGGCCACCATCGCAAGCGTTCAGGCAAAGCTCGATTCCTCCAAGAGCGAGATGATGAAGGCGACCAACCTCGAGCAGCAGGCTACCGCCGCCACCACGCGCTTCGCCGCTCTCAAATCCTTGAGTCCGGAAGGCGCGCCCATCGCCTGGTTCCCGCCGCGGATGAAGCTCTTCTTCGCCAATCAACAGATCGAGAAAGCCACCGTCCGCCTCGAGAACAGCACTGCCTATAAGGAGCCCGAGATGTCGGAATGGATGCGATACACCTGGTTGATCGATCTGCCCCAAACCGACTTCGCCACTCTCGGCAAAGCCCTGGCCGATTTGGAGAATAGCGAGCCGCTGCTCACCATTCCGCGCCTCAGCATCAAAGCCGTCGGAGACAATCCGCAGTTTCAGCAGGTCAGCCTGACCGCGAGTTCAGCCATCATGAAGCGATGAAGAAGCCTGCCTGCACACTCATCTTCGGCTTGCTCGCGCTGCGAATCTTTGCGGCCGAAGTTCCCGCCCCGGAAAACGCCGGCAACGCGGAAGTGCCTGCCTTGGAAGTGAAAAACAAATCTTCCTTCACCATGGAAGATAATAGCCGGAACCCATTCTGGCCCATCGGCTGGAAACCCGCGCCGAAACAGACCATGGCCACGACCGAGCAGCATGCCGGCCCGGAGATTTCTCCCGCCTCGTTCATCGTCAGCTCCATCACTGTCGACCAGGGCGGTAGGTTCGCGATTATCAATGGGAAAACCATGACGGAAGGTCAGGTCTTCGGCTTGCTTGTCGGCAACCAGACGTATCAGATCACCGTCAAGTCGATTGGAGATGGCCAGGTCATCCTGCTGCGCCGCGATCAGGAGATCGCCGTTCCGCTTCGCCGCCGCTAGCAACTCAGCTGACGCCGGACTGCGCCCGCGTCAGCGGCACGAATTCGCTTTCGTGTAGAACGACGCGTTCGCTGCCGCGGATGAGGCGCCACCATTGCATGGCGCAGCCGCTCAAGATCAGCAGCACAAGCGCGAGAAACCCGAACGCCACCAGCGCGTCAAAGCGCCAGACGCCGGCCTGCCGGATCAGTCCCGCGGCCTGCTCCGGAGCTCCCGAAAGCGCGCGCTGCGCCAGGTCATCGGCACCGCTGAGGAAGCCGATCCGAGGGTCGGGGGAAAAGATTTTAATGAAGCCGGCGGAAAACGTGACCGCGCACATAAAGCAAAGCGGCAGGAGCGTGACCCAGAGATAACGCAGCTTCGCCATCTTAATTAAGATTGTCGTCCCAAGGCAGAGTGCGATGACAGACAGGAGTTGATTGGCCAGGCCAAAGAGCGGCCAGAGACTGTTGATGCCGCCCAGCGGATCGACCACGCCCTGGTAAAGAAACCAGCCCCACGCTCCCACCAGCAAGAGGCTAGAGAAAAGATTCGCCGGCAACGATTTCGTGTTGCCCAGCGGCCGCCACAGGTTCCCCAGCACATCCTGAAGGAGAAACCTGCCGACACGCGTTCCCGCGTCGATTGTCGTCAGGATAAAGAGCGCCTCGAACATGATCGCGAAGTGGTACCAAAGCGCCAGCGCGGTCGGGTTCGAAGAAACGCGCGCAAACATGTGGGCCATTCCCACCGCGAAAGTTGGCGCGCCGCCTGCACGGCCAAACATTGTGCTCTCGCCGAGATTGTCGGCGAGCTGCTGCATCCCGGCTTCTGTCACTGGAAAGCCCGCGGCGCTGATCTTCGCCACCACCTCGGCGGGCGCTCCCTTGCTGTTGATGGCGAAGAATTCCCCCGGCTCCAGCACGCATGCGGCAATCATCGCCATCAACGCGACCATCATTTCGACCACCATCGCACCGTAGCCGATGTCGCGGATGCGCGATTCGCGCGCGACCATTTTGGGAGTAGTGCCGGAAGCAATCAGCGAGTGGAACCCCGAGACCGCACCACAAGCAATCGTGATGCAGACGAAGGGAAACACGGGGCCGGCAAAGATGGGACCAGAGCCATCGATGAAGCGCGAAATGGAAGGCATCAGCAGCGTCGGCCGAATCAGGACAACAGCGAGCGCCATCACCGCGACGGTGCCGAGCTTGAGGAAGGTGCTGAGATAATCGCGTGGCGTCAGCAGCAGCCAGACCGGCAGAGTGGACGCGGCAAAGCCATAGATCATCAGCGCCCAGGCGAGCCATTTCTCGTCCTGCGTGCACCAGGCTTGCACCGTCGGAAAATGCGAGAGGAATTGCCCGCCCCAGACGCCAAACGCGAGGCCAGCCAAGCCAAATGCGGTGATCCACCCAACTCCGATCCGCCCGCTCTTCAACCCTATCCCCATGATCAATGCCACCGGAATGGTAGTGGCCATTGTAAAGACACCCCACGGGCTCTTCGCCAGCGCCTGCACCACGACGAGCGCAAGCACCGCGATCAAAATAATCATGATCGCGAGCACACTTACGAGCGCGAGCGCGCCAATCACCGGGCCGATCTCCTCTTTCACCATCTGCCCCAGCGTCTTGCCGCGCCGTCGCACCGAGCTGAAGAGCACGATCATGTCGTGCACACCGCCGCCGAGCGTGGCGCCGATCAAGATCCAAAGCGTCCCCGGTAGAAATCCAAATTGCGCTGCGAGAACCGGTCCAACGAGCGGCCCCGGGCCGGCGATGGCGGCAAAGTGATGCCCGAATGCCATCCACCTGTTCGTCGGCACGAAATCTTTTCCGTCTTCCTGCACCACTGCGGGAGTCGCCCGTTCATCGTTCAGAACGAGCACCTTTGTCGCCAGCCATTTGCTGTAAAAACGGTAGCTGATCGAGAGGCTGCAAAGCCCCGCCACTATGATCCACAAGGCGCTGATTTGCTCGCCACGCGAAAGCGCCAGCACTGTAATGGCGGTAAGGCCAAGGATCGTCACGCCGATCCACAAGAGTTTCTTCCAGATGCTCATCGCGCGCGCCAGTAGCTGCAGAAACGTAAACGCAACACCTGGCGAAGGCCAATCCCTCCAACCTGCATGCTAGAGTGCGTCCCGCGCGCGAGTCAGCTGCGCGAGCCGCTCCACAAAGTCTGCTTTGCGCCGGCGATGCTCCTCGACCACCGCTGCTGGGGCGCGATCAAGAAACGACGAATTCGCGAGCTTCGCGTTCACAGTGCGCAATTCTTCCCGCAACTTCACGATTTCCTTCTCGAGACGCTCGCGCTCCCTTTCCTTATCAGCGCCCGCGATGAGCAAATGCAACTCACCAAGCTTGGTAGCCGCAACAGGAACCCCGGCGTCGGGTTGGTATTCAGCGTCGAGCACGAGCTCCTCCGCATTGAGAAGCCGTGATATCGTTGGCAGCTCCTCCGCAACCCATGCGGCCGATGTTCGCAAGACGAAGCGCGACTTCTTGTTCGATGGCAGGCCCGATTCCGCCCGGAGATTACGCCCCGCCTGGACTAGCGCGTAAATGGATGCAACCCGCTCACGCACGTCAGAGGGACAGAGCGACTGGCTAACTTTGGGAGGCGAGGCGAACTGGATCGAACCCTCTCGATCCGCGCCAATTGGAGCAAACCCGAGCAGCGTCCAGAGTTCCTCCGTTACATGGGGCATGAAAGGATGCAGCAGTCGTAACACCGCGGACAATACATGATCCATGACTGCGAGCGCTGATCTCTTCCGCACTTCCTCGTCCGCGAAGATGTCAGTCTTGGCCGCTTCCACATACCAGTCGCAATAATCACTCCAGAAGAAATCGTAGAGTCGCTGCGCGACTTCGTTGAAGCGATACTCGCGATAAGCTCCCTCGATCGCGGTGATCGTCTCGTCCAGACGCGCGAGCACTTCCTGGGCGTAAATTGAGAGTGTAGCGCAAGCTTCCAGCTTGCGTTCTTCCCCCGGGCGCAAGCCGGAGGCATGCGCTACGGAAACTTCCCCTACGTTTTGCATCTGCCGAAACCGCGCCGCGTTCCAGAGCTTGGTCGCGAAGTTCCGCCCCTCCTCGATCTGCTTTTCGTCAAAGCGAATGTCCTGCCCGCTGGGCGCGATCCGCATCAGCCCGAAGCGCAATCCATCCGCGCCATACTTCGAGATCAAATCTAGCGGGTCAGGCGAGTTACCCAGAGACTTCGACATTTTGCGACCCTTGTTGTCACGGATAAGTCCGGTGAAGAAGACGTGCCGGAAGGGGATGTTCTCCTCGAGCCGCTCGGATTTCCCCGGGCTAAATTCGAGCCCAGCGATGATCATGCGCGCGACCCAAAAGAAGATGATGTCTGGAGCCGTCACGAGAATCGAGGTCGGGTAAAACTTCGCTCGCGTCTGTGGGTCCATCGTTTCGAACGCCCAAAGCCAGGAGGAGAACCAGGTGTCCAGCGTATCGGGATCCTGCACCCAGTCAGCGCCGGGGGATTCTAGCTGCACGCGGACCTCATTCGTAGCGCATGCCTCTGGCTTGCGTGCTTCGTCACGGCGCAAGCCGGAGGCATGCGCTACGATAACCCCGACCCGCTCCCCGTTGCGCTCGATGTAATCAGAAATCCGGTAGAGCGCCTCTTCATCACGAACAATGTGATCATAGGTCTCGTGCTGCCAGAGTCGGCCCGTTCGCCCTCGGACCTTGTTGATCTGATGTGCCGAAAACGATTTCCACGAATGCAGAATTGCACTCAACTCGTTGCCTGCCCGCGGGGTCACGATCGCGTGCACATGATTCGGCATCACGATCCAGGATCCGAGTTCGTACCGCTCCCCATCAAAATGCTTTAGCGCGTCGGCCACGACCCGGCCGGCGCGTTCGTCCTTCAGCACGCAGGAGCCAAAACCTGCGTCGAGCCATTCATCCAGCTTTGCTGAAAAGCGCCGGTAGTACTCGGCGCGCACAGCATCACTCCAAGGCTCCGGATGTCGGGTCAACCAGAGACGCCTTTCTTCCTCGAGCTGGGCCAGTTTGTCCTGCGGCAAAGAGTCGGCCAATCGGAAAGTGACAAAGTAGGTGGCGCCTTGCTGTTGCCAGTGCGGCAAATTGCGCCGCGAAATATCTAGCTCCGCGTACTCGTCGAAGCCGCGGAATGTAGCGCATGCCTCCGGCTTGCGTGCTTCGTCACGGCGCAAGCCGGAGGCATGCGCTACATTCCCATACCACGCCGGAATGCGATGGCCCCACCAAATCTGGCGGCTGATGCACCAATCCTGGATATTCTCCAGCCATTGCACATAAACTTTCTCCCAGTGCTGCGGAAAGAAGCGGATGAGGTGTTCGCGCACCGCGGCCAGCGCTTCCTGCGTTTTCGGATAACGCAGGAACCACTGTTCGCTTAAGCGCGGCTCGATCGGAACACCGGCACGCTCGCTGAAGCCGACGTTGTTTTCATACGGCTCCTCTTTGCCGAGCAGCCCCTGCTCCTTCAACAACTCCGCCGCCTTCTTCCGCGCCTCGAATCGATCAAGACCATCCAGGTCGGGTACCGCGGGACAATTGATCCGCCCGTCGGCGTGCAGCACATCGATGATCGGCAGCTTGTGACGTTGTCCAATTTCGAAATCGAGCTTGTCGTGCGCAGGCGTGACCTTGAGCACGCCCGTGCCGAACTCCGGATCGATCGCTTCATCAGCGACGATTGGCAATTTTCCGCGCGCAAGTGGCCGCCAAACGTCCTTGCCAATCACAGCTCGATAGCGCGCATCCTTCGGATGCACTGCGACGGCGGTGTCGGCCATGATTGTTTCCGGTCGCGTGGTCGCGACTTCAAGGAAGCGGCCGGGTTCATCCACTAGCTCATACCGGACCCAGTAAAGGCTGCCCTTCTGCTTGGTCGGGATCACTTCTTCGTCCGAGAGCGCCGTCTGGGCCTTCGGGTCCCAGTTGATCATCCGGCGGCCGCGATAGATGAGCCCTTTGTCATAGAGATCGACAAAGACCGCGCTCACCGCGCGCACGTATGCGTCATCGAAGGTGTAGCGCAGGCGCGACCAATCACATGAGCAGCCGAGCCGCTTTAGTTGCTCGATAATGATGCCGCCGTGCTTGTCCTGCCATTCAACGACACGGCGGAGAAACTCTTCGCGGCCAAGTTCCTTCCGGCTCTTTCGCTCGGTTTTCCAGAGATGTTTTTCGACCGCCGTCTGCGTCGCGACGCCGGCGTGATCTGTTCCCGGAAGCCAGAGCACTTCGTGCCCCAGCATACGCGCGCGTCGGGCCAGAATGTCTTGAATCGTGTTGTTCAGCACATGCCCCAGCGTCAGGACCCCGGTGATGTTTGGCGGCGGGATTACGATCGAGAATGGCGGCTTGGGCGAATTGACGTCCGCCTGGAAATCTCCACGCTCCATCCACCGGCGATACCACTTCGGCTCAACAGCGGCGGGATCGTAGGTTTTGGGCAGTTCGGCCACGGGGCAGAACTGTAGCGCATGCCTCTGGCTTACGCGCAAATCAAACGGGCAGGCGAGACGCATGCTCTACTGCGCGACTGGAATGCAATCGTGTTCAAAGCTGTTAGCTTCCGCCTCATGCGTCTCATTAAACGGGCAGGCATTCTTGCGCTTGTTTTTTGCGCGACCGCCTCCGCTGCGGAATGGAACATCATCCGGCAGCAAGGCCGCCAATACGTGACCTTCGCGAACGTGGCCGAGTTCTACCAGTTCCCCGACTTCAACCAGGCGAATCGCACCGTCTCACTGCGCAGCGACCGCCGCGGTATCCGTGCGCAATCTGGCACCAGCAATCTCTACATCAATGGCGTGCGTTTCGTCACCCACTTCCCAATGATAGAGCAGGGCAACGAAACGCTCATTTCCGCCGTTGATGTCGGGAAGATTATCGAGCCGGTCCTGCGGCCGAGCCAGATCAAGGAGGCGCAACAGGTGGAGACGATCGTGCTCGATCCCGGCCACGGCGGGATGGATCAAGGCACCGCCAACCGGTCGGGCACCGAAAAAGCCTTTGCGCTCGATGTCGCCTTAACCGCGCGCGAACATCTCCTCCGGGCCGGCTTCAAGGTCGAGATGACGCGCTCCACCGATAGCGGCGTCTCGCTAGAAGAACGCATTGAGTTTGCGAACCGCTTCCCCCGCGCGGTCTTTGTCAGTATTCACTTCAACTCCGGCAGCGGCGGCGCCGGTGTGGAAAGCTATACACTCGCGTCCGACGGCGTGCCCTCGACCGCATCGGGAGAACACCACGCCTCTGCAACCGACAGCTAGCCCGACCACGGGAACGGCCAGGACGGCCAGAATATCGCCCTGACCGCGGCAGTGCACGCGGCGGTTCTCTCGCGCGTCTCCGCTTTCGATCGCGGAGTGCGACAC
>JBHENA010000004.1:0-25559 GCA_046262275.1 Chthoniobacterales bacterium
GTTTTGCGCGGTGAAGGTGCCGTAGAGCGCCGATTGCATCACAAGCATGAGCGCGCAAAAGCCGCGGTTCACCGGCTGCGCGAGAAGCGCGAAGGGGAAGACGACCGAGGTAAGCAGGACGAGGAGCAGACTCAAACCATCGATTCCGACGAGGTATTCGGCGCCGATTGATGGAATCCAGTGGTGGCGTTCCACCAGTTGAAGACCGGCCGCCACGCTGTCGAAATTTTGCCACAAAGTGAACGCGATCATCGCGGTGAGCGCGTTTACAAACAACGCGAGGCCGCGGGCTTGATGCTGACGCGACGCGCTCACGAAGAGCGCGCCGACCAGCGGAAGAAGAATCAGCGCTGTGATCATCCGAGCCAGGCGTAAAGGAGAAGCAATCCCAGCATGGCAACGCCAATCGCCGCGAGATAAGTCTGGATCTGACCGGAATGCGCTGCGGAGATCACGCGGCCAAAGCCGCGCGCGCCGGTAGTGGTCTCATCGACGCCAGCGTTGATGCCGCGCTCGTCGATTCCGCGGCTGAGGATGCCGAAGAGCTGACCGATACCGGCAAGCGCTCGGACCAATCCATCCCAGACGTAGCGGTCCATCCAGTCGGAAAGCCATGCGGCCGATCGGCTAGTCGCGACAACGCTGTGGGCATAGAGTTCATCGAGCCACATCCGGTTGAGCAGGAAACGGAAAAGTGCCGGCTGCGCTTGCTCGATCGGGTCTTGAGGAGCGGCGCCGCGGTAGAGCAGGATACCCAAACCGACGCCAGCCGTGACCAGCCCGAGCGAGACGAACAACATCGGCTGAATCAAGCGCCGCAACTCGAAGTGGGCTGCTGTGCCGCTGAGATACTGGTTGAGCCACGGCCACGCCGGGGTGAGCAGCAGGCTGAACACGACCGTGCAAAACGCGAGCACGATCAGCGGCCATGTCATGACTCGCGGACTTTCGTGCGCCTGTTCGGAAGCGGCGCGGCGCTTCCCGAAAAAGACGTAGATCATTTGCCGCGTCATGTAGAGCGCGGTCAGAACGACCCCCGCCATCATGAGGTAGTGCGGCACGCGTGAAGCAGGCCAATGGCCGGTCGCGTGCAGGATTTCTTCTTTCGTCCAGGCACCGGAAAAGAAGAGCGGCACGCCGCTCAAAGCCATCATGCCGATGGCGTAGGCCAGGAAGGTGACCGGCATTTGCCTGCGCAAGCCGCCCATGCGGGTGATGTCCTGCTCGTGATGACAGCCGTGAATTACCGAGCCTGCGCCGAGAAAGAGCAGCGCCTTGAAAAAGCCGTGCGCGAGCAGGTGTGTGATTCCCGCCGCCACGCCGCCGACGCCGAGCGACACCATCATGAGGCCGAGCTGCGACACGGTGGAGTAGGCCAGAATGCGTTTGATGTCTGGTTGCGCGACCGCAATCAGCGCCGCGATGAGCGCGGTAATGACACCGATCCAGACGACGACGGTGAGCGAAGGCGTGACGCCGTGGATCCCGCCAAAGGCGAAGAGTGGGTAGACGCGTGCCACGAGGAAAACGCCGGCCGCCACCATGGTGGCGGCATGGATCAGCGCGCTGACGGGTGTCGGGCCTTCCATCGCATCCGGCAGCCAGACATGGAGCGGGAACTGTCCGGATTTGCCCGCGACTCCGCAAAAGATCAGGAGCGCGATCGAGGTGGCGCCACCGCCCAGTGCGATGAGCGCTGTGCTCTCGAGGCAGCCGCGGCCCTCGTCATAAAAAAGTAGTGTGCCGCTGCTCCCGTAGAGCCAGAGGATCCCGAGAAATAATCCGATGTCGCCGATGCGCGTGACGACAAATGCCTTTTTCGCGGCGGCCGCGGCGCTGGGCCGCTCGATCCAGAAACCGATGAGCAAATAAGAGGCGAGCCCGACAAGCTCCCAGCAAATGAAAAGGAGAAGCAGGCTGTTGGCGATCACGACGCCGAGCATCGCGGCGCTGAAGAAGGAGAGGTAGGCGAAGAAGCGCGTGAAATTCTTGTCCTCCGCCATGTAACCGACGCTGAAAACGAAAATCCAGAGCGCGACGACGGTGATCATGAGCAGCATCGCGGCGGCGAGCGGATCGAGCACCCAGCCGAGACGGAGCGACTGATCGCCAAAGGTGAACCAGGTGAAGTTGTGAAAGGCGCGGAAGCCCGGCGTTTGCAGCGTCGGCAGAAAAGCGAGCAATGCGATGATGAATGCGACGAATTGGCCGAGAACCGCCAGCCCGGCCGAGACGGTGCGCTGCGCGTTCGGCAGGCTGAGGATCAGCAACGAGACGGCAAGCGGGACGGCGGGAATCAGCCAGAGGTTGGCCACAATCCAGGAAGTCATCCTTTGAGTTGATTGAGCTTCTCGACGCTCGTGGTTCGATAGTGGCGGTAAACAGCAATCACGAGCGCAAGACCAACGGCCGCTTCCGCGGCGGCGATCGCGATTGAGAAAATCGCTACGATCACACCGGTGGGTTGTTGCGGCTCCGCACCAAACCGCCAGAAGGCGACGAAATTAATGTTTGCCGCGGCGAGCATCAGCTCGATCCCGATCAGGATGAAGATCGCGTGACGCCGGCTCAGGGCGGCGAGCAGGCCGATGCTGAAGAGCGCGGCGGAAATGATGAGGAAGGATTGGAGCGTAGGTGTCATCGTCGGCGAGCGAGAATTCTGCGCGCGTGCATTAGCGTCTTTCCTCCATCACGAGCACGAGCGCGCCGATCAGCGCCGCGGTGAGCAGCAGCCCGACACATTGCAGCGGCCAGACGTAATCCGTCATGAGCACTTCCCCGATACGTTTCACGGTGAGCGCTTCGCCAAGCGCCGCACCACTCGAGGGCGTTGCGGTGCGGAGGATTGACCAGAGCAGGCCGCCAAAAACTGCAACGGCAATCACAACGCCGCCCCAGTTGAAGCCGGCGGTGTTTTCCTCTTCGCGTCGCGTCAGCAGAATGGTGAAGACGATCAGGACGGCGACCGCGCCGACGTAGACGAACACCTGAACCAGACCGACGAACTCAGCGCCGAGCAGAAAGTAGAACGCGGCGATGCCGACAAACGCCACCACCAGACAAAGCGCGGCATGGATCAGCTTTGGCAGCGTGGCGGCGGCCAGCGCGCCCGCCAGGATCACGACGGCGAGGACGAGAAACGCAGCGGTGTTCATTCGGCGAAACGATACACTCGTGGAGCAAATCTCTTCCCGGTCTCGAGCAGGCGGGAGAGGCCGAGATAAGCAGCGGCAACGATGCCGAACGACCAGAGCCAGCCCGCGATTCCGCGCGCCTGATAGTGCCAGATCGCAGCAGCCACCAGGCAGGTGAACGCCATTGGAAGCATGAATCGCCAGGCGAAATTCATAACATGATCGACACGCATCCGGGGGAGCGTTCCACGAAGCCAGATGAAGACGAAGAGCAGAACGCCGAGCTTGCCGAAGAACCACACATAGGAGGGTATAAACTGGAGCGCGGCGACCGGCGCCTGCCACCCGCCGAGAAACAACGTCACCGCCAGTCCGCTGATCGCGAACATCCCGAAGTACTCAGCGAGGAAGAAGGTCGCATACTTGAAGCCGGAATATTCCGTCATGTGTCCGGCAACGATTTCGGATTCGCCTTCCGGCACATCAAAGGGGGTTCGGTTCGATTCCACCAGACCGGAGACAAAGAAGAGGACAAACGCTGCCGCGCCCCAGGGCGTGACGACAAACCAATGCGGGACGAGACCGAAGGTGTAGCCTCTTTGCGCCGCGACAATCGCGTCCGGCGTGAGTGAGCCGACGATCATCACGACCGGAAGGACGGTGATGAGAAGCGGCAGCTCGTAGCTGACCATCTGCGCGATCGCCCGCATCGCGCCGAGCATGGAGAATTTATTGTTGCTCCCCCAGCCGGCCATGAAAACCGCGAGCTCGGTCGCCGAACCAACGGCGAAGAAAAACAGAATGCCGCCATCGATTGCGAACGGCGTCATGTTCCGCCCGTACGGAATCACGCCCAAAGCGAGAATGGTGGGCGCAGCGACCATGATCGGCGCCAGAAAGTGCACGACCTTATCGGCGCGAAATGGGACGATGTCTTCCTTGATCAGCAACTTGATGCCGTCCGCCAATGGCTGGAGCAGTCCGAATGGCCCGACGCGATTGGGCCCGTAGCGATTTTGGATTCGGGCAAGGATTTTGCGTTCCATGACCGAGATGAGCGCGAAGAGCGCGAGGAACACTCCGAGCATCGCTGAGATGTTGATGAGGCTCGATATGATCTGCAGGAGCCAGTCCGGTGCGCCTGAGAACCAGGAAAGGAGCCACTGCTTGGCGAGAACAAATACCTGGTCGAGGGAGTCGCGCACCGCGTCGAAGAAAGCGATGCGCGATTTTTAAATCAAGGTCGGAATGCAACAGAACCAGCGGTAGGGACGGCGCGCTGCGCCGTCCGACGAGCGTGGCGAGACCAATAGATGCTCGAAGGTGATCCCGGTATGGCCCGCCCTTTGGACGCCGCAGCGCGGCGTCCCTACCATTTTGTGCTTCTGTTTCGTGGCCGCCCCAGACATATGCTACCGGGCAATTTCCTCGAAGGCATGGCGGCCCAACCAACACAATAGCCTGTGCAAGAGTACCTTTCAGAATTGATCGCAGCGATAAAGGCCAAGAACCCGGCCGAGCCGGAATTTCACCAGGCAGTCTTCGAAGTCGTCCAATCCCTGGCGCTCGTCCTCGAGCGCCACCCGGAATTCCGCAAAGCGAAAATCATCGAGCGCATGGTGGAGCCGGAGCGCGTCATCATGTTTCGCGTGCCGTGGGTGGATGATCGCGGAACCGTGCAGGTAAATCGCGGGTTCCGGATCGGGATGAACAGCGCGATCGGGCCTTACAAAGGAGGCCTGCGTTTTCACCCCTCGGTTAACCTCGGGATCCTGAAGTTCCTCGCTTTCGAGCAGGTCTTTAAGAACGCGCTCACCACCCTGCCGATGGGCGGCGGCAAAGGCGGCTCGGACTTCGATCCCAAGGGAAAGAGCGACAACGAAGTGATGCACTTCTGCCAGGCCTTCATGGCGGAACTGTGCCGCCACATCGGACCATATCGGGATGTTCCAGCGGGTGACATCGGGGTCGGACCGCGGGAGATCGGATTCCTTTTCGGGATGTACAAGAAACTTCGCAACGAGTTCACCGGGGTTCTGACCGGCAAAGGTCTCGGGTGGGGTGGCTCGCTCATTCGTCCCCAGGCGACCGGATATGGCGCGGTTTATTTTGCCGCCGAGATGCTCAAGACACGGAACGAAGGGCTCGAGGGCATGAAATGTCTCATCTCGGGCAGCGGCAATGTCGCCCAGTACACGGTCGAGAAACTGATCAACCTGGGCGCGCGGCCGCTCACACTTTCCGATTCCGCCGGCTACATTTACGACGCGGCGGGAATTAACGCGGAAAAGCTCAGCTTTATCATGGAGTTGAAAAACGTGCGGCGCGGCCGGATCGCTGAATATGCGGATCGGTTCAAGGAGGCGGTTTACACGCCGTTCGATCCGGCGCTCGATCACAATCCGCTCTGGAATCACAAAGCGCAGTGCGCTTTTCCGAGCGCGACGCAGAACGAGATCAACGCGAAGGACGCGGCCAATCTTCTGCGAAACGGGGTTTACGTTGTTTCGGAGGGTGCCAACATGCCGACCACGATCGAGGGCGTGAACCAGTTCCTCGACGCCAAAATCCTTTACGGTCCGGGCAAGGCCGCGAATGCCGGCGGCGTCGCCACTTCGGGGCTCGAAATGGCCCAGAACAGCATGCGCATGTCCTGGACGCGCGAGGAAGTCGATGGCCGGCTCCAGATGATCATGAAAGCGATCCACAGGGTTTGCGCTCAAACCGCGGAGCAGTACGGCACCCCGGGAAATTACGTCAACGGCGCGAACATTGCCGGGTTCAGGAAGGTAGCGAATGCTATGCTGGACCAGGGGGTAGTGTAGAAGCGATTAGTGGGATCAAACTAAATCTTTTTGAACCCACTTGGCTCTATTGAAAGCTCGACTGAAACTCATATGTGCGCTCGGAATGAGCTCAGTTGTAGCGACGGCGCTCCGTCGCCGTGAATATCGGTGTCAGCCGGTCACGCGCTCCTACGCCGACGGAGCGGCGTCGCTACAACAGTCCTCAAGCGCAGCTAATCCACTCCTAGCGTAAGTCGTGGCCCCGGATCCGTATCTCTTCCTTGTCGTCCTCTGCGGCGTGGCGCTGGTTTTTCCACTCGGACCTCTCGCGCTGGCTTGGGTCTGGAGGCGGTTTCTTCAACCGCCCAGACCGGGACCGGCGAAGAACGCCACCTACGAATGCGGTGTGGAATCCGTCGGCGAGGCGCAAATCCAGTTCCGCTCCCAATATTATCTCTACGCGATCATCTTTTTGATCTTCGACGTGGAGGCGATTTTTCTCGTGCCGTTCGCGGTGGCGTTCACCGGTCTGCCCGTCGGAGCCTTTATTGCCATCCTCATTTTTCTTTTACTCCTGCTGGAAGGTCTCGTTTGGGCCTGGGGCAAAGGTTGTTTAGATTGGGCGAAGTAAAGGCAACGGGCGGATGAGCGACAAAATCGAGGAGGGGCTGCGCAGCGAGCTGCAAAAACAGGGCATCTGGGTCACGTCGATGGAGGATCTCTATAACTGGGGCCGGCGCAATTCGATCTGGCCGCTGCAGTTCGGACTCGCCTGCTGCGCGATCGAGATGATCGCAACCGCAGCGTCGCGGTATGACCTCGCACGCTTCGGCGGTGAAGTTTTCCGCCCCTCGCCGAGGCAGGCTGACCTCATGATCGTGGCGGGAACGGTAACAAAGAAAATGGCGCCGCAAGTGGTTCGTCTCTACAACCAGATGCCGGACCCGAAGTATGTCATCGCGATGGGCGCCTGCGCGATCTCCGGCGGCCCGTTCAAACAGGGTTACAACGTGCTGAAGGGGATCGATCGCTATATTCCGGTAGATGTTTACATCCCCGGTTGTCCGCCACGGCCCGAGGCGCTGCTGCATGCCTTCATGGAATTGCAGCGGAAGATTGACGAGCAAAAGTTGACCGGGCCGGAGAAGGCGGAGCACCTCGTGGAGTCGCAGCCGAGCGAATTTCCGGTGCCGGGGCTTGGCGCGCACGATCTGGAGCCTTCGCTGAATCCGAACGTCTTCAAGCCGCCGACGATCGAGCGATGAGGAAACGCCGCCTGCGATGTAGGCTGCGGTCTCCCGACCCGGCGAGGTGCGGCGTCAATGCAGGCGCGGCTTTGAAGGTTGCGATGCCGCACCTCGCCGCGTGAGGACACGACGGCCTACACCGAATGGACTCACTCGAGGCAATTAAAGCCCGCGCCGAAGAAGCAGTCCCGGGTGCGAAGCTCGAGATTATTCCCAATCCTGGTCCGGTGAATCAGCCATCGCTCCTGCTTGAGAATGAGCGCGCCGTCGCGGTGGTCAAGTTTTTGCGCGAGGATCCGAGGCTGCGACTCGATTTCTGCTCGAACGTGACCGGTGTCGATTGGCTGGATCGCGTGGTGAAAAAGACGGTAAAGGTGAAGCAGATTGTTGATGGCGTGGAGAAGGAGATCGATCAAACGGAGGAACAGAAGATGCCCGGCTATCTCGAGGCCGTTTACCATCTGTATTCGATCGCCCACAAACATGGGCCAGTGATTGTGCGAACGCGGACGGCCGATCGTGGCGCGGGCGCGCGGCTACCGTCGATGACGCCGCTTTTTCGCGCGGCTGAATTTCAGGAGCGCGAAATCTACGATCTCTACGGCGTCTATTTCGAAGGACACCCGGACCTGCGCCGGATTCTGATGTGGGACGAATTCGAAGATCACCCGATGCGCAAAGACTACGTGCAACCGGACGACTTTGAGTACGAACCGACCCCGCACGATGAGGTGCTGGAGCGCGCGAAAGAGCATTACGTCGCGCGTCCGCAAATGGACGGCGCGGAAAAACTGACGCCATCATGATCTGTCATTCTGAACGCAGTGAAGAATCTCTGACCATTTCTGGCACCCGGCGCGGCGGGTCAGAAACAGTCAGAGATTCTTCGTCGTCTTTGCGACTCAGAATGACAGGCTTTTGAGATGAGTGCCGTTGGTTTTCATGAACTTGAACAGGCGCCGCCACCGTCCGGAATGACGTCGCGGCTGGAAGGCGAGCTGCTCGAGGTCTCGATGGGGCCGCAGCATCCCTCGACCCACGGCGTTTTCCGCATGAATGTCGCGCTGGAAGGCGAGATCGTGCGCAAGCTCAAGCCGGTCTTCGGTTATCTGCATCGTAATCACGAACAGATCGGCGAGCGTACCAGCTATCTCGGCACGATGCCCTACACGGATCGGCTCGATTACTTTTGCTCGATGACCAACAACTGGGCCTATGCGCTCAGCGTCGAAAAGCTGGCCGGCATCGAAGTTCCGGAACGTGCCGAGTATCTGCGCGTCATCCTGGCCGAACTAACACGCCTGCAAAATCACACCTCGCTGCTCGGTTTTCTCCTCAACGACATGGGCGCGTGGGGCACGCCCCTGATGTACGCCTTTCGCGAACGCGAGAAGATTCTCGACCTTTTCGAATCCCTCTCCGGCTCGCGCATGATGTGCGATTACATGCGCTTCGGCGGTTGCCGCGTGGATGCAGGACCGGATTGGATGCAGCGCGCGCAGAAGATCGTGGCGGCGTTCCCGCGTTTTCTCGATGAATTCGAGAAGCTCATCCTCCGGAATGAAATCGTGATCGCGCGCACGCAGGAGGTCGGCGGATTGTCGGCAGAGCTGGCGATCAACGCCGGCATCACCGGGCCGATGCTGCGGGCGTGCGGGGTGAACTACGATATCCGGAAGGTCGACGGCTACGGCTTTTATCCGCGATTCAAATTTCGCGTGCCGCTGGGAGATCACGGCGATTGTTATGACCGCCTGATGATGCGAGCGCTCGAGATGCGTGAGAGCATCGAGATTCTTAAGCAGGCGTTCGCGCAAATTCCTGCCGGGCCGGTCATGAACCCCAAGGTAAAGATCCGCGCCTTCAAGCCGCCGCCGGGCGAGGCTTACGGCCGAATTGAAGGACCAAAAGGCGAGCTGGGCTTTTACCTGATCAGCGACGGCGGAGCGAGCCCGTATCGCTATCGAGTGCGGCCGCCGAGTTTCATCAACCTCACGGTTCTTGAAGACATGTGCCTGGGCCATACCGTCGCCGACGTGATGGTGATTCTCGGCAGCGTCGATATTGTCATGGGAGAGGTGGATCGATGATCGGAACGGGCGTCCTCAAGGGCATGGCTGTGACAGCCCGGAATTTTCTCGGCAGCTATTTCGAAAAAGATCGGCTAACGACGGTGCAGTACCCGGAAGAGCGCATGCCGCTGCCGGAAAACTACCGCAACTTCCCATTTCTGCCTTACGACGGCGAGGATCCGCACGCGGGCCTCCGCTGCGTGGCGTGCAAGATTTGCGAAAAGGAATGCCCGCCGCAGTGCATCTACATCATCAAGAGCGAAGACAAAAAGCCTGATTACTTGGGCAAACCGCAATTTTACCCGAAGGTCTTCGACATCGACATCTCAGTCTGCATGAGCTGCCAGATTTGCGTCGAAGTTTGCCCGTTCGACGCCATCAAGATGGACAAGGTCTACGAGCTCAGCCGGCGGGAACGTTTCGATGCCCTGTTGATGGGGAAACCGGAGCTGGCAAAATCGAACAGTTACTATCACAGCATCCATCCGACCGAAGCGGCTGAGGTTGATGCGAGACTCGCGGCTGCTGCCGCAAAAAAGAAGCCGGCGCAATAGCTCCACCCGAAGGGGCTGCGCGAGAAATCAGGCGGCCAGTTTGGCGGCGTCCTTGTGTCCGAGGATGCGCACGGTCTGCTGCAGCTGCTCGACCTGGAGCGGCTTTTTCAGCACCGTAACCGGCCCCAGCGCCAGGATGCGGTCCAGCATTTCGCTGTCTGGATAGCCAGTAATGATCACGATCGGCAATTCGGGATCTATTTCCTTGGCCGCAACATAGACGTCGTCCGCGGGTCCGTCAGGCAGCTTCAAATCGAGGAAAAGCAAATCGAATCGCTGCTTGTCGAGCGCGGCGAGAGCTTCTTTCACAGTGCCAACCACGACCCGGCTGAATCCGATCTTCTTCAAGAAAATCTTGAACAGGCTCTGCAAGCTCTCGTCGTCATCAACCACGAGAACGGTGGGCTGCCCCGACTTATCCTCCTTCAGGATATCTTTATCGAGCGAAGCCTTTTTGATCCGCCATCGGCCGCCGATCTGAATGGCGGGCAACTGCCCTCGCTGCACAAGATAGTAAACGGTCGGAAGCGGGATGCGGAGGTACTTGGCCGTTTCCTTGACCGTCAACAAGTTGTGCATTTCAGACATTCAGCAAATTCGTGGCGGCCCGAGCAAGACTTTTCGCAACCCAAATTATTATAGCTTTTATAAACGATGTCAACCCTCGATTAGGATTCGTTAGGCGAGGTGCAAAAAGTGGTTGGCCGCCTGCGCTTTGCGCCTGCCCCAGCGAGCCTCGCGTCCCTCGCCCACGGCTGACATCGCGACTGGACATTCCGGGAGCGGCGGTGGACTGTTGCGACCTTCATGAGCGTTCTGTTTTTCAAGCGATTTCTGCAGCGACCATTCCAGGTCGCGTCCATTATTCCGAGTTCGAAGGCGCTGGTGGAGCGGGTCGCGAACAAAATGGATTTTACCCAGCCGCGCGTGATCGCGGAGTACGGGCCCGGCGAAGGGGTGCACTCGCGTGAGATCGCGCGCCGGATGGGGCCGGGCTCGCAGCTGCTCCTCTTCGAACTGGACCCCGATTTCTCGCGCGACCTGAAACGGCAATTTGCGCACGACCGGCGCGTGCACGTGATCCACGGGGACGCGGCGCAATTGCCCCACGAGCTGGCGCGGCGCGGCATCTCGCACTGCGATTATATCGTTTCCGGCATCCCCTTCAGCATTCTTGATCTGAAGAAGAAACGCGCTCTCCTGCGGAAGACGCACGAAGCGATCGCGCCCGGCGGCAGCTTCATTATCTACCAGGTTACGAACGAGCTCCGGCAACACGCCACACTCTTCGACGAGGCCGAGTCGGAATATTTTTTTCAAAATATTCCGCCGATGTTCATCACGGTTTTTCGCAAAGCGAATATGTGGAATGGCCACGGCAATGGCGCGGCGCCCTCGGTTCGGATGCGGGTGAATCAACCTGCATGACGTTCGCCGCTTCGCGAACCGAGAAGGACTCGATGGGCGAGATGTCCGTCCCGGAGTCGGCGCTTTATGGCGCTTCCACGCAGCGGGCGGTGCTGAACTTTCCGGTCAGCGGCTACAACTTTTCGCGCCCCTTTATTCGCGCTTTGGGGCTGCTGAAATGGGCCGCGGCCCAAGCGAACCACGATCTGGGACTGCTCGACGCGCATCGCTGCGCGCTCATCGTGCAAGCGGCCGAGGAAGTCGCGGAAGGCAAGCTCGACCAGCATTTCCCGCTCGACATTTTCCAGACCGGTTCCGGCACGAGCACGAACACGAACGCGAACGAAGTAATCTCGAATCGCTGCTGCCAGCTGGAGGGCAAGCGAATCGGGGCCCGGGATCCGGTCCACCCGAACGACCACGTGAACATGGGCCAGTCGAGCAACGACGTGATCCCATCGGCGATTCACATCAGCGCCTCGGAGCAGCTCAAGAACCTGCTTTTGCCGGCTTTGGAAAGGTTGCAATCGGAGCTGGACGCAAAGGCGCGGGATTTCTGGGGAATCATCAAGATCGGGCGCACGCATTTGATGGACGCCACTCCGGTCCGGCTCGGGCAGGGTTTTGGCGGTTACGCGCAGCAGATCGCTTACGCACAGGAGCGGGCGCGGAAAGCTATTCTCGCGCTTGAAGAACTCGCGCTCGGCGGCACCGCGGTCGGCACGGGTCTGAACCGGCACCACGATTTCCCGGGCAAAGTGATGCGCCATCTCGAACAACGCACCGGCATTGCGTTCCGCGAGGCGGCGAACCACTTCGAAGCCCAGGGGGCGAAAGACGGGGTCGTGGAAGCGAGCGGCCACTTGAAAACGATCGCGGTGAGCCTGTTCAAAATCGCGAACGACCTGCGCTGGCTCGGGAGCGGTCCGCGCTGCGGGATCGGCGAAATTCAACTGCCCCCGACGCAGCCCGGCAGTTCCATCATGCCGGGGAAAGTGAACCCGGTGATTTGCGAATCGACCATGATGGTGTGCGCGCAGGTGATCGGGAACGACGCCTGTATCACCTGGGCGGGCGCGAACGGCAATTTCGAGCTGAACGTCATGATGCCGGTGATGGCGCACAATCTTCTCGAGAGCATTCGGTTGCTGAGCAATGTGTGCGAGATCCTGACGGAAAAATGCGTGCGCGGAATCATCGCGAACGAGGAGCGTTGCCGGGAGCTGGTCGAGCTTTCGATGGCGATGGTCACCAGCCTCGCACCAAAAATCGGCTACGACCGCGCGGCGGAGATCGCGAAAGAGAGCGCGCGGACCGGCAGGACGGTCCGTGAGATTTGTCGCGAGATGAAAGTGCTTCCAGAAGACGAATTAAATCGTGCGCTGGACCCGATCGGCATGACGCCGGGCGGCGAAGGATCGGCCGGCGGCTAGGATCGAAGCGGTTCCGCTTCCACTCTCGGCAAACCTCCATGGTCGCTAACGTCAACGGTCCGCAATTCTCCGGCGGCGCGAACATCGCGATCAAGTGTCCGGCGCACACTTACGAGCAGACGATTGCGTTTTACCGCGACACGCTCGGGTTGCCCTTGATCGAAGAGGAAGAGGACGGTTGTATCTTTCAATTCGGGCCGAACCGGCTCTGGGTCGATCGCGTGCCGAACCTGAGTCACCCCGACATCTGGCTGGAACTGGAGACGAACGACACAGAAGCGGCCGCCGCCTACCTGAAAGTGAACGGCGTTCCGCGCCGGGATGAAGTGGAACAACTGCGCGAAGATTTCGACGGTTTTTTCATTTCAGCGCCTTCCGGTGTGATTCATCTCGTCATCGGCGACGAGGAATAACGGCGACATCGCAGCTTTAAGCTCGCGGCCCCCGCTCGGACTTGTCATCCTGAGCCGCGCAGACGGCGAAAGCCTGCACTGAGCGAAGCCGAATGTGGATCTCTCTCCCGGAGCGGTTCGTCACGCTTGAAGGTGAACGCATAGTCTACGATCACCGCGCGGTGGAACACGCCAACGTGAGATCGCGTGGTGAGATCCTTCGTCGTTTGCGCGACTCAGGATGACAACGTTGCGCGCCCGCAAAGACTTAATCGGATCGCACGGCGGCGATGTGCCGGCCGACGATGATAATGTCGCGGTCGACTTCGTCCAGACGTGCCAGGCGCGGCAGCAAACCCCAACGTCCGAACCCGAGCGCCTCAAACAATCTCAGGCTCGGAATATTATGACCGAAGATCAGTCCAGCCAGCGCTCTGACTTCGAGCGCGGGGCTGCGTGCGATCGCTTCCTGCAGCAGAGCGCGCCCGAGACCGCGCCCGCGGAAATCTTCATGCACGTAAACGCTCACTTCGGCCGTGCCGCGATAGGCGCAGCGGGAAAGGAACGCGTGCATGCTCAACCACCCGGCGATTTTGCCGTCTACCTCCAGCACCCAGAGCGGGTGGTGATCGGCCGAATGTTCGCGGAACCACGCGCGCCGTTCCTCGACCGAGACCGGCTCCAGGACCGCGGTCGCCATTCGCGCCAGCACCGCAGAGTTGAAGATCTCGACAATCGCGGGCAGATCGGATTCCGCCGCGTCGCGAATTGTCATGCGGCGTGCACCGCAGATGACGCGTTCTCGAAGAAGAGCTGATCGAAAGTCGGCTGGAACGCCCCACCCTGCGTCTCGCCAATTTGAAACCGGTTGCTGATCTGGCGCTGATCGGCACAGAACAGCTCCACTTCCTCGCGCTCACACCGGGCAAGGAGCGCCTGCACCGCGCCGAGTGCGAGCGCGGGCGTATTGCAATCGCGGCTCAGATGCCCGAGCACGACGCGCTCGATTTTCCCCGGGAGCAATTGCTCGATCACGGTCGCGGCGGCTGTATTTGAGAGATGCCCATGCCGGGATTGGATCCGCTGTTTCACCGGCCACGGCCGATGCGGACAATTTTGAAGAAGTTTTTCGTCGTGGTTGGTTTCGATCACGAGCGTGTGCACCTCGCGCAACCGTTCCACCAGCATTTTGGTGGGGTGCCCGAAATCGGTCACAAAACCGAGTCCGCGGCGACCGGCGTGAAAGGCGTAACCGACGGGATCAACCGCGTCGTGCGGCACGGGAAAGCTTTGCACGGTCAGATCGCAAATCGAAAACTCGGCGCCGGTGCGGAAGAGCCGCCAGTTCCGGTGCTCGGAGAGTCCGCCATAACGGATCGCTTCCGCGGTGAGCGAGTTGCAATAAATCGGGATGTGAAACTTCCGGCAAAGCACCTCCAGACCGCACACATGATCGCCGTGCTCGTGGGTGAGGAGCACGCCATCGAGCTGTTCCGGCATCACTCCGCAAAGCGCTAGTCGCACCACCAACTGCCGCGCGCTCAAGCCGCCATCGACAAGCAACCGGCAATGCCCGGTGCTGATCAGCGCGCTGTTCCCGGCGCTGCCGCTACCGAGCATGGTGAGGTTGAACATGCCCGGATAAATAACCTTCAGACGCTATATCGACAACAGAATTGCTCCGAGCCTACCACGGATTGTGCTCAGCTTGGCCGCGGCCCGCCGTCCGAACGACCGGCTGTGTGGTTGTCACGCGACAGGCGCGGTATGTCTCCTGCTCTCTAGTTGAGACGATGCAATCGAGCGGCGACACAGCGACGGACAACCGCCCCGATGGCAGCAGCGACATCGTTTTTGCCTGCACCCATTGCGCCACCTCATTCGTGGTCGATGCCGCGGCCGCCGGGCTGACGCTACCCTGCCAGCGTTGCGGCCAGCAAACCGTGGTGCCAAACCCGGCGGCGCAAGCAGCCGCGGCCGATGCAGTGAAAATCGCGGAGTTGCAACATCAATTGAAAGAGAACGAATCGCAGCGGACCGAGATCACCAGTTACATCAATCAGCACAGCATCCAGCTGCACCGCTGGCAACTGCGGCTGAAAGACTTGAACGAGCGGCAGAAAAAGCTGCAGAACGAGCTGGGATCTCTGACAGCCACCAAGCGCGCGTAAGCGAGCCGCAACGGACCGCGGTCACTCGCGAATCCAGCCGGCGCTTGTCTGCCGGAAGCGCTCGATGGAGGAGAGCGCGAACAGGGTCGTTTCCGGCTGCCACCCGTACCGTTCAATGGTGAGGTGTGGCCGATTGATCCGGATCAGGTTCAGTGAATTGGGTTCACCACGCCAGCGCGTCGAGGTGCTGGTGCCGGAGGAAACAAGCAGCGCGGAGTAGCCCGGGATGTTGTAGCGCTTGGCGGTCTGACCAGTATGGCCGATGTGGAAATGACCGGCCAGGAGCATGTCCACGCCGCATTCCGCCAGTGTTTTGATCGCGAGACGCGACCGCCCCACGACGCGACCGTGCGTGCCGGCCGGAAGATCGAAGGGATGATGTGTCACCACGATTTTCGTTCGCTCCACCGGGACGGTCCGAAAGCTCTCGCGCAGCCGGGCGAGCTGGCGCCGGTTGATGCGGCCATCTTTCCAGGTCAACGCCCGCGCAGTATTGACGCCGGCGACCGCGATTTCCGCGTCGGAGTAGAACGGTTGCAGATCATCGCAGATGTAGCGGCGATAGCTGTCGAGGCTGCGCGTGAAACGGAGAAAGAGGTTACGGAGCGGCACGTCATGATTCCCTGGCACGACGATTTTGGGAAACGAAATCAGAGCGAGAAACTTCTGCGCGGCCATGTACTCGATCGTGCGAGCGCGCTGGGTGAAATCGCCCGAGATCGCGACCAGATCAGGCTTGGCCTCTGCGATAAACGCCACCAGCGGCGAAAGGATCGCGTCATCGATCCGGCCGAAATGCAAATCGGAAAGATGAACCAGGGTGCGCATTCAGGCGGCGTTCTTCGTCGGCTGCGAAACCAGGACGCGCAAAGCGGCGGGCCGGACTCGATAACGGAGCGGCGTTTTCATCCAGGTCACCTCGCCGTCTGTTGCGACCAGAAGACGGCCCTGGTGCGCCTCGATCAGCGCTTCCTCCACGCAAAAGGAGTTGAAGTCTTTGGCCTGTTGCAAACGCCCGAGCAGCGCGTGAAACGCGAGCCGGAAAAGCCCGAAACGGCCGGTCCGCTGGGTGAGATAAAGCCCGAGTTTGCCTGCGTTCAGACAGGCGCGGGCGCCGAGATTGAAACCAGAAATCTGATACTCATTGTTCCCGATGAAAATAAAGGCCGTCTTGTGCACGAGCTGTTTGCCTTCGGTTGTGATCCGCAGATTGAGAAATGGAAAACGCCGGAACGCGCGCAGAGTCGCCCAGAGGAAAGCAGGCCATTTCCCGCGCGCCAATTGTTCCTGTTGCGCCTCCCGGCTCGCGACGATGCGCGGATAAATCCCGAGGCTGGAATTGTTGATGAAAACGCGGCCGTTCACTTCGCCTACGTCCACTTCCGCGACGCGCCCCTGGAGGACAGTTTCCACGGCAGCGGGCAAGTCGAGCGGGATGCGGAGATCTTTGGCGAAATGATTGAGCGTCCCCAACGGCAGGATGCCAAGCGCTTTTCCTGTGCCGGCCAGTGCTGCTGCTACTGCGCTGATCGTTCCATCACCGCCGCCTGCCACCACCACCGGATGGGGATCGGCGGCAGCAGCTTCTGCCAAGGCTGAAAGGCGGGTGTTCCCTTCGGGACGAAGGATGCGCACTTCCGCGCGATGCTCCGCAAAGAGCTGCCGAATCTGCGCGTCGGCGGATTGTTTTTTCTGAGAAGGCGCGCCGGCGGCATGGTTCAGAATCACGATCATCCCTGCTGAATCGCGTCTCGCCGCGTTGGCGACGCTGCGGATGTGCGGCGGCGGTTCGTGCTTCGCAGGTCGGTTCCCGGGGTGTCGGGAGACCCGGCCTACAATGCTGCCGCGACGCGCGCAAGCACGTAGCTGATCGCGGCGGTGGCGGGCAGCGTCAGCAACCATGCCCAAACGATTCATTCGACTACGCCCCATTTCACGCCGCTGAAACGTTTCACCGCGCCCACACCCATGATCGAAGTCGAAATCACATGGGTGGTGGAAAGGGGAATCCCGTAGGAGCTGGCGGTATGGATTATGACGGCGGCGGTTGTCTCGGCAGCGAACCCATGCACCGGCTGCAACTTTACCATTTTGTGACCGAGGGTGCGGATGATCCGCCACCCGCCCGCCGCAGTCCCAGCTGCCATGGTGGCCGCGCAGAGAATCACGACCCATTTCGGGACCATAAATTCGGGTGTGTTGAAGAAGGCGAAGGCGGGGGGCAACCCTGCGAATGCGCCGCTCGTCGTCGCGGTAAAGAGCGCGAGTGTGATGATGCCCATCGTTTTCTGCGCGTCGTTCGTGCCATGGCTGTGCGCCATCCAGGCGGCACTCACCAGCTGGGCTTTGCCAAAAATCGAATGCACGATGTAGGGCGTAAACGGACGCAACACCACCAGGAGCAGGAACATCAAGAGCCCGCCGACCAGGAACCCGACGACCGGCGACGTGAACATTGGGATCATGACTTTCGGGATCAGCCCCGTATTCCACTGCAGGACCGACCAGTCGCCCCCCGCGGTGGCGAGCGCGCTCCCGCAAAGGCCGCCGATCAGCGCGTGGCTCGAGCTCGAGGGCAGGCCCAGCCACCAAGTGATCAAGTTCCACACAATAGCGCCCAGTAGCGCGCAAAGAATCGTGGGCATGGTAACTAGCTTTGGATCGACCATCCCCTTGCCCACGGTAGAGGCGACCGCGGTGCCCATGAGTGCGCCGGTAAGATTGAAGAACGCCGCCAGACTGATCGCCTGGCGCGGAGTCAGCACTTTGGTAGAGACGACGGTCGCGATTGCGTTGGCCGCGTCGTGGAACCCATTGATGTACTCGAAGGCGAGCGCCGCGACCACCACCAGCAGGAAGAGCAGCATGAGCGGCGCGAGCTAATCCGGACGGTCAGGCGTACTTCAGGACCACCTGCAGGATGATATTGCCCGCGTCCCGGCAGCGATCGATCACCTTCTCGAGCAGGTTGTAGAGGTCGCGCAGGAAAATGATCTGCTTCGGGTCGTAATTGCCGTGATAAAGATCGCGCAGCAGTTCCAGCTCCAGCTTGTCCGCGTCCCCTTCGATGGTTTGCAAGCGGGCGTTCTTTTCGCGCGCGGTCGCGGCATCCGTGCCTTTGCGTAACTCCTTCACCATCGCGAGCACTTCCTCCGCCGCTTTGTCGAGGAGCTGGACGTGTTTTTCAAAATGGTGCGCCCGCAGGTCGCCCGGAGAAATCAGGATCCGCTCCCCGATTTTCTCCACCGTCTTCGGGATCTTATAGAGCGCGGCGGCCAGGGCCTGAATGTCTTCGCGTTCCAAAGGCGTGATGAAGGTCTTGCAAAGCTGCTCGGTCAGTTCCTGCGTGATCTGCTTGTCTTTCCTGCGGCTATCGACGAACTCCTCCAGGCTCTGTGGCGAATCGTGATGTTCCAGCTTCGCCAGCAACGTGACCAAATGATGCACGCTGCTGTCGGCCTGCTGTGCGCTCGCCTCCAGCAGATCGAAGAACTTTTCGTCGTGACCGAGGAACTTTCGAATTGAGAACATTTGGGGCTTCCGCGTCGGGGCGTTATGACTGCAAAAGGAATGCGACGCTAGTTTACAGACCGTCCGTCGCCACAGGGGGGATCATTCCAAAATAAACTTTTTCGCCAAGCGGAAAGAACTCCGATAAGCAGAGCCGTATGACTAGACAAGCTTTGTTTCGGCTCGTGCTCGGAATCGCTTTCACCATGATCGGCGTTCACCGGGGCGAAGCTCAGTCAGACGCGGAACGATTGGAGAAGCTGGAACGCGCTGTCGAGCTGCTCCAGAAGCGCAATCTCGAGCTCGAGCAAGAGGTGCGCAGCCTGAAGCGCGGGACTGTTTCGACCCCGGTGCGAACGCCGGAACCAGCTCCGAAACCGGCCGAGGAAAGCAAACCGGTGGCTGAGCACGCCAGCGAGAAGAAAGAGAGGAAGCCGGTTTTCGCGACTGCCGCCGCCTCAGAATTGAAACTGACGCTGGGCGGATTCATTCAGGCGCAAGCGGAAGCGGGCGACGTCTTCGCCTTTGAAGGGCGCTTCGCGCAAGGCACGGGCGAGATCAAGGATCGATTCCGCATCCGGCGTGGGCGGATCAGCCTGAGCGGCGATTATACCGAGCATTTCGATTTCAAGGCCGAGGGAGAGTTTTCGCAAAGCGACACCGCTCTCACGGTGCGCGATGCCAACGGAGAAACGCTGGCCTCGAACGCAACGCGCACCAGCTTTGGCGCAACAGACATCTTCATCAACTGGCACAGCTTCCCGGGGTTCAACCTCAAAGCCGGGCAATTCAAAGCGCCTTTTGGGCTTGAGCAGCTAACGCCCGACACGAAACTTTTCACCGCGGAGCGGAGCCTCGTCACGACCGCGCTCACACCCGAGCGACAGATCGGGGTGCAAATCTGGGGCAAGCCGCTAACGGATCTTTGGCCGGAACAGAAGGATCTTATCACCTATTACGCCGGCGCATTCAACGGCACCGGCCGGAATACGACGGTGAATGACAATAGCGAGTTCATGTACGTGGGCCGGATGGAGGTGCAGGCCCTGCGCTCGCAAATCCTGAATCAGGAGACCTCTATCAAGGTCGGGGCGCAAGGACTCTCCAGCCGCGATGAGACAGGCACTTCGATTTCGAGCGTTCTCAGGGAGAACAGCGACGGGTCACTTTCCGGGTTGAGCCTTCCTTCCCCCGGAACGCGCAAGGCCTATGGCTTCGATCTCTCACTCCGCGCCGGGCCCTTCGATCTCGTCGCGGAATACATCAGCGAACAATTGAACCCACGGAGCGCGGTACCGCTCTTCAGCCGCTTTACGGCCGAGGGCTACTATCTCCAGGGAAGTTATTTTGTGCTCCCGAAGAAACTGCAGCTCGTCACGAAGTGGGAAAGCTTCGATCCCGATCAGGCGCCAAACGACGACATCAAATCAATCACGGCCGGCCTGAACTATTACCTGAAAGGGGACGACCTTAAACTTCTCGCCAATTACATTCATACCTGGTCCGATTTCCGGGAAGCGAACCCGGAATCCGGCGAATCGGATTTCGACGAGGTGATCCTGCGCCTGCAGGTGATGTTTTAACATCTGGAACTGCGGGAGAGGGTGGCGCAGGAGGCTCGGCGCGACCGCTGCCGCGAAAATGCGCAGAGCCGATTATTGAGCAGACAGGCTTTGTACACTTGTGCATCATCGCCTCGGCGGCGCTACCGTTTCTCCGCCGCACCACTACTAAAGCGAGATTGCTTATGCATGCCTTACCACGAGACAGGAACTATTCTTTGGCAGGCGTTCTTTGTTGCGCGCTTCTGTGCTCGCTCAGCACCGCCTTTGGGCAGGAACGCCTCGCCGCGAACTTTATTCTTAAGGTCGGACCGGCTGCGGTTGTGAATCCGCAGCCGAATTACGTCATGGAGCAACCTCCGGTTCCGCGCGAGCACAGAGTCCGGCCGACGATCGACCCCGCTGCTTATGCGGCGGCCAAGGCGCGGGCGGCCAGATCACGCGTTCCCGGGGCGGTCAAACCGTTGACAGCTGCTCCCGCGTCGCTGGCGCCCACGATCAAAACGATCAATTTCAACGGCCACTCCGACTCGGAAGGGAGCCGGCCACCCGACACCCACAGCGCAATTGGCACCACTCATTTTGTCGAAGTAACCAACAGCCACCTCGACATGTGGGACAGGAAGGTGCAGCCGTCTCCGGGCAGCTTGAAGCTGGTGAAAAGCGTCACGCTTGCGAACTTCTTCGGCTACAACACGGAGACCATTTTCGATCCGCGCGTGGTTTACGATTCCACTTACGACCGGTGGATCATCGTAGCGGAAGCGCTGGCGGAATCCACCACCGTGCAGCGCCTCTTCATTGGGATCTCGACCGGCCCGGACCCGACGAAGCCATTCTTCATTTACAACTTCGACATCGACACTTTTGATAACAACGATTTCTTCGATTTCCCCCAGCTCGGGATCGATCAGGATGCAGTCCTCATTACCGGGAACATCTTTCCCGCCGTCGGTGGCTTTTCCGGAGCCAATTTTTTGGCAATAGCCAAGGCGCGCCTCTACAACGGGCTGGGCTTCGACGTGCCGATCTTCACCGGCCTGGCCGCCACCCTCGCGCCGCCGATTGTGCTCGACCAGAACGCCTCCACCTTTCTAATCGCGGCGCCGACGTCCGGGGCAGCCTTCACCAAATATACCGCGACCAACACCAGCCACCCCGAGGCGGTCGCGCTGGTCGCGAGCACGATCACGGTCCCGAGCTTTGCGACCCCGCCCGATGCGCGCCAGCCCGGCACGTCCGATCTCCTGGATACGTCCGACGCGCGCTTCATCAACGCCAGCACCCAGAACGGTGAAGACCTCTGGCAGACGCATACCATCGATGTGAGCGGGTTCCCGGTGCCGAAATTTTACCGGATCAACACCACCACCAATACCGTGAAGCAGAGCGGACGGTACTTCGTGAGCAATTCGTCGGACGACTTCAACGCCTCCATCACCGCGAACAGAGCGGGCGATTGTTTCGTGACCTACACCTCCACCAATAAAGGCGCAGGCAAACAGGCGCAGGTCCGTTTGTCCGGGAAGTTGAACGGGGCCAGCGGGATCTCAGCCGGACCACTCGGGTTCACCAGTCCCACCTTCTATACCC
This sequence comes from Chthoniobacterales bacterium, assembly GCA_046262275.1. Taxonomy (GTDB): domain Bacteria; phylum Verrucomicrobiota; class Verrucomicrobiia; order Chthoniobacterales; family UBA10450; genus JACCTI01. The sequence goes on from JBHENA010000004.1 coordinate 21,862, forward strand.
CCAGCCTGGATGCGACCGAACGCTGGGGCGATTATTCCGCGGTTACGGTCGACCCGTTAAACCCGGCTAATGCCTGGCTGATAAACGAGAAGGTCAACTCAAACTCCGCCGTCTGGGGCAGTCGCATCATCCGCTTCGGAAACTAGGCGCGAAGATTCTGCCGCGCGCCATCTACTGCCGCGATGATCTCAACCAGCTGCGCACACTGCCACCCCGCTGCGTCGATCTCGTGGACCCCCCATTCAACTCGAACCGCAACGAACGAGGTTACGCCGCTACGACTCGGGCGCGGGGCGAGACGACGGAGAAGCGCAGCTTCGAGATTGCCCGCCAAAGCGGTTCCATCTAGATAACAGGATGCTGGTCCGCCGAACAACGCCGCAAACGGGCGAACTTTGGAACGACCGTCCCGGCGGCGCTCCCGTTACCAGTCTTCCGCGTGGCGGAACGCCCGCGTACCGAACCGCGTGGGGTGCGGCATATTTGGGTGACAGCCTTGCCTGGATGCGTTCGATGCCTGATCAGTCGATCGATTTGGTTCTGACGTCCCCGCCTTACGCGCTCGAATTCAAGAAAGAGTACGGGAATGTCGCTAAAGCAAAATACGTTGAATGGCTAAAGCCTTTCGGGACCGAAATACACCGAGTTCTTAAGCCGGACGGAAGCTTCGTGCTCAACATCGGTGGAAGCTACAACCCCGGCAGTCCAACTCGGTCCCTGTACCACTTCAAGGCCTTGATAATGTTGTGCGAAGAGGTCGGATTTCATCTGGCCCAAGAGTGTTTCTGGCATAATCCGGCGAAGCTCCCTGCACCGGCGGAATGGGTTACGGTGCGCCGTCAACGTGTGAAAGACGCGGTTGAATACGTTTGGTGGTTAAGCAAATCACCGTTTCCGAAGGCGAATAACCGCAATGTGCTTGGCGAGTACAGCGCAGACATGAAACGCCTCCTGAAGCGCGGCTACAAACCTAAGCAGCGTCCAAGTGGCCACGTCATCACCGCCAAGTTCGGGCAGGATCACGGAGGCTCGATCCCGTCGAACTTGATCGAACGGGGCAACAACGAAAGCAATTCAGACTATATCCGTGCTTGCGCCGAAGCTGGCTTCAAAGCGCATCCCGCGCGGTTCCCGCGCGCTCTGCCGGAGTTCTTCATCAAGCTTCTCACCGACGAGGCGGCCATTGTCCTGGATCCGTTCGCAGGGAGCAATATGACGGGCGCTACTGCCGAGAGTCTCCGGCGGCGCTGGCTCGCATGCGAGATAAAGCCCGGATACCTGCTGGCATCGCGCGTCAGGTTTTCTGCCATTGAAGACGGCGGCACCGCCGCATGACTCTGTCGGATTTGGACCGCGTGCTCCGGCGGGTTTACAGGGGAGCCGCTCCGCCGAAGCCGCTCCATCTTTTGACGGCAATGAGGCAGGTCCACTCGGGCATTCCAATTGCACAGGCCGCGCGAGAAGTTCGCACTACCACCGCGAATCTGCAGCAACTTGTCGAAGCGCCGAATCCCGTGACGTATTTGCTCGGCGCAGCTGCGACTGATTACGCCGTCAAGGCGGAGAAGGTGCGGGCGACCATCGGACAGCTCATCATCGGTGCGCTTGCGGAGCAGGTGTTTGAAGACACTTACCGGCGTACGGTGGGCAGCACCGAGTTGCAGCTCGCGGATGATCGCTCTGGCGGCGGAGACACCGACTATCTTGTCCGCAACGGGCGCGGGCGCCAGGTGTTCCGGCTAAATATCAAATTCCACGGCTCTCAATTTCGGCGCGCGCAAGAGCTGGTCGGGCTTTCCCCGGAAGACTGCTTTCCGCTCGCGACCTATAAGATATACAGCGCTCTTCAGAAGCAGGAGCGGGAACATCTTCCGTACATCTTCGTCATCGTTGGTGTGCCGAACCTGACCGGCACAGTGGTCGGGGCGACTCTCCCGGACGACATCGTCGAGTACGCGACGCTGGCGCGCCATTCGCCGCGGCTACAAGGCAAACGAAAGGTCGAGGATGCAATCGTCCGCGCAATCATTGCCCATCCTGAAGAGTTCGAACTAGCAGACACATTGAGGGGTTTCCTTGAGCAACTCCGCAACGCGATGTGGCGTGTGCTTTCCGCTCGTCGCGCCGATCTTCTGCTACGAGAAAAATTGTTCGACCGTGTTTACGCACTCTATGTCCCTCGATTCACGATGAACTATCGAGGCGCGGAACTGGATATGCATTTTTCGATAACACAGGACCTGCACCCGCTCGACGAGCTGCTTCGCAGTCTTCGCGACGAAGGGCTGCCAGGGTTGAGCGTACGGTTGGAAAGAGGCACGTTGTGAACGAACCGTAGCTGATGGCGGGCGAATCTTTCTGGTACCAGCTCGATCACCAGCGCGGCTGGGCAGATTACTTTGAGTGGCGAGGGCCTGATCGCGAGCAAGCAAAGCGCGAGAAGGAACTCGGCATTGTGCAGGACTGCGCCAGGCGCGATGTACCGAGACCGATTCCCGTATGTTAAGCTTCGATCATGCTCTCCCCCACGGCCGGATTGCGAGTTTGTCGATCTTTATGGGCGGAGGCCGCTGTATATCCTTAAATCCGGCATTGCTCAGCACTCAGCGGTCTTCGCGCGAATCGATCAGCCCTCGCCGGTAACTAAACTCCGCACGTAACCAACCCACTTCGCGCAGAAGCAAATCGGGTTTGCCTGGCGAGAAAGCAGGTTTGCCTGCGGCCGCGAGGCCGAGGAGGAGCCAGCCGATTATTGGCTGTCCCGCAGCCGATAACCAAAGCCGCGCACCGTCTCGATCGCGTCAGCCGCTTTCCCGAGCTTCTTTCGCAGCCGCCGCACGTGTGTATCCACCGTGCGGGTGTCGATGATGCTCTCGTAACCCCAGACTTCATTGAGGAGTCGATCGCGCGACTGGACCCGCCCGCGCCGCTGCATGAGCATGCTGAGGAGTTTGAATTCGACGCTCGTGAGACGGAGCGCCTTTCCTCCCACCGTGACGTGATGCCGCACGGGATCGAGTGTAATTGGGCCGAAGGTCATCGTCTCTTCCGCGGGGTGGCCCTGGCCGCGGCGCATGATCGCTTTCATCCGCAACACGATCTCGCGCGGACTGAATGGCTTCGTGACGTAATCATCCGCGCCCACTTCCAGGCCCACTATCCGATCGATCTCCTCCGCCTTTGCGGTCAGCATGATGATCGGGATGTGACGCGTGGCGGCGGCGCTTTTCAGTGCCTTGCAGACCTCGAGTCCCGCCATCTTCGGCAGCATCAGGTCGAGAATGATGAGCGCGGGCAGCTCTTCGCGCGCTTTTTTTAACCCGCTGGCGCCGTCCGCTGCGGTCGAAATCGTGTAGCCGCCGGTTTTGCGCAAATTGAGCGTAAGCATGTCCACCACGTCCTGCTCGTCCTCGATGATAAGGATTCTGTTGCTCGCCGTGGAATTCATGAGCTAGATGAATTGGTCGCGTCCGCCGCCACGATCAAGTCGCCGCCGCGGCATTCCCAGCTTTATCTCATGCGTCAATATCACGAGCTTCTCCGCCTCGTGCTGGAGAGCGGCCAGCCGCGCACCGATCGCACTGGAGTGGGCACGATCAGCGTCTTCGGCGCGCAGGCGCGGTTCGACCTTCGTCCAGCAGGTCCGGGTTTCCCGCTCCTGACCACGAAGAAGCTTCACCTGCGATCGATCATTCACG
>JBHENA010000004.1:25569-36712 GCA_046262275.1 Chthoniobacterales bacterium
TGAGACGAATGTCCGCTCGCTGAATGAGAATGGCGTCACGATCTGGGATGAATGGGCGGATGAAAATGGCGACCTCGGCCGCGTATACGGCGCGCAGTGGACCGATTGGCGCGGCGCGGATGGCACGCGCGTAAACCAGATAGATACGGTGATCGATCAGATCCGCACGAATCCGGAGAGCCGCCGTCTGATCGTGACCGCATGGAATCCGGCGGAGATCGCGCAGATGGCGCTGCCGCCCTGTCACGTGCTCTTTCAGTTCTACGTGCGCGAAGGGGAGCTGAGCTGCCAGCTCTATCAGCGCAGCGCCGATCTTTTTCTGGGCGTCCCGTTCAACATCGCTTCCTACGCGCTCCTCACCATGATGGTCGCGCAGGTGTGCGCTCTTCAACCGGGCGAATTCATCCACACTTTCGGCGATCTGCACCTTTATCAAAACCATCTGGAACAGGCACGCGAGCAACTCACACGCGAGTGCCGGCCACTCCCGCGGATGCAGTTGAATCCTGTGGTCAGGAATATCCGCGACTTCCGGTTCGAAGATTTCGTGCTCACGAACTACGATCCGCACCCGGCGATTAAAGCGCCGATCGCGGTGTAGCGTAGCAAATCCTGGAGGTCAGGCTTCCAGCCTGACTCGGCAGGCGGGCATCTTGCCTGCCTGCCAGAAGCCGACAGGCTGGAAGCCCGTCGGCCGAGACAGGCAGGATGCCTGTCTTCCGGGGCTGCAACTTTGTCTCGCGGATCGGGTTTACTCATCCGAGATGGGCACGCGCTGGCTGCTGGCTTTTGTACTCGCGGCGGGATTGAGGGCGGCCGAGGCACAGGGGCCGAACGGCTACTCCGTGGAGATCGATCTCCAGGACCAGCTGGCTTACCTGATCGAGGCTGGCCGCGTTGTGGTCACGACGCCGATTTCGAGCGGACGCGCCGGGTACCAAACAAAGCGCGGCGCATTTAAAATCATCGAGAAGGAACGCAACCACTATTCGAACATGTACGGCAAGATCGTGGACGCGCGCGGCAACACGATCGTCTCGGATGCGGATGCCGACATGCCGCTCCCGCGCGGCGCCCGCTTCGTGCCCGCGCCAATGCGTTACTTCATGCGCTACAACGGGGCGGAAGGAATGCACGCCGGCTATTTGCCGGGCTATCCCGCCTCACACGGTTGTCTGCGCCTGCCGGAGCACAACGCGATCGCCTTCTTCCAAGCGGTGCAAATCGGCACGCCCGTGACGGTATTCGGAACCACGCCGCGTCGCGGTTCGTTAGGGGAAGATGGCTATACGTTGCAACGCCGACGGCAACTGCGCCCGAACGTGTATCGCGACCCGCGTTTCGAGGATCGTTTCTTTACTCCCGGACGACCAATGTGGTGGCGGTGAGACCAGTGAGCGGCGCTCTCCAGACGCCGCAGGCACTGAGGGGACACTGGGAGAGCGCCCTCCTTGATTAGCTGGGCGATCGACGAGGATTAGCGCGCTACGCTCGCAGCGTTTGAGGCTGCCTCATGTCCCGAGATCGCCGCGATATTCGAGATCGGCTCCTTCTCTTTCTCGTCGAGTTGTTTTTGCCACAATCGCTGCGGCAATCTGCTTTAGTTGCTGATCGCATGCCGACTATATCTCACGCGGACGAATCACGTCCGACAGGTGAGCTCGCAACGTCGAGGCTGCCCAGGGGGAGGCTATGGGTGATCATCGCCGTAGCCCTCGCAGTACGTCTAATCCCAATTGGCTGTGCGCTGCCATATATGGCTTACGTCGATGAAGGGCACGTGCTTCACCAGGTTTTGCACATCCTCCGCACGAAAAGTCTCGACACCGGATCGTATGGCTACCCTTCGCTACCTGCCTACCTCATTACCGCTACCGTTATCTGCTACGCGCCTGTTTACGTCCAAGTCCATGGACACAATCTCTGGCAGGATCTACCCACCGAAGGCGATCTCCACACAAACCTCGGCGCCTACTACGACCTGGTTTTTCCGCAGGAGATAATCTGGCTGGCGCGCGTGGTCGTGCTGATATTCTCGCTAGGGACCGTGCTTTAAGTCGTGGTCTGTGCGAGGCGACTTGGCGGTCCGATCTTAGCCACATCGGCTACGCTTTTGGCTGCCTTGTGCCCAGCGCTGGTCGGGCGCAGTTCAATTGTAATTGTCGATACCATCGCGGCGTTCTTTGCGCTAGCAGCCCTGACCACCTGCGTACCACGGGACGCGGGCGCGGGAACGGAAACACTCCGGAACCTGCGCGTAGCTGCCTTTGCAGGTTCCATGGCAGGGTTAGCGTTTGTCTCGAAGTACACGGTTGGAACCGTTTTCCTCGCCGTCCTCGTCTCACTCGCTCTGCTCCCGATCGCCAAACCAAAGAAGGTGATCCTTGCCTGCGTGGCTGCCGTCTTTTTTGTCGCAGCAGCGGCATGTGCTATGCCGGCGTTGGTCCTTTATCCCGACAAAATTGTCGACGCTTTGCGAGAGCAGACGGTGTTCTATCAACGAATCCAATCTACACCCGGCTACTGGGGGCAAGCGCTCGTGCGATGGGAACTCGGGATGCCTCTCGTAATGCTGGGACTAGCAGGATTCATTTGCATGCTTTTGTCCAAGCGTGCCAGGAATTTGGCTATCCCTTGGATAGCATTCATGACATTACTGCTGGCAATCCTGCTCCCGTACAGTTTTGAACCTTTTCGAAACCTCCTCCCTCTCGTCCCGCTGATCTGCATCTCGGCCGCGTGGTTGATCGTAGAAGGCCAGTGCGGAGGAAGATTGGTTTTCCCGAGCCGGCCATTACTGAAGTTTGTCGCTCCTGGAGTGATGATTCTGCTCGCTTTCTCTCTCCTGCCCGGACTCACCGAAACTCTGAAGAACCGTCTGAAGATTGTCGATTCGCGCGTTCAAGCAGTGGATTGGCTTCGGCAGCGAACGCACAAAGCGAGCCGCATTCTCGCCGTGCGCGAACTTGCGATTCTGCCCACGGAATGGGCACGGCTCAATTGCCAGGTCGAGGTGGTTCCATGGCTTCAGGCCTTGGAGGTTCTTGATAAGGAATCTTTCGACTACATTGTCGCCGGCGAGTTCGATCTCCGCTCAATTCGAGATGCGCAGCCCTGGTCCGATTACGCCGCTCAATGGAACCGGACTATGTCGCAGTTTTCCGTGCAGGCCTCATTCGGAACCGGCCCAACCTTTTTAGTTCCCAATCTGTGGAGGACGAATACCGAGCGGGTTATCGTACTAGAGAGAAGACGGTACGCCAGCTACTGCGGCGCGACGGGCGGCGTGGTCGCGGTGCTGGCGGTCTTTGGGCCCCGCAGATTCACGAGGTCGCCGAGGATATTCAAAGCCTCATCACGCACCGGATCGAGCGCAGGCTCTTTTGTGCCGTCGCCACCGCCGTCGAGCAGATCGGAGTCCGCATCGCTAGCTGCTTCGGGCGCGACTTTCTTATCCGTTGCCGCAATTTTTCCCGGAAAAGTGATGAGCTGGAGATTCGGCTTGTCGACGGTGTCGAGCGTGACGCGATAAATGCGGGACTCGTCGCCCTGACGTGCCAGCCGATCTTTGGCGCGAGTCTCCTTGCGCAGCTTGTCCTCCGTCAGTTCCGCCCGGCGCACGTCCTCATTCAAGGAGATGCGGTTTTCGTCAAGTCGCCGGCGCAGGCGTTCCATGTCTTCCATCACATAATGGAACTCCGGGTTTTCCTTCACGCGGTCGGCGGAACGGCGTTTCAGCTCCTCGAGAAATACCTGCGGCGGTTCGGCCCATTTCGTGTACCTGGCCTTCGGCACCTCGTCATACGGGAGGAAGTTCTTGAGCGATCCCTCGCCGAACTCCGGCAGGTCGGTGAGCGACGGCACCACGATATCCGAAGCGACACCATTGAGCTGAGTGGAGCCGCCGGCCACGCGGTAGAACTTCTGGATCGTCAGTTTCAAGGCGCCGTCTTCCTGTGAAGCACTGCCGAGAAGCGAGGTGAAGCGACCAATCTCGAGAATTGTTTGCACCGTTCCTTTCCCGAACGTGTTGTGATCGCCCACAACGAGAGCGCGACCGTAATCCTGAAGCGCGGCGGCAAAAATCTCACTGGCAGACGCACTCTGCCGGCTGGTCAGGACAACAAGCGGTCCGCCGTAAGCGACGCCCGGATCGGGATCGCTGGAGACAACGATGTTTCCGTTCGACCCCTTCGTCTGCACGACCGGCCCTGATTTCAAAAAGAGCCCGGTAAGCGCGATCGCTTCTTCCAGGGAACCGCCGCCGTTGCGACGCAGGTCCACGACCAGACCGGCAACGTTCTCCTTCTTGAGCCGTTTCAGGAGCGAGACCACGTCCTTGGTGGTGCTCTTCTGGTGTTTCTCCATGTCCGCATAAAAGGAGGGGAGCGTGAGCCAGCCGAGTTTTACCGGCTGACCGTCCTTATCCTTCTTGATTACGATGTCGGCGCGCGCCTCCTGATCCTTCAACTTGATTTCATCGCGCACGATCTCGATCGTCTTGCGCTTCGAGGGATCGGGCGCGTCGGCTGGGATGACGAGCAGGCGAACTTTGGTGCCTTTCTTGCCGCGGATTTGCTCGACCACCTTATCGAGCCGCATGTCGCGCACGTCCGTAAATTCACCCGAGCCTTGCGCGACCGCAGTAATGCGATCGCCGACCTTGATCCCGCCGTGCTTCTGCGCGGGGCCACCGGCGACGAGGCTCTCGATCTTGGCGTAGCCGTCTTCGCTCCGCAGCATCGCGCCGATGCCTACCAGTGAGAGGCCCATGTTGATGCTGAAATTCTTCAGGTCCGCTTTGCTCAGGTACTCCGAGTGCGGGTCGTAGGTCTGTGCCAGGGCGGCAAGAAACAGCTTCACCTGCTCCGGCTTGTCCTCCTCGTGCACGTTGCGCATGAGGCGATCGTAGCGGCGAGCGACCAGTTGCGGCCCGGGCTCGATCGGATGTTCGCTCAGCTTCTCCTGCAACAGCTCGTTCGCGATGCGCGCGTTCCAGATCGAATCGGCTTCCGCTTCGTCCTTGGGCCAGGGTGCCTTCTGCCGGGTAAGATCGATCGTGGCGTCGCTCTTAAACTCGGTCGCTGGGTTCTTGAGGGTCTCCTTCACCTTCGCCACCCGTTCGTCGACGCGCTTCTGGTAAAGCTCGTAGATCTCGTAAGCCGGCTTCAGGTTCCCGAGAAGAACGTCGTCATCGATCGAGGTCCCGTACTTCGCATAAAGCCCGTCCACATCCTGTTGGGTGAAGAAAAGGTGGCTGAAATCGAGCAGCTCCAAATAGGTGCGCAGAAACTTCTTCGAGACCTGGTCGTTGAGCGGCTGATGGGTGTAATGGCCTTCCTCGAGGAGCCGCCCGACCGATACCGCCACCTGCTCGAGGTCGGACCTGGCTTGGAGAGGCTGCAGCGCCGCCGCGAGAACAAGAAAAACGACCAAAGCAACCGACGCGGGACGGAATTGAAGTTTCATTCGAGAAGAAAAGGGGCTTATAGAGTCGCAGAGATCGCTTTGGAAGCAAGGTGACGGCATTGGGCGAGGAGGATTGTGCGGAAGGTGAGACAATTGAGACGGCGGAAGATTCAAAGAGCGTGCGTAAAAACCTGCCGCCAAGGGATCGATGCAGCTTTCGTTCCCGCCACGTGAGAATGATCGCCCTCTGATCAAGTATGCTTTACGAAACGTTCTGCGGCGGCATCTTTGAGACAAACTGCTACCTGTTTCACGCGCCGGGCGGGCTGATCCTGTTCGACGCACCGGACGGTGCATGCGACTGGCTCGAATCGCGCCGCGCAACGCCGAAGCTGCTGCTTCTGACGCATGGGCACTTCGATCACGTGCCGGATGTCGCCAGGATCAAACGGCGGTTCGGCTGTGAAATTGGCTGCCACGCCGACACTGCGCCCATGATTTCCGATCCGGATTTCTTCCGCAGCTTCGGCTTCGAACTCGAAATCGAGCCGGTGCAGCCCGATTTCCTGATTGAAGCTACACCGCGACGCGACTTCCTCGGGCTCGAGTTCGAAATTTTTGAGGTGCCCGGCCATTCGCCAGGGAGTCTGTGCTTTTACTCACGGCAACATCAGGTTCTGGTCGGCGGCGATGTGCTTTTCGCCGGCGGGGTGGGCCGTTGAGACCTGCCTGGAGGCGACGGCGAACTCCTCTTTCGCGGCATCAAGAGCAAGCTTCTGCCCCTCGGCGATGGCGTCACCGTGCTGCCAGGCCATGGTCCGCCCACAACAATCGGGGTGGAACGGCGGACCAATCCTTTTGTCGGCTCGGGAGATTGATCCTGCCGCTACTGGCGCAAGCCTGCCAGCACCAGGGCCAGCTGTTCCAAGCCGGAAATCTGGGCCACGATCGCGCGCAGCGAGGCGAGCGCCGGTGGGATGTGCTCGAGAAAACTGCGGTTCCCTTTCACGAGCCCGAGATAACCATACGCGCCCAGCGCCTGCATGAGCCGCTGCATCGCGCAACACCGCACGAGCTCCTCGCCATCAGTGCGGAGTGGGCTTCCGGCCTGCTCGCGCAGCGCGCGGTACGTGCCGAACAGCTCATCGCGCTCCGCTTCAGCTAGCTTCACGTAGGGGTCGTAGAGCAGAGAGGCGAGATCGTATTTCGAAAGGCCGGGGCGCATCCCTTGGAAGTCGATCAGATACGCCTGGCTGTCGCGGATGACGATGTTTTGCGACTGAAAATCACGGTGCACGAGGACGCGGGGAAGGTCCGCCAGCCGGTGTGCGATCTCGCGCAATGCGGGGAGCGCAGTTAGTCCTGCGCGCAGCGTTTCATCCACGCCAAAAAAGCGGCCGAGACAGTTGTCGAAAAAATACTGCTGCTCCCAAAGATAAAGCGGCGCGTCGAACTCCGTGGGCAGATCCTTGCGGATCTCATCCGCGGCCGACATCGGCAGGACGTGGAGCTTTACCACCTCCTCCAGCGCGGAGACGTAAAGCGCGCGCCGCACATTCCATGGCTCATTGCGATAGCTCCACAAATCCGTCTCCCCCAAATCTTCGATCCAAATCAGACCCTCGTCTGGATCGTGAAAGTAAACTTTCGGTGCGCGGATTCCGTGCTCGGCCAGGAACTCCGCGATCTGCACGTAGTGGCGGTTCTCTTCCCGCTCCAGATTGTACTTCACCAGAACGAGGGTGTGTTCCGGACTCGAGCGCACCCGATAAAACCGCCGATCTGATCCGCCTTTCTCGATTGGCGTGATCTCGACCTCCGCCGCTTCGAAACGGGGAAAGTGCAGCCTCGTCTGCCGCAGAAGCAGATCGGTTTTTGCGACGGAGCTAGATGTCGGTGTCACGCAAAATGCCTTCCGCTTTTTGATGCGCGCGGACGATACAATTCCGCAGCTCGCTGCGGGAAGCGATTTCTGCCCCGGGCCAGAGAATAGTGTCATGCAGAACAGCCTCCGCCCCAACCTGACAGCCCGAGCCGATCGAATAAAAACCGGAGAGTCGCGCGCGCTGATCGACCTTCGCATCGCTTGCCACTAGCACCGGCCAATCCGGAGCGGTGACATATTCGGGCCTCCATCCATTCGCGGCGATGGTCCGATGCACCTCCAGGTAGCCCGCCCGCGAGCCGATGTTAAACCACTTCCGCTCGTTCAAAACCACCCCGCCGATTTTGCCTCCTTTCCCAATCCAATCGACCAGGACTGGAATGAAGGAGATCTTCTTTTTCGGGGGGATCCGTTCGAAGATCACTGGATTCCAGATCGAGATACCGGCAAAGTCGCAACTGCCCTCGTGACCGTATTTGCCGGCGATATCGATAACGCGGCCGTCGCGGAAAGCCATGTCTGTCCCGAGACCGCCTTCCCGTAGCCCGAGCGTGACATCGTTGCCCTTCGCGAAATGCTCCTCCAGCAGCGGTTGCAGGTTTACGTCGGTGAGAATGTCGCCGCTGTAAACGACGAACGGCTCGTTAGGCCTGAGCCATCTCTCCGCATTCTTGATCCCGCCGCCCGTTTCCAGCAGGACCGGCTCATGTGCGAGCTTTACGGGGAGCCCCTCATATTCGCCATGGCCAAAAACAAGCTCAAACTGCTCCGGCAGCCGGTGGGTATTGATGACGAACGAGTTGATCCCGATGCTGCGGAGATGGTCGAGCGGGAAGGTGATCAGCGGCTTTTGAAAGATCGGCACGAGCGGTTTCGGCGAGAACTCCGTCATCGGACGGAGGCGCAATCCCATCCCGGCACCGAGCACGAAGGCCTGGGTGATCCGCGGCATCCGCGGCTTTTACTCTTGAATGGCGCCGTTGTCATCCCGACTCACCGGCTGAGAGCTGCACATCGCGGCTCGATAAAGCCGCGCGCTTGTGATTACCGCGCGAGGTGATAAAACTGCGCGCATGCCCGAGGAAATAATCTGGCGAGGAACTTCATCGCAAAGCAGGAATCTCGGCCTTTACATTCTCTGCGGCCTCTTCTGCTGGCTGATCGTGCCGATCTTCTTCGCGCTTGCGCGCTATCTGCAGACCAGGAGCAAAATCTACGAGCTCACGACCGAGCGCTTCAAAATCACGCAAGGCGTCTTCAGCAAGGCGAGCAGCACCGTCGAACTTTACCGCGTGAAAGACATCGAAGTTCGGCAGCCCTTCATCTACCGCATGCTCGGAGTCGAGAATCTCAACGTCACCACTTCCGATATTTCGTCGCCCTTTTTGCTGCTCGATGCGATCCCGGTGACGGCGGGTCTTCCCGACAAGCTTCGCAATCAAGTGGAAGCTATCCGGGTGCAGAAACGCGTCCGCGAGATCGACCTCGAGTAGCGCCAGGCGGCGGGAAGGGCTCAAGGAGGGGCGCTCTCCTGGCCGCCCTGCTTTTATTCGCCCCGCGCCAGCCTCAAACGAAGCGAGAGATTTTTGGCAGTTCGCAACCGGGACTTGAGCGCGAAGCAAGGGAGACCAGGGGGAATGGTCTGCGGTGACTGCCACGCGTGAGGAAAGCGGTGCGAGGACGCACCGCACTCGAAAGCCCTGACGCGCGAAAGATTTTGCGGGCGCAGCCTGCTTTGGAGTGCGTGTGCGTCCTCGCGCCGCTTTCCTCACGCGCTGACAAGACCCCCGCGCTCCCGCCCGACAGCCGCAGGCCGGGGGCTTACATTGCGGCTCGTTTACGGATTGCCGAGGTTGTAGGCCTCGACTAATCCGACACCGGTGGTCTCGTTTTTCCCGCGCACAATCGCGGTGTAGTTCCCTGGGCGAATAGTCGTTAGAATGGCCGATTCGCGCCGGTTGAGCGGGGCCAGGCCGCTGAACTGGATCTCGCCTGAATTCGGCGCATCTCTCCAGTTATCGTTGCTGGTGATGAGCGCCCCATTACCATCGTGCAGCGCAAGCGTCGGATTTTCCAGCGCCCCCAAAACTCCTTTCTTCCGCAGCGAGGGACCCACCGCGCGGAAGAGAACCCGGCTGCTGTTGCCCCTGCGCGCGATGACGCCGCCGATCAGCACATCATCATTGGTCAGCACCTTGGCTCGGGTGGACACATTCGCGAGCTGCGAGCGGTTGTCCGGCTCGAGGTCGTAGACTTCAACCAGGCCAAGACCGGTGGTGTCGACCCCTTTCATGATCGCAGTGTAACTGCCGGGCCGGAGGCTGAGCAGGATCGCTGCTTCACGTTCATCGCCCGGCGCCAGACCGCTCGCTTTGATTTCGGCGCGATTCGGAGCGTCCTTCCAATTATCGTTCGCCGCAACCGTCACGCCGCGGCCGTTGTGCAGCTCCAGCGCGGGATTCTTTAGCCGGCCGGCCACCGGGTTGTCGTTGACCCGCATGGAAGGTCCAACCCCGCGGACGATCACCTTCTTCGGTTCCAAACCCGTGATGATAAAGCCGCCGATCAAGACCTCTTCATCGGTCAGCACACGCGCGCGGCTCGAAATGTTAACGAGCCGCACAGGCAGCGGTCTGATTGGCTTCCAGAACCACGTGTCGCGCAACCCTGCGTTATTGATGTTGGAGCCGCCGAACATGACGATTTTGCGGCGAGCTTCATCAAACGCGATGCCCGCGCTGAAGCGCCGATCAGGCGGCGCAGTAACGTTTTGCCTGGTCCAATTTGAACCGTCCCACAACCAGGTGTCGGCGAAATCGCCTTCCGCTGTCGGCTCGCCGTTTGACCCGCCGAAGAGGAGAACGGCGTCCAGAGTGGGATCGTCGCTCGCGCTCGCACTGTAGCGCGGGGTTGGTGAATTAGCCGGATGCTCCTCCGTCCAGTTATTGCCGTCCCACGTCCAGGTGTCGTTGAGCAGGTTGAAAGCGTTATCGAAGCCGCCGAAGAGGACGAGCTTTCCGCCCGCGGAGTGATACGCCAGCGCGGCGCGGTATCGCGCCGGGGGCGCGTTGGCCGGCTGTTGTTGTGTCCAGCTGGTCCCGTCCCATGTCCAGGTGTCATTTGCGTCTGTGCCGGTGATGTTCCCGCTGAAAAGAACGATGCGTTTGCTCACCGCGTCGTAAGCCATTGTCCCGCCGTAACGAGGCGGTGGCGAAAGAGGCGGCGTGCGCAAACTCCACGATTGGCCGTTCCAAATCCAGGTGTCACCGAGCATTGCGCCGTTGCTGAAGCCGCCGAACAAGACCGTTTCCTGACGCTCTGCGTCATATGCCATTTGTGGCAGACTGCGCTCCGGCGGCGAAACGTCCGGATGCCGCTCAGCCCAGCGGCTGCCGTTCCAGATCCACGTGTCCGCGAGGCTCTCCTGTCCGGTCCAGCCGCCGAAAAGCACGATGTTTTTCCGGGCCGCATCGTAGGCGAATCCCATTTCACTGCGCGGCGGCGGGGGGATCGCAAGATTCACTCTTGCCCATTGCGCGCCGTTCCACGTCCAGGTGTCGTCCAGATAATCTACCGAGAGCGCGCCGGACGGACGTTGCCCGCCGAAAAGAAGAACCTTCTTGGCGACTGAATCGTAAGCCACGCTCATCGCCGAGCGGCGGCCGGGCGGCGAGTTGGCAGAGCGCAACGTCCAGTTCATGCCATCCCACGTCCAGGTGTCGGATAACGATTGGAGCTCGAAAGAGCCGCCGTAGAGAACCACGTTCCCGGTGGCGTCCGGGGCGAGGCCAGCGAAGTATCGCGGCGGCGGCGGTGTGACCGGCAGTTGCTGCGTCCAGTTGCTGCCGT
>JBHENA010000004.1:36724-36944 GCA_046262275.1 Chthoniobacterales bacterium
ATGTCCAGGTGTCGTTCAAGGCGCCTCCCGCGAAAAAGTTAAACCCGCCGAAAAGCACAACCGCATTTCCGGCTGGGTCAGCGCACATGCTCGGGTAGGTGCGAGGAGAGGGGGACGTGGCCGGATGCAATTCCGTCCAGGTCGTTCCGTTCCACGACCATGTGTCATTCATTTCACCGTTGTCGCCGTAGCCGCCGAAGAGCAGGAGCCGGTGCGCTTT
>JBHENA010000005.1:0-34386 GCA_046262275.1 Chthoniobacterales bacterium
CGCGATTGGCAGGTTGAAGGCCGGCGTGACAAAAGAGCAGGCGCAGGCCGCGATGGTTTCGCTGCAGCAAAGCTACAAACAGCAGCGGCCAGACACCGCTGACAACACCTGGGCCACGGTTCTGGTATCCGCTGCGGAAGACGTGACCGGGAATCTTCGCCCGGCGTTTCTTACGTTGCTCACCGCGGTCGCAGCCGTCTTGCTGATCGCGTGCAGCAACGTCGCCAATCTGCTGCTCGTCCGCTTCACCGGCCGGCGACGCGAGATCGCGCTGCGGATGGCGCTGGGAGCTTCGCGCCGAGGAATCGTCCGGCTCTTCGTGATCGAGAGCACGCTTGTGAGTTTGCTTGCCGGCGTGATGGGGCTTTGCCTCGCGCTCTGGACCGTCTCGCTTGCGCCAAAGCTCGCCGGGCAGAATTTGCCACTCGAAGGCGGCGTCACTTTGCATTGGCCGGTGCTGGGATTCACGCTCGCGCTCTCGCTGCTCACTGGCCTCGTGATGGGGCTTTATCCGGCATGGCAAAGTTCGCGCGCCGATCTGGTGGGCGGGCTGAAAGACGGTGGGCGCGCCGTCAGCGGCAGCGTCGGCCAGCAACGCTTCCGCCGCGGCCTGGTCGCCGCGCAGGTTTGTCTTTCAGTCGTGCTGCTCGCCTGGGCTGCGATGCTGATCTCGAGCTTCATGCGCCTGAGCGGGCAGGACGCCGGCTTTCGATCGGAGCGTATTTGGGTCGGCGGAATTGGTTTGCCCCCAAGCCAATATCCGGATTTCGCTGCGCGCGTTCGTTTCACGGAGCGCCTGCTGACGGAATTGCAGATCTCGCCGGGAATCGAGGCTGCGGCAATTGCCGACAGCGCCCCGCTTACGGGCAACAATTCGCGCTCACCTTACGCGCGCGCCGACTTGACTCCGCCCGCCGTGAATGAGCGTCCGCTCGGGCTCACCCGCAGCGCTACGCCTGGTTTTTTTCGCACTCTGGGTATCCCGCTTCTTGCCGGTCGCGATTTCGATGAGCGAGACGGACTCGACAAGCCGCTCGTGGTCATTCTCAGCCGCTCGACGGCGAAGAAGCTCTACGGCAACGAGAGCCCGCTCGGGCGCCAGATTCTCTTCGGCACCGACAACGGCACAGGTCTGGCGGCGGAAGTCGTGGGCGTGGTAGGTGACGTCCGGTCGCAGCAGCTCGCGCGGGAAAACGAGATCGAATTCTACCGGCCTTGGGCGCAGCGGAGTTTCCCGTTCATGGTCGTCACAACTCGCAGCGCGACGAAACCGGAGGCGACAGCGGGAATTGTTCGCGCAGCATTGAACAAGATCGATAGCGGGCTGCCGATCATTCAGCCGAACACGATGGACGAGATCATCGCGGATTCGCTCGGGCAGCAACGCCTGACCATGACACTGCTCGGCGGATTTGCCGCCATCGCCCTGTTGCTGGCGGTGGTGGGAATCTACGGCGCGGTTGCTTACACCGTCCAGCAACGGACCGGCGAGATCGGAGTGCGCATGGCGCTGGGAGCGCAGACCATGGACGTCCTGCGAATGGTGGTGCAGCAGGGAATGATGCCGGTCTTCATCGGCCTGGGTGTGGGTCTGGCGGCAACGTTTGCAGTCGGGCGTCTGCTCACCGCGCAGCTCTACCAAGTCTCACCGCACAACCCGCTACTCCTCGGCGCGACCGCGGTGACGTTGGCGGCCGTTGCTTTACTGGCGTGTTTGATCCCGGCGCGTCGCGCCAGCTTGGTGAACCCGCTGCAAGCTTTGCGGGCCGAATAAGATGAAATCGAGCAGTGTGCGTAGACGTCTGCGTCTGGGGAGCGCGGGCTGCCAGCCCGCCGTTCGCGGCAGCCTGCCGCGAACATCGAGAGCGTGCCGTACGATCGAATTTTCACCTTCCGAACGTGTTCGCCGAGATGGCCCGCCCTGCACGTTGCGCATGCACAGAGTGTTTCCGGCAGGCTGCCGGAAACTGCAGGCTCGTAGCCCGCGCTCCCCACAACCCTCCGCGCCCGCGGCTCATTTGGTATGAGCGACTTCAAATTCGCCTTCCGCCAACTCCGAAAAACTCCCGGCTTTACGGTCGCGGCGGTGACCGTGCTTGCTCTCGGCATCGGCGCGAATGCCGCCGTCTTCAGTCTCGTGCACACGCTGCTCTTCCAGTCCCCCGGATATCCAAATCCGGGCGAACTGGTGCAGGTCTATTCGCAGGACAAGAAAAACCCGAAGACTTTCCGCTCTTTTTCTTACCCGACCTATCGCGACATCAAGGAGCAGAACACCGTTTTCTCCGACACCATGGCGCACAATCTCGCCATGGTCGGCATCGGTGAAAAAGGAAGCACGCGCCGCACGTTCGCCGCGATTGTTTCATCGAATTACTTCTCCGTCCTCGGCGTCGCTCCCGTTCATGGGCGCGCCTTTCTGCCGGAAGAAGAAGTGCCCGGCCGCAGCGCTCCCGTGGCGATTGTCAGCGACAGCCTTTGGCAAAAACGGGGAGGCGACGCGGCAGTACTCGGCTCGGAAATCGTGATCAACGGCAGCCGGTTCACAATCGTCGGGATTATGCCGAAGGGATTCACGGGTACGATGCACGTTTTCGGCGCCGAAGTTTGGGTACCACTCAGCATGTATGGCCGGATTGCCAATGACTTCTGGGCCCAGGACCGCGGATCGTTCGGAGATCGCGGGGGCAGGCAATTGCTGGTGACCGGCCGGCTCAAGCCGGGCCTGACCGCCGCGGCCGCCGAGCCTTCCTTGAAAGGACTCGCCGCAAACCTGGAGCAGGCATTCCCAGTGGAACAAAAGGATCAGACGTTCATCACCGCGCCAGTCCCTCGTTTCGATAATTCCGCCAGCCCTTCCGACGATGAAGCGGCGCTGGGCACAGTCGGGACGTTATTCCTGGCGCTGGCCGGGGTGGTTCTGGTGATCGCCTGCCTCAATCTCGCTGCCATGCTGCTGGCCCGCGGGATTGCGCGCCGTAAAGAAATCGCGATCCGGCTGGCTTTGGGCGGCAGCCGGGGAAGAATCGTGCGGCAGCTCTTAACGGAAGGGCTGCTCCTCGCCTTGTTCGGTGGGGCGATGGGACTCTTGCTTGGCGTCTGGATGTCCGACGTGCTAATCGCGTCAGTCAGTTCGTTGCTTCCGTTCAACGTGGTTTGGCAGGGCGGACCGAATCCGGTGCTGGTGGCGGCCACCCTGGGCTTTTGTGTTCTGGCCACGCTGGCCTTCGCGCTCGGTCCGGCGCTCAAGCTTTCGAACGGGACCAGCCTCGCCGACTTGAAAGAAAACGCAGGCGAAGACGTCGTTCGCCGCCGCTGGAAATTTCTGCCGCGCAATCCGCTCGTGACCGTGCAAATCGCGTGCTCGCTTGCTTTGCTCACCGCGGCGCTCCTCTTCATTCGCGGCGCCGGCAAGGCCGGCTCGGTGGACACGGGATTGCAAACCGAGCGTAGTTTTCTCGTCGAAGTCGATGCCAGCCTCGGCGGGTTCGATCGGCCACGCACGCGCGAACTTTACCGCGTTCTCGAGGAGAGATTGGCCGCGCTGCCCGGCGTCGAGAGGGCCAGCATCACGGCGACGGTTCCGTTTGGAATGATTTCGCCAAGCAAGAAGGTGCAGCGCGCCGGAGTGCAACCGCCGCCCGGTGCACAGCCCGCCACCGCGGCCGAAGGACTCGCGTTTCGACCGAAATGGTTGCGTGTCGGCGCCGATTACTTCAACACCGTTGGTCTCCCGCTCCTGCGCGGTCGCGCTTTCACCGTTGCCGAAGCGACCCAGGCGGGCGGTCCCGCGGTGGCGATCATCGACGAAGCGCTCGCGAAACAACTCTGGCCCGATGACGACGCCCTCGGTCAGCGCCTGCAATTTGCCGGTGACGCTTTGAGTGACGCGAAGCAAGAGGGCGACATCAAGCCAGGCGAGAGCGTGGAGGTCATTGGGATCGTCCCGGCAACGCGCGACCGGGTCTTTGAGGAGCGAACCGGTGGCGCCATCTACCTGCCATTCGCGCGCGGTTTTCAAAGCAACGCTTTCTTCTTCGTGAAAATGCGGTCGTTCGCCGGGGCGCACGAAGCGATTGCGCCCGACCTGCTGCGCCGAACCGTGCACGCCATGGACCCTTTGCTGCCCGTCCTCTCGATCAAGAGTTTCGCGCAGCATCTTGACAGCAACTTCGAAATTTGGCTCGTCCGCGCCGCCGCGGCCTTGTGTTCCGTTTTTGGCGGACTCGCCCTTGGGCTTTCCGTGGTCGGCCTCTACGGCGTGAAGGCTTACTCAATCGCGCGGCGCACGCGTGAAATTGGCATACGCATGGCTCTCGGTGCCCAACGCGCGACCGTGCATAGAATGATTCTGCGCGAAGGCGCGGCCATGCTCGCGTTCGGGATCGGACTGGGATTGCTCTTCGCCATCGCGACCGGGAAACTTGTTGGCAGCATACTTTACGAAGTGAGTTCGCTCGATCCGCTGGCGTTCACGATCGCGCCGATTGTGCTCGCGCTAGCGGGGTTGCTCGCCACGTGGCTTCCCGCGCGCCGCGCGACAAAGATCAGCCCCATGGCCGCACCGAATGAAAAAATTACCGCGCAAATTCAAGCTCATCCTCTTGTTCGCTTTCGCTTGGGGAATCGCAGCGAATTTTTCGCTTCTCAAAGCGATTGACTGGCGGCCCGCCACGCGCGGCCAGCCCGAGAAGAAATTTGTCGTCAAACCGGGCGGGCTGCTGAGTTTCGACGCGGACCTGGGCCACGGTGAGGTCGTGACCGGCGACTACGAGTCTGTCCGGGTCGAATTCAAATCCTACTTCAAGGTCGAGACCGCGGAGGAGGTCGAGGCCCTTTACGACAAGCTCTCGATCGAGATGCTGCAAACCGACAATACCGTAAAGGTCACCGTGAAGTTTGCGGACGGGAATCACACGAACCGCGCTAAGGTCCGTCTCGATTTTCGGGTCCACGTGCCGCGTAAGTTTAACTTGGATTTGCGCACGGGCGGCAGCGCCGTGGTGGGCGACGTCGATGGAACGGTCAACGCGTCAACCTTCGGCGGGAGTTTGAAGCTAGGGAACGTGAGCGGTTCGGTTACGGCGAAGAGCCACGGCGGCAGCTTAACAATCGGCAACGTCGGCGCCGACCTCGAGGCCCGATGTGAGGGAGGCTCTAGCACAATTGGCCATGTGAACGGTCGCGTCGTGGCGACCACGGAAGGCGGAAGCGTCTCGATCGAAGAGGCGACGGAAGCGATCGATGCGACCGCCACTGGCGGTTCCGTAAAGGTCCACCTTTCCAAATCACCGCGCTCGAATTGCAAGATCACAGCGAACGCGGGGGACATCGATCTCAGGTTAGCCGAATCGGTCGCTGTCACGATCGATGCCGCCTGCACCGCCGGTGGAATTACGAGTGAATTCGTTATCGCAGCGAAAGCCCGCACGAAACCCACTCAGCTGAAGGGCGACATAAACGGAGGCGGGCCAGTCCTCGTTCTGCGGACCACCGCGGGAAGTGTTCACATCCGCAAATAGAGAACCATCAAATGTTAAACGATCTTCGTTACGCGCTTCGCCAACTCCTGAAATCGCCGGGCTTCACCGCTGTCGCTATTCTCGCGCTTGCTCTCGGCATTGGCGCCACCACCGCGATGTTCGGCGTCATCTACGCGTTCCTCCTGCGCCTGCTGCCGTACGCCAATCCGGATAAGCTCGTGATGTTGCAATCGCGCAGTACGCGCTCCGGAAGCGATCTCGGCGTAAATTACCTTGATTTCCTGGATTGGAAAAAGCAGGCGAGCAGCTTCTCCGATCTCGCTTTTTTCAATCTGCGCTGGAACGGGAATCTCGAGCCCAGCGGCGGCACAACCGAGACGCTCAAGACGACCTTCACGACTGCGAATCTCTTCAATCTCCTCGGTGTGCAGCCAATGTTGGGCCGCAACCTCACGGCCGCTGATGACGAGAAAGGCGCGCCGAAAGTCATGCTCATCAGTGAGCGGCTTTGGAAGAGATCATTCGGCGGCAACCCGTCTATCATCGGCCGCGATGTTCGCCTCGACGGCGCTCCGCGCACGATCGTAGGCGTGATGCCGGCGGGTTTTCGGTTTCCTTCGCAGACCGATCTCTGGGTTCCAATGGCCTCTGTTTTCGGGGATTGGCTACGCGGTGCCGGGATGAACGACAACCGGTCCTGGCGAGCGGATCAGGCCATCGGCCGGTTGAAGAGCGGCGTCACGCTGTATCAGGCGCAGGCGGAAATGGCGCTCGTCGCCGAGCGGCTCGCGCTGCAATATCCCGACACGAACAAGGAAATCGGCGCGGCCGTGGTTCCCCTGCGGCAACACACCACCGGCGACGTGCGCGGCTCGTTGTTGGTCCTGCTTGTTGCGTGCGGTGGTGTGCTCGTGATCGCGTGCGCGAATGTGGGCCAACTGCTGCTCGCGCGTACTAGCTCGCGTGAGCGCGAGTTGCTCGTGCGCTCCGCGCTCGGCGCGACTCCCGCGCGGCTGGCCGCACAACTGTTGACGGAAAGCGCGCTCCTTGCGCTCCTCGGCAGTCTCGCTGGAATCGTTCTCGCCTTCTGGCTCGCGGAAATGGTCGCTGCGTCGATTCCGGTCGAGTTGCCGTTCTGGATTCGAATTGACGTCAATCCGCAGGTGCTCGCGTTCAGTGTTGTTGTTTCGTGCGCCACTGGGCTCCTGGCGGGTTTGCTGCCGGCCCTGCGTGCGACGCAGGTTGATGTGACCGAGGCTCTGAAGCGTGCCGGCGCAGGCAATACGGGAGCCACTGCGGCGAGCAGCCGCGCGCGCAACATCCTTACTGCGGCGCAAGTTGCTGTTTCGATCGTGCTGCTGGTGGGCGCGAGCCTCGTGCTACGCAGCATGATGCACTTGAACGAAGTCAATCCTGGATTCGATCCGCGCCAGGTGCTGTTGATGGAGGTAAATCCGACCTACCGCGGAAACGAGTCGGCGCAGGTGCGGGTGGACCGTTTTCTTCGGTTGATCGAGCGGATCGCGCAGATTCCCGGGGTCGCAGCGACGGCGGCGAACAATAGCCCGCCTTTTCACCCGCAGCGGCCATGGAATCGACAGCAACCGATGGCCGAAGGGCAGACGCTGGACGAACAAGCCGCCAATCCGCGCGTCAACTTTCAGACGGTCAGCGCCGATTACTTCCGCGCCTTACACATCCCTGTGCGACGCGGACGCGCTTTCAACGAGGCGGATACGCTCGATGCTCCGAGAGTTTGCATCGTCAGCGAAAGCCTCGCGCAGCGGCTGTGGCCCGGACAGGAGGTGCTCGGCAAACGGCTGATGTTCGGCAAACCCGATCCGGGAGACGAGCCGGACTGGATGGTGGTTGTGGGACTCGTCGGCGATGTGCGTCATCAGGCACTGGACCGCGACGCCGGACCCGATCTTTACAATCCGAGCACGCAACTGGCCTGGAAACAGATGCACTTTCTCGTCCGGGCGCAGCCGGGCGTCGAGCCGATGAGCTTCATCCCGGCGATTCGGCGCGAGGTGTCTGCGATCGAGCCGGAGGTCGGCGTGTTCAACTTTGCTTCGCTGCGCGAGGAGGTCGCAAACTCGCTTTGGCAGCCGCGTCTGCGTGCATGGCTGCTCGGCTTCTTCTCGATCGTCGCCCTCGTGCTCGCCGCCACCGGGCTTTATGGGGTCATCGCTTATCGCGTGACGCAACGCACGCGCGAGATCGGAATTCGCATCGCGCTTGGTGCGACCCGGGGAGCGGTTTTGCGGCTGATGCTGACGGAAAGCATGCGCGCGGTGGCGGTTGGCACGGTGCTTGGACTAGGAGGCGCCCTGGTTGTTTCCCGCGTCCTGGAAGCGTCACTCTATGGCATGAGCGGGATCGATTTAGCGAGTTACGGCAGCGCGTGTTTGCTGCTTACCGCCACCGCTGTCCTCGCCAGCTTGTTACCTGCGCGCCGAGCCACGCGCGTCAACCCAGTAGAAACGCTGCGACATGAATGAAAGCTCACGCGCCGCGGGCGCAAAAAAACCATGAACGACCTCCGCTACGCACTGCGACAACTCATCCAAAAACCGTCCTTTACTTTGATCGCTATTTTCGCGCTCGGCCTCGGCATTGGCGCGAACACCGCGATTTTCAGCGTGATCAACGCGGTCCTGTTGCGACCACTGCCCTATCCGGAGCCCGAGCGACTTGTCATCCTGCGCGAGCGCACTTCCACTTTCCCGAACGGCTCGGTTAGTTATCCGAATTACCTCGATTGGCGCGAAGGTCAGCACAGCTTCACCGACCTGGCCCTCGTCAGGCGCGAATCGTTCAACTTCGCGACGCAAGGTGGAGACGCCGCGCCCGATCGCGTCAGCGGCGCGCGCGTGACTTACAGCTATCTCTCCATCCTCGGCCTGAAACCGCTCATCGGGCGCGATCTCACCGAAGCCGACGATCAGCCCGGGAGCGCACCGGTTGTCCTGATCGGGGAAAACGTCTGGCGCACCCGCTTCGGGAGATCGCCGAGCGTCCTCGGCCAGCAAGTTGTAGTCGATGGCGTGCAGCGCGAGATCATCGGCGTTTTGCCCGAGTCCGTGAAGTTCCCGCGCCTCTCCCAGATTTGGGTGCCGCTGGCGGATCTCCGGAAAGACGACAACCTCGTGCGCCGCGGCAACCATCCCGGCTTCAGTGCGCTCGGTCGGCTGAAGCCCGGCGGCTCGATGGCACAGGCGAACGCGGACCTCGACACGATTGCGGCCGCGCTCGAGAAGCAATATCCCGACACCAACACGACCCGCCGCGTCAGCATGCAGCTTCTCCTCGAAGCGGCCGTCGGCGAATATCGGCACAACCTGAACCTTCTCCTCGCCGCGGTTGCCTGTGTTCTTCTGATCGCCTGCGCCAACGTCGCTAACCTGCAGCTCGCGCGCGCTCTCGCCCGGCTGAAGGAACTGGCGGTGCGTGCCGCGTTAGGTGCGAGCCGCTGGTCGCTCGCCCGTCAGCTTCTGACTGAAAGCACGGTGCTCGCAGTCTTCGGCGCGGCCGCCGGCGTGATACTCGCAATTTGGAGCCTCGACACGATCATCGCCCTCTCGCCGCAAAACATCCCGCGTTTCAAGGAAACGCGGATCGACACGACTGCCTTGCTCTTCACCGGCGTGATCGCGCTGGCGGCCGGTATCCTCGCGGGCGTGTGGCCGGCGTGGCGAATCTCAAACACGGCCGAGCTTTCCATTGTTCTCCATGAAGCCGGGACGCGTGGCGGCAGCGGCGGCGCGGTGCGGCAGCGTGCGCGCTCTGCGCTCGTTGTTACACAGGTCGCGCTCGCGGTCGTGCTCCTGGCCGCGGCCGGGCTGACCTTGAAGAGCTTCTGGCGCGCGCAAAACGCACCGCTCAACTTCGATCCGCACAACATCTTCCTCGCGGTGATCGATCTGCCCAAGGCCGGCTACGACAAGGTCGACGAGAAGGGAAACCAGGTCTTCGACGAAGAGAAGATCCGCAGCTTCTACAATCGACTGCTCGATCGCGTGCGTGTCCTGCCGGGCGTCGACGCGGCTGCCATCGGCGTCAACATCCCATTCGATGACACCGAATGGGACAGCTACTTCCACATCACGGGCACGCCGAAGGACGACCCGGGGAAGGAGCCGTCGGCGGAGATCAACATCGTCTCGCCCGATTACTTCAAAGTCATGAAGATGCCGATCATCCGCGGGCGTGCGTTTGGCCCGCAGGAGACGCCGGACAAAGAGCGCTCCCGCTCGGTCATTATCGACCAAACATTCGCGGAACGTTACTTCCCCGGACGCGATCCGATTGGCCTGAACATCGACGACAACCAGCGCAATGAAGATGGCCCGAGCGCCGAACCGAAGGGCCCACCGCTGACGATCGTGGGCGTTGTCGGCCGGACGCGAAATGAAGCGCCCGGCGAAGACAACGTCGAGAAGCTCGGCTTTGTGCACATGTATTTTTCGCACGAGCAAAACGTGGCGAGCAGCAACACGCTGATGCTGCGCGTCCACGGCGGCGATCCGAAAGCGCTCGCCGGCGCCGTTCGCCGCGAGGTGCAGGCGATCGACCCGACTCTGCCGATCGGCTCGATCTCGACCATGGAGGAGAACATTGGTTCCAGCCTGGCGACGCGCCGATTGACGATGACCTTGCTCGGGACTTTTGCCGGGCTAGCGCTGTTGCTGGCGAGCATCGGCCTGTATGGCGTGATGGCGCTGAGCGTGACGCAACGCACACGCGAACTGGGGATCCGGCTCGCGCTGGGCGCCGGCCGCGCGGATGTATTCCGCCTTGTGCTCGGGCAAGGGGCAGCGCTGATCGGGATCGGCTTGTTTCTCGGGCTGATCGGCGCGCTCGCCACCGGGCGCGCGCTGGCCAGCGTGCTCTACGGCGTCGGCGCGGTTGACGTCGCGGCGCTGATTACGGCGATCGTCTCACTCAGCGCGGTCGCGTTGCTCGCGTGCTTTTTCCCGGCGCGACGAGCGACTCGCGTCGATCCCATGGTCGCGTTGCGGGAGGAGTAGCTGTAGTCGCTTCGCTGTGCGAAGCGGGGAGGCGGATTTCGCTACAACGGAATCCACGCACTCTCTCACGCCCCCCGCAGATCTGTTAAGCGTGCAAGCGAGGCGTCTGGGGAGCGCACAGTTCTACTGTGCTGGTGATCGCATTCTGCGATCACGAACTTCCCTGCCGCGACCGCATTCACGACAGACCACCGTCTAAAAAAGTCCGTTTCGGCAGAATGCCGAAACCAGCACGGTACAACCGTGCGCTCCCCAGACCCTTCCGCCGCGCTACTCGGAAAGTTCAGAGGGTGAGCCGACACGATGGCAACACTAGACACATCTCGCGCCCGCATCGCCACGGCATCGCTACGGCTACGTCGCGGATTCCGGCAGCTCGTCGCTGATCACGAAGAATTTGTTTAGCATGGCGCGGCCGAAGTTCGTGGTCAGCGCCACATCTGCGGCATCGCGCCCAACGGCCATAACGATACGGCCGATGCGCGGCACGTTATGCCGCGCGTCGAAAGCATACCAACGGCCGCCGAGATACGCTTCGAACCAGCCGCTGAAATCCATCGGCAGCACGAGCGGCACGCCGATATCGCCCATGTATCCGGTGACGTAGCGCGCCGGAATGTTCATGCAGCGCATGAAGGTGAGCGCGAGGTGACTGAAATCGCGGCAGACCCCGCGCCCGTCGTTGTAAACATCGAAGGCGGATTTGGTCGGATCGGCGAAGTGATACCCGAAAGTGATGTGATTGTGCACCCAATCGCAGATGGCCTGCGCCCGCGGCCAGCCGGGTTCAGTGGAACCGAAGAGCTTCCACGCGATGTCTGATAATTTATCCACTTCGCAGTAACGGCTGGTCAGCAGGAAGGGCAGGACCTCGTCGGGCAACTCCTCGATTCTGGCCTGCCTCGCGCTTGGCGCTTGCGCATCGGGCAGACCGCTGTCCTGGATCATCGTTTCGAGCGACAACCGGATGTTGCCGGCGGGCGCGACGAGCCGCGCGCAGCGGTTGCCGTAAAGATCGATGAAATCGTGCAGTGGAACATCCGGCTCGGCCACGACCCTTTCCGGGGAGAGCAGATCCTTTTGCCGCGAAGGATGGACGTAAAGCATCAGGATCATTGGCGTCGCGCCGAGCAGCTCGAATTGAATGTCGAAACCGATTTTGATAATCATGTTTGGCGAAATCCCGCGGAAGACGGCAGCATACTTTTAAGACGTGGCTTGTCATGTTGAGCCGCGCAGACGGCGAAACATCTCACGCTGCTTCGCACCGGCGCCAGCAGCAGTCTGTGTGATCTGTTATCCGGCGGGAGATCCACATTCGACTTCGCTCAGTGCAGACTCTCGCTGCGCTTCGCCGGCTCGGGATGACCGACTGAAGTGTGCCGCTAAGCACCGAACTCGGCGCTTATAGTGATGACGTCAGCGGCCGAGATGCGGACGTCGCGCAGCCGAACGTCGCCCAAAGGCAAGGCCATCAGCGGGAAGGTACGGCCGTTGAGCTTTTGCAGGTGCGGGGAAAGGACGCCGCAGGCGAGCGTGCCGATCGCGCCATCGCCTTTGCACGTGAGGCCGGAGACGGTGGCGTTGAGTTGTTCGTCCAGGTCGAGATTGCCGGCAATGCGAATCACGGTGCTAAAGAAGAGCTTTCGCGCTTTGAGTTGCACTTCGCCGCTGACGCTCCGCGGCCCGCGATCCCGAAGCGTGACGCTGACATCCTCAATCGTGACACCCTGTTTGCCGGCTTCGTGGCTGGCGAGGGCGGCGATGGCTGCCTCCAGCTCAGACTTTCTCGTGCTAAGCTCGACCTCGCCCTGGGCTGCACTCTGCAGCACGAGCACGATCTCCTCGGCGCTGTCGCGAGCCTGATCGAGACGAACGTCGCGCGCGCGCAAACGCAGGTCCGCGTTTGCGGGGCCGATGGTTAGCTGCGAGCCCTTGAGGCGCAGCTCCCGCACTTGCAGCGCCGCAGTTCGTGCGCCACTCACAGCCGGCGGGCGTGGCGGCTTTGGGCGCAGCTTGGCGCGGTCCAGATTGATGTCGAGCAGCTCCAGCTCAGGGTAGAAGTCTCCCCGGAGGCTGACCGGATCCTGGTTAACGAAAAAGACCCGGCTGAGGCTTTGGTTCAGCAATTGGGCCAGCTCAGCGGAGGTCGGGGGAAACGTCTTGGTGTGGAGCGGGAACATGAGATGCGGAAGAGTTACATCGTTTACACCGGCCTGCTCGGGCAGAAAACAGTTGCAGAAAACGGGTTTGCCGCTAGCTTCCGCGTTCCATTTTATGGCGAAGACTTCCTGGTTAAATCGTAACGAGCGCAAGCGGGCGACGGTAAAAAAGTACGCCGCCCTTCGTGCCGAGCTGAAGGCCAAGAAAGACTATGCAGGTCTGTCACAATTGCCGCGGGACGCGAGCCCCTCTCGCGTGGTGAATCGGTGCGAGGTAAGCGGGCGCCGGCGCGCGTTTATCCGGCGGTTCAAGGTTTCGCGTCTGGTGTTCCGCGAGCTGGCTTCCGCCGGGTTGATCCCAGGCGTGACGAAGTCGAGTTGGTAGCCGCGAAACTTTTCGCGGGCGGGTTTCGGGTGCGCGGACGCGCATCCGCTTGATGAGTATTTCATCTTCTGTTGTTGGAACGAGCTGGCTGCTGGCCGCAGGCCCGGCGCAAAGCTGGGATTCCCCTGGTCTGCTTTTCTCAAAGCTCGGCGTCATTGGTCTGCTTGTTTTCCTGAACGGCTTCTTTGTCGCGGCCGAGTTCGCGCTCGTGAAAATCCGGAGCAGCCAGCTGGAGACGCTGGCGGCGGAGGGAAACAAACGCGCCGCAGTAGGCCAGCATGTGACGAGCAATCTGGACGCGTATCTCTCGGCGTGTCAGCTGGGGATCACGCTCGCGAGTCTCGGTCTGGGATGGGTGGGGGAGCCGTTCCTGGCGCAGATGCTTCAGCCGGCCTTTGCCTTCGTGAACATTCAGTCGCCCGCGGTTATTACCTCGATCTCTTTCACGATCGCGTTCTCGCTCATTACCTTCCTGCACATCGTGATTGGCGAGCAGGCGCCGAAGATTCTCGCGATTCGCAAACCTCTGCCGACCACCTTGTGGGTGAGCGCGCCGCTGCGATTCTTCTATGCGATTTTCAAACCGGCGATCTGGTTTTTGAACGCCTCCTCGAACTGGGTGCTGAAGAACATCCTTCGTCTCGAGCCGGCGACGGAGAGCGAGCTTTCGCACAGCGAAGAGGAGCTGCGTCTGATTCTTGATGAGAGCGAGAAGTCCGATGAAGTCTCGACCCTGGGTCGGGACATTCTGGTCAACGCGCTCGACATGCGGCGGCGGGTTGTGCGCGACATCATGACGCCGCGCGGCGAAGTCGTGTCGCTGGATTTGGAGGAAAGTTTCGAGCAAAACGTGAAGAAAGCGCTCGAATCGCGACACACGCGTTTTCCCCTCTGTCGCGGACACCTCGATAACACCATTGGACTGGTCCACATCAAGGAGCTGGTCCCGATGATGCGCGACCCGCAGCCGGATCTGATGCGGATCCGGCGCGATGTTTTGAATGTGCCGGAGATGATGCAGCTGGAGAAGTTGCTGAATTTGTTTCTGAGCAAACATGCCCATCTCGCGGTGGTGGTGGATGAATACGGCGGCACGGTCGGGATGGTGACACTGGAGAACGTGCTCGAGGAGTTGGTGGGCGATATTCAGGACGAGTTTGACGCGGAGAAGGAAGAATTCCGGGAGATCAACGAAAATGAATTCACCCTCGAAGGCGCGGTCGGCTTGTATGAGCTCCAGGACATGGCTGATCTGACGCTGGAGAGCGCGGACGTCAGCACGATCGGCGGTTACGTGACCCATCTGCTTGGACACTTGCCGCGGCAGGGCGAGCAGGTGCGGATCGAAAACTATCTCGTCACGGTAACCAAAACGGACGGACGCCGGGTGGAAGAGCTGCATTTTCGGAACCTGAGCGATACCGCTTCACCCGAACAGACGCGCAAGTCGGACGCCGCCGCCTGAGTTTGGGATGGAGCTGATGGTGGAGACGGAGGTGGTCTGTCCGCATTGCGGCGAATCTTTCCCTCTCACTGTGGACACGTCGCAGGGCGGCCAATCGTCGGTAGAAGATTGCAGCGTCTGCTGTCGCCCGATTGAGCTGACGATCACCTGCCGTCCGGGCGAGATTCTGGAAATGCACGAAGCGGACTAGCGGGAGCGGCATGTCCGCGCATGTCTAGGCGCCTGTCAGCGGCAAGTTTGGCCAATAACGCCGGCCGCCGCCGTAATTGCGCGGTCAGTGCTTCGATCGCGCGCAAGGTGGCGGGGCTGATGTGGTGCTCCATTCCTTCCACGTCATGGTCGATCACGCGCTGGTCCAAACCCAGGAGTTGCAAGAAATCCTCGAGGAGCTGGTGGCGCCGCGCGATGTTACGGGCCAACGTTTCACCGGCGGTGGTGAGGACGAGGCCGCGATACTTCTCGTACTTGAGCAAGCCTTCCCCGTCGAGTCGCTGCACCATGTTGGTCACGCTCGCCTGTGAAATTTTCAAGCTCATAGCGATGTCCACGACACGGGCGTAGCCCTTCGTATTGATCAGCTCGAGGATACGTTCCAGGTAATCCTCGACGGCGGCGGAGTTGCGTGGCGCAGGACTTCGAGCGGACACGAGCAGAGTATCAGTAGGGCAGGAGGAGAGGCTTGGTCAATCGAAAAGAAATTTCCCATTGACACATTGATAGGTCGCAAAAGATAAATTAGCCATGACTAATTCCTCCGAGGACGAGGCTATGTACGGCACGACCGGGTGGCGATCCCAGCCTCAGTTGCGCAGCCTTTCGGAGGTCCACCGCAGCCTCGTGGTCCCTCATCCCGCGAGTTTCTACCGCAAGATCCTCGCATTCGCCGGGCCCGGTTTCCTCGTCGCGGTCGGCTACATGGATCCGGGCAATTGGGCTACCGATCTGGCCGGCGGGTCCAAGTACAATTACACGCTGCTCTCGGTCATCATGATTTCGAACTTCATGGCCATCCTGCTCCAGAGCCTTTCGCTGAAACTCGGAATCGCGACCGGCCGCGACCTCGCCCAGGCCTGCCGGGACCACTACAGCAAGCCGGTTTCGTTCTGCCTTTGGATCGTCTGCGAACTGGCTATCGCCGCCTGTGATCTCGCGGAGGTAATCGGTTCCGCGATTGCGTTCAATCTGCTTTTTGGCATTCCGCTTATCTGGGGCGTCTGCATAACAGCCCTCGATGTCCTGGTTATCCTGCTCCTGCAAAATAAAGGCTTTCGTTACACCGAGGCGCTCGTGATCGCGCTCGTGGGCACGATCGGCATTTGCTTCGGGTTGGAGATTATCTTCTCCCGGCCGGACCTGATTGGGATCGCGAAAGGCTTTATTCCGTCGCCCCAAATCGTGGTCAACCCGGAGATGCTCTACATCGCGATCGGAATCCTCGGCGCGACCGTGATGCCCCACAATCTCTACCTGCATTCTTCGATTGTGCAGACGCGCCTTTACGAGCTTAACGCGCGCGGCAAGCGCGAAGCGATCAAGTTCGCGACCATCGATTCCACCTTCGCGCTCATGTTCGCTCTCTTCATCAACGCCGCGATTTTGATCGTCTCCGCGGCAACGTTTTATCGCAGCGGCCACAGCGAGGTGGCCGAGATCGGGGACGCCTACAAACTCCTGACGCCGCTGCTTGGGGTCACCGGCGCGAGCACTCTCTTCGCCATCGCGCTCTTGGCTTCGGGCCAAAACTCTACCCTTACCGGCACGCTTGCAGGACAGATCGTGATGGAAGGATTTCTCAACATTCGTCTCAAACCATGGCTGCGCCGGCTGCTCACACGCTTGATTGCCATCATCCCAGCGGTAGTTGTGACGGTGATCTCCGGCGAAAGCGGCACGGCGAAGCTGCTCGTGCTGAGCCAGGTGATCCTGAGCCTGCAACTCAGCTTTGCTGTCTTCCCATTGGTGATGTTTACAAGCGACAGGCTGAAGATGGGTGAGTTTGCAAATCCGCTTTGGATTAAAGTCCTCGCCTGGGTGGTGGCAGTGGTGATCGCTTCGCTCAACGCCTGGCTGCTTGTCCAAACCTTCCGTGGCTGGTTAGCATAGCACCATTGCCATGTATAAGAGCATCCTCGTTCCGGTGGAAAACCGTGAGACGGATCAAACCATCCTCCGGCATATTCGACCGCTGGCGCGGCTCACAAAGGCGAAACTGATGTTGGTCCACGTGGCTGATGGCTGGGCGGCGCGTAACTATGAGCAGTTGAAGCTTCAGGAAAGCGAAGAGATGAAGCAGGACAGAGAGTACCTTGCCAGCCTTGAGCGGGAATTGCAGGCCGAGGGCTTTGAGGTCAACTCAGTCCTCGCGATGGGGGAACCGTCGACGGAAATCATCAAGCTGGCGCGCAGCTCCGCGGTGGAACTGATCGCGATGAGCACGCACGGGCACCGTTTTATCAGCGACCTGCTTTACGGGAGCACGGCGGACAAGGTGCGCCACAGCGTGGATGTTCCGGTCCTGCTTCTGAAGGTGAAAGATTGATGTAGGCGCTTCGCTGGGCGAAGCGTGAGAGGTGCGAATTAATGCGCGAACCGCGCCGCCCGCAGGGCAGCGGCTACAATGAAGGCGCTCCTCCTGACGAACGAATATCCGCCGCACGTTTATGGCGGCGCGGGTGTGCACGTTAATTATCTTTCGCGCGAGCTGGCAAAGACCATACCGGTTGAGGTGCGCTGTTTTGGGGAACAACGAGTGGAAGAAGGGAATCTGCGCGTGATCGGTTTCGAACTCGATACCAGCGCGTTGACTTGTCCAAAGCCGCTCCGTTCCGTTTTTGGCGCGGTGCAACGCTGCACCGCCTTTAACACGGCGAAGATCGAGGCCGACGTGGTGCATTGCCACACCTGGTACAGTCACTTCGGCGGGATCCTGGCGAAGATGAACTACGGTCTGCCACTGGTGATCACGGTCCACTCTCTGGAACCGTTGCGGCCTTGGAAACGGGAGCAACTCGGCGGCGGTTATGACTTCACCGTCTGGCTGGAAAAGACGGCTTTGGAAATGGCAGATGCGGTGATTGCTGTCTCGGGCGAGACAAGACACGACATTGAGCGGCTCTTCCAGGTCGCGCCAGAGCGGCTGCACGTTGTCCATAACGGGATCGATCTGGAGGAGTATCGCAAAGTGGAGTCGTTTAGCGCGCTGGAACGCTACGGGATCGATCGCGCCCAACCCTACCTGCTGTTTGTCGGACGGATCACGCGGCAAAAAGGCATCATTCATCTCGTGCGCGCGATTGAACATATGGCCCCGGGATTTCAGGTCGTGCTCTGCGCCGGTGCTCCCGACACCCCCGAGATCGCGCGGGAAATGGAAGAGGCGGTGGCGCGAGCAAGCAGGCAACGGCCGGGGGGGATCTGGATCCAGGAGATGGTCGATAAGTCGACTGTGATCCAGCTTTACTCCCACGCGGCGGTCTTTTGTTGCCCGTCGATCTATGAGCCGTTTGGCATCATCAATCTGGAAGCAATGGCATGCGAAACGGCTGTAGTGGCGAGCGCCGTGGGCGGAATCAAGGAGGTGGTGGTGCACGGCGAGACCGGGTTTCTCGTGCCGCTCGACCAGATGACGGAGAGCCCATATGAACCGAAGGAACCGGAGCGTTTTGCGCGCGATCTGGCGAAACGCGTGAACGAGTTGATGGCGAATCCGCAATTGCGAGAGCAATTCGGGCGCGCAGGCAGAAAGCGCGCGGAGGAGAAGTTCAGCTGGGCCGCGGTCGCGGCGGAGACGAAAGCGCTTTACGAGAAACTCCTATAGCGGGCCGGTGTATCGCCGAGCCCGCACTGGTGATCCCATGCCTCGAGGGTCATAGACCGTCGCTAGAAGGCGTGGCACCTTCGCTGAAGCCCGCGGAGCTCATGTTTGTCGATCGCATCAAAGTTTTCGCGCAAGCCGGTCGCGGCGGGCGCGGTTGTGTCAGTTTCCGTCGCGAGAAGTTCGTGCCGCGCGGTGGCCCCGACGGCGGTGACGGCGGCCGCGGCGGCGATGTAGTCCTGCGCGCGGATGTGCACACCGACAATCTCACGAACCTCTTCTATGAGCCGATCCTCAAGGCTAAGTCCGGCGGGCACGGAATGGGCAAGAAGATGCACGGCCGCGGAGCGCCGGCGAAGATTGTGAACGTGCCGATCGGCACAATTGTTTATCGCGCCGAGGCTCCAGCACCGCGAGAGGAAGAAGAAATTGAGTCCTATGCGGCCGATAAGAGCCCCAGGCCACATGAGCCCGGGCAACCAATCGCCGATCTCACCCGTGACGGTGAGGAGTTTGTGCTCTGCGCCGGTGGGCGTGGCGGGAAAGGTAATGTGCACTTCAAAAGCGCACGCAACCGCGCTCCGGTGCAATACACCGAGGGCGGAGAAGGCGAAAAGGGGCATTTCCTTCTCGAGCTGCGCACGATTGCGGATGCGGCGCTCGTCGGCTATCCGAATGCGGGAAAATCGACGCTGCTCGGCAAACTCTCCGCCGCGCATCCGAAGGTGGCGCCGTATCCATTTACGACGCTGCGGCCGAGCGTGGGGGTGGTGGAGCTGGACGAGTACACGCGCGCGACCGTAGCGGATGTTCCTGGATTAATCGAAGGAGCGCATCGCAATATCGGGCTGGGTCACGATTTCCTGCGTCACATCACGCGGTGCCGGTGTCTTCTTTTCGTGCTCGACGCGGCGGGAAGCGAAGGGCGGCACCCGATTGAGGACCTGCAGAGCTTGCGGCGCGAGATCAGTCTTTACGACGCACATTTGTCGCAGCGGCCCTGGTGCATTGTTGCGAATAAGATGGATTTACGGGGGAGCAGTGAAAATCTAGAGGCGATCCGTCGCCGATTCCCGTATATAAGAGTGATGCCAGTGTCAGCCGAGCAAGGGGAGGGGATCGGGGAATTGAAAGAACATCTTCGCCACTGGTTTAAGGAAATCGTCAACACAAGGGAGGAAGCCGCGGAATCGATGCAGGAGATCGCGGTGGAATAACAACTGGACACCGCTGGCGGACTCGGAAAGATTCAGCGCACTTTTTTATGGAACCTGTCGTAGCGAGCTACTGCACCACATTTCTCAAGCCCGAGATGTTGCACATCTACCGGCAGGTCACCTCGCTGCAGAATTGCCGGACCTTTGTGATGACGAAGGCGCTTCAGAACGACGAACTGTTTCCCTTTCGCGATATCGAGATTATTCCGCAGCCGCACGTTAATCCGCTTCGCCATGGGTGGCTGAAATTTGTCAAGCAACGGCCGCCGATCGTCTATCGGGGCGAATACCAGATGCTCGCGGGCTTGCTCGAACGGCGTGGCGCCGATTTGATGCACATTTACTTCGGTCATACGGGAGTGCATCTGCTGCCGTTCATCGAGCGATGGAATAAGCCCTGCGTGGTCTCCTTCCACGGTGCGGATGTCGCCATGAAAACCGACATCCGCGATTACGGGCTGAAGCTGAAGAGCCTTTTCGAGGCCGTTCCCTTGGTCTTCGCTCGGTCGCGTTCCCTGGCAGACCGCCTCGTTGCTCTCGGGTGCGACGCGGACCGGCTGCGAATCAGCCGCACCGGTCTGCCCTTACGCGATTTTCCTTATGTTCGGCGCGAGGCGCCGGTGGATGGGCAGTGGCGGCTGATGCAGGCCTGCCGGCTGATCCCGAAAAAAGGTGTCGCGACGACCCTCTGCGCCTTCGCGATTTTCCAGAAGGAATTTCCCAGGGCGGAACTCAACATCGCGGGTAAGGGACCGTTGCAGGCGCACCTGGAGGAACTCGCGGAGGAGCTGGGGATTTCCGCGAAAGTTCACTTCCACGGCTTTCTCTCGCAGACGGAGCTGAGAGAGCTTTACGCCAGCTCACACCTCTTTCTTCACCCGAGCGAAACTCCCCCGGATCAAAATCAGGAAGGCATTCCCAATTCGATTCTAGAGGCCATGGCTACGGGCCTCCCGGTCGCCGCTACGCGCCACGGTGGCATTCCCGAAGCAGTCGAGCATGGCCGCGGGGGTTTGCTGGTCGAGGAGCGCGACTTCGAAGCGCTCGCCGGCGCGATGAAGGAGATCGCCCGATCAGCCAACGCTTTCCGCGAGATGGGAGTTCTCGGGAGCGAATACGTAGCGGCGAATTTCGAGCAGGTTGCCCAGATCCGGCAGCTCGAAAGCTACTACACCGAAGCAGCCGCAATGGTCCACGAGCCTGCGGCCTTCGCAGCGTCGAAGAACGGGCGCTACCCGCAAACATTCGCCCAGCAGGTATCGGCGAAATAGCCGGAGCGTTCGGGCCATTCCGTCGCGGACAAAATTTCGGAAAGTCTCTTGTCATCACGACGAAACGCGCTTTGGTAAGCGCGCAAGCGTTCCCTTGTGCTGAGTGCGTGGTCTTCGCGGCCAGTGTCAGCGAGATACATCGGGCGGCCTTGCCACCTCTTAGCTGCATGTCACATCGCCTATCGCTAGTCCTGGCCTTGGTCTTCGCGCTGCTCGCAGCGCCGCTGCTTGGCCAGGAGACGCAGCACGGCGCCGGGCATGCTCCGGCCATAGAATCGGCTCACTCGGCCGACGAACACCACTCGCTGCCCGTCGCCCCACCGGTGCTTTTCCATGTCGGGAAATTCGCCGTCACGAATTCGATGGTTGTGACCTGGTTCGTGGCCGCCGGAATCATCCTTCTCGCGCAGCTGGCGACGCGCACCATCAAGCCTGTTCCGAGTGGATTGCAGAATTTTTGGGAATGGCTGGTGGAGAGTTTGCATAACTTTCTGGAAAGCATGATCGGACGCGACCTGGTCAGGAAGACGTTCTGGTTCTTCGCTACCGTTTTCATCTTCATCCTTTGTTTGAACTGGTTTGGCTTGATTCCCGGTGTGGGCACGGCCGGGTGGGGACACTCCACCGCAAACGGCAACTTTCTTGTCACGCGTCCGCTTCTGCGCGGAGCGAATGCGGATCTGAATCTGACCTTCGCGATGGCCTGCGTTTTTTTCGTTTGCTGGTGCGTCTGGGCATTGCAGGCGAATGGCATCGGCGGATTGATCATGCACATCTTCGGCCCCAAAGGAGATACAACCGGGCTCCTCAAGTTCCTGATGATCTTTATTTTCTTCGTGGTCGGCTGGCTTGAGATCGTCTCGATTCTGTTCCGGCCCATTTCGCTTAGCTTCCGGCTCTTCGGCAACATCTACGCCGGCGAAACAATGCTCGAAGCGATGGCGGCGGTCGGCGGGCCGTTTCTGGCCTGGCTAATTTCGATCCCGTTTTACTTCCTTGAGGTGCTGGTCGGCTTTGTGCAGGCGCTCGTGTTTATGCTCCTTACCGCCGTCTTTACGCTCCTCATCGCGCAACACCACGACTCCGGACACGCAGAAGCACACCACTAGATTTCGGCCGTATGACCGTGGTTCCCGCGGAGCGGCTGATGAAACACCAACCAGGAAAGACATATGATACTACCAATCCTCGCAGAAATCGCCGGCAGCATTCACGTCGGTCTCGCAGCTCTGGGCGCCGCCATCGGCGTGGGCCTGATCGGCATGGGCGCATCCTCCGCGGTGGGCCGCAATCCCGGCGCCGCCACGCCCATTCTCGTGCAGGCGATTCTGGCCATCGCGCTCGCGGAAGCGATCGTGTTCTACGCCCTCTTCCTTGTGAAGTAACCGCGCGCCCGGCCTGTGCCTAACGATTAGTTGATGAACATGATAGTGCTGGCTGCAATCACCGATATCGCGCGCGAGACGGCAGAGAGATTCGGCTTAAACCTGTGGATGTTTCTCTCCCAAGTCATCAGCTTCACGATCGTGGCGCTGCTGCTGCGGCGCTTCGCCTACAAGCCAATCCTTGCCGTGCTGGAAGAGCGCCGTCAGCGCATCGCCGAGGGCCTGCTGAACGCGGAGAAGATTAAACAGCAGCTTGCCGAAGCCGAACAGCGTTACGCAGAGATTCTGGCCAGTGCCAACGCAGCCGCGCAGAAGATGATCGACGAAGCGCGTGAGAGCGCGGCGCATGTCGCGGAACATAAGCAGCAGGAAGCAGTCGCGGCGGCTGAGCAGATCGTCGCCAAAGCCAGGGAAGCGAGTGCGATCGAGCACGAGCGCACGATGCTGGAGCTAAAGCGGGAGCTGGGGCGGCTGGTTGTCGACACAACCGCGAAGGTCACGGGCAAGGTCCTCACCTCCGAAGATCAGCGCCGCTTACAGGAGGAAGCGTCGCGGCAGGTGGCTGCCTAGAACAGGAACGATGAAGATCAACAAAGAGACGCGGCAGCTCGCCAGAGAACTGCTCCGCTCCAGCTTTACCGATGGCCAGCTGGACAACGGGCGCGTGGCTGCGCTCGTGAAATCGTTGATCGAAAAGAAGCCGCGCAACTACATCGCGGTGCTGGACGCCTACAAACGGTTGCTGCGTCTGGAAGTGCAGAAACGCAGCGCCACGATTGAGAGCGCGAGTGAGCTAACGCCCGGATGCAGCGCGGCAGATCGTTGCAAACCTGAAGCGCAAATATGGCCCTGACGTCAGCGCGCACTTCGTCCTCAATCCCGACCTGCTCGGTGGTATGCGGATCCGCGTGGGCAGCGATGTATGGGACAGCAGCGTGCGCAACCGCCTGCAACGGCTTCAGCAGCAACTTTAAAGCAACGAAAAAACGCAAGCTGGAAGCTTGCGCTACCATTATGAGCACCATCCTTGAAGAAATCGAGACACAGATCGCGGGGCTGAAGACTTCCACTACGCGGAGCAACGTCGGCGTTGTCCGCGAGACCGGCGATGGCGTCGCGCGGATCGAAGGCCTGAGCGACGTGATGCTGAACGAAATGATCGAGTTCTCGAGCGGCGTCACTGGTCTTGCGCTAAACCTCGAAGAAACGGAAGTCGGCTGCATTCTGCTTGGCGACGCGACGCGGGTGATGGAGGGGGACGAGGCGCGGACTACTGGCAAGCTGCTTCAGGTGCCGGTGGGGAAAGGCTTGCTCGGCCGCGTCGTTAATACGCTCGGCCAGCCGCTCGATGGGAAAGGCCCGATCAAATCCGATGTCGCGTATCCAGTGGAGAAGATCGCCCCGGGCGTTATCAAGCGGAAGAGCGTCAGCCAGCCGGTGCAGACGGGGATTATGGCGATCGACGCCATGATTCCGATCGGTCGCGGGCAGCGCGAATTGATCATCGGCGATCGCGCGACCGGCAAGTCAGTCATCGCCTTGGACACGATCATCAGCCAGGCGGGTCTGAACAAGGCTGGCGAAGCGGGTCGGCTGAAGGACTTTCGGCCGCTCTATTGCATCTACGTCGCGATTGGTCAGAAGAATTCGAACGTAGCGCGCTCGCTCGCCGTTCTGGAAGCGAACGGCGCGATGCCTTACACGACAATCGTTGCCGCGCCCGCCTCCGACAGCGCCACCAACCAATACCTTGCGCCGTTTGCTGGCGCCGCGATGGGCGAGTGGTTCATGGATAACGGGATGGACGCTCTCATCATTTATGACGATCTTTCCAAACATGCGGTCGCCTATCGACAGGTGTCGCTGGTTCTAAAGCGCCCCTCCGGCCGCGAAGCATATCCCGGCGACGTGTTCTATCTGCACTCGCGGCTGCTGGAACGCAGCGCACGCGTGACCGAGGAAGCGGGTGGCGGTTCGTTAACTGCGCTGCCAATCATCGAGACGCAGGCGGGTGACGTTTCGGCTTACATCCCGACCAACGTCATCTCCATCACCGACGGCCAAATTTATCTGGAGACGGATCTTTTCTATCAGGGTGTTCGTCCGGCCATTTCGGTTGGGCTCTCCGTCAGCCGTGTTGGTTCGGCAGCCCAGATCAAGGCCATCAAGCAGGTGGCCGGCAAGATCAAGCTCGATCTGGCGCAGTTTCGGGAGCTGGCGGCTTTCGCGCAGTTTGGCTCTGACCTCGACGCGGCCACAAAGGCGCGGCTGGATCGCGGTCAGCGCATTGTCGAGCTGTTCAAGCAAGGGCAATACAATCCCATACCGGTCGAGGAGCAGGTGGCCGTGCTTTGGGCAATGCAGAACGGCTACCTGGATTCCGTTCCAGTCGATCGGGTCAAGCAGTTCCAGCTCAAGCTCCAGGATCACCTGCGCACGCGCAAGGAAAGCATCCTGAACACCATCGTGGCAAAGAAAACGATCGATAAAGATCTCGAGACGGAACTCGCGGCCGCCTTGGACGAGTTCAAGTCGACCTGGCAATGATCTCGTTACGGGAGTTCGAACCCGGTATGAGTCCAAATCGCATCGTCTCGACGGTGGAGAACGCAATCCATCTTATCCGGGGCCAGCGGGTGATGCTCGATTCCGACTTAGCCGCAATCTATGGAACCAGGACGATGCGGCTGAACGAACAGCGGCGGCGCAACAGGAAACGTTTCCCTGTCGACTTCGCCTTTCAGCTTACGCGCGAGGAGTTTACAAACTTGATATCGCAAAATGCGATATCAAGTTCGCACGGAGGTCGACGAAAGCTCCCGTGGGTTTTTACTGAGCATGGCGCTGTGATGCTGGCCAGCGTCCTGAACACCGCTGTTGCCGTTGATGCCAGTATTCGTGTGGTCCGCGCGTTCATAGGCCTGCGGGAGATGATCTCAGCCAACAGCCTCCTATCCGCGAAATTTGCCGAGCTCGAGCGCCGCCTTGACGGCCACGACACGCAAATCGCGCAGCTCTTTGCCGCGATTCGTCAACTGCTCGCGCCTGCTGCGGAGAAGAAGCGCGAGATCGGATTCCATGTCAAAGAGCGCGCCCCGCGATATCGCGTGCGGAGGAGCGCATAGGGGAAAATGGCCAACACCCAGGACATACGGCGCCGGATCAAGTCGATCCGCAATACGGCCCAGATCACCAAGGCGATGCAGATGGTGGCGGCGTCTAAGATGCGCAAAGCGCAGCAGCACGCGGTCGCGGGTCGACCTTACGCGGGATTGATGAACCGCGTCCTGGTTTCACTCCAGCAGCGCACCGATCCGAAGCTGCATCCGTTGCTGCAAGTGCGCGAGGTGAAGAAGGAGTTGGTCATCGTCGTCAGCACGGACAAGGGTCTGGCCGGTGCGCTGAACACAAACCTATTTCGCGAGGCCGCCACCTACGAGGCGGAGAAAACTGTCTACGTGGTGGTGGGCCGCAAGGCGCGCCAGTTTCTTTCCCGGACGCGCCGCGAAATCCTGGCTGATTTCGAGCTGAAAGACGCTCCCGCATTTGTAGAAACGAAGGTGATCGCGCAGTTCGCGACTGAGCGCTTTCTGAACGGCGAAGTTGACCGCGTTTCGGTGCTCTACACGCACTTCGTGAACACAATCAACCAGAAGCCGATTGCACGAACGCTCCTGCCGATCTCGAACTTTGAAGTCGCGCAGGCGGAAGCTGAGAGCCACCCGACGGCTGATGGAAGCGACACGATGGGCGGTTACCTGTTCGAGCCGAGCGCGGAACTCGTCCTCGACGTCATGCTGCCGTTTTACCTGCAGTATCAGGTCTTCCAAATGATCCTGGACGCGCGCGCTTCCGAGCACAGCGCACGCATGGTGGCGATGAAAAACGCGACCGATAACGCCACGCAGTTCATCAAGGACCTCACTCTCGAATACAACAAGATGCGTCAGGCCAGCATCACCACGGAGCTGCTCGAAATCTCGACCGCGCAGATGGCGGTGAGCGGCTAACCCAATTTATGAATAAAGGAAATATCGTTCAGGTCATCGGTCCTGTGGTGGACGTGGAATTCAAGAACACGGGCGAGCTGCCGCGCATTTACAATGCGCTGGAGCTTGAATACGAAGTCAACGGCAATCCGACCAAGCTGACCCTCGAAGTCCAGCAGCATCTCGGCGAAAACTGGGTCCGTTCCATCGCCATGTCCTCGACCGAAGGCTTGAAGCGCGGCATGCCGGTCAGCGACACGGGCGGACCAATCACAGTTCCCGTGGGCGAGGGGACGCTCGGCCGCGTTTTCAACGTGACCGGAGAGCCGGTTGATAACCGCGGGCCTGTCAGTTTTACGAAACGTTATCCGATTCATCGCCCGGCGCCCAATCTGACCGACCAGGATACCGGCGCGACCATTCTTGAGACCGGCATCAAGGTCATCGACCTGATCTGCCCATTCACCAAGGGTGGAAAAGTCGGGGCGTTCGGCGGCGCGGGCGTCGGCAAGACGGTCGTCATCCTCGAGTTGATCAATAACAGCGTGAAGGGACACGGCGGCTTCTCCGTCTTCGCCGGAGTCGGTGAGCGCACGCGTGAAGGCAATGATCTTTACACCGAAATGAGCGAAGCGGGCGTCATCGACCAGAAGGACCTCAGCAAGTCGAAGGTCGCGCTCGTCTACGGCCAGATGAACGAGCCGCCGGGCGCCCGTTTGCGCGTTGCGTTGTCAGCCTTAGCGATGACGGAATACTTTCGGGACGAGCGCAACCAGGATGTGTTGCTCTTCATCGACAACATTTTCCGGTTCTCCCAGGCGGGCTCCGAGGTGTCGGCGCTGCTCGGCCGCACGCCTTCCGCCGTTGGTTACCAACCCACTCTCGCCGCGGAGATGGGCGATCTGCAGGAACGAATCACCTCGACGAAAAAAGGTTCGATTACTTCCGTGCAGGCGGTCTATGTTCCGGCAGACGATCTGACCGATCCCGCCCCAGCGAACACCTTCGCCCACCTCGACTCAACGATCGTGCTCGAGCGCTCTATCGCTGAGCTCGGCATCTATCCTGCCGTCGATCCGCTCGCATCGACCTCGAAATCGCTCGCGCCCGAAATCGTCGGCGAAGAGCACTACAGCGTCGCGCGTCGCGTGCAGAAAGTCCTGCAACGTTACAAGGATCTTCAAGACATCATCGCGATTCTTGGAATGGACGAGTTGAGTCCGGAAGACAAGTTGACGGTCTTTCGCGCCCGCAAGATCCAGCGCTTTCTCAGCCAGCCCTTCACGGTTGCCGAGGTCTTCACCGGCACCAAAGGGCAATACGTTCCGGTCGCGGAGACGATCCGCGGGTTTAAAGAGATCCTCGACGGCAAGCATGATGACGTGCCGGAAGCCAACTTCTACATGAAGGGCGGCATCGACATGATCCACGAGGACAACGCCTAAGCTCGAGCATGGCAGCTACGCTCCGATTAGAGATCGTCACGCCCGACACCACTGCGTACTCGGAGGACGTCGAGATGGTCACGATGACCGGAGCGGAAGGAGAACTTGGCGTTTACCCCAACCACGTTCCGCTTCTGACCACGCTCAAGCCCGGCGAGCTGCGCGTGCTGAAGGACGGTCGCGAGACGTTTCTCGCGGTCGGAGAAGGTTTCGTCGAGATCAAAGCCGACGCGGTTTCCGTCCTAACCGACCTGGCGCTGGAAGCCACTAGCATCGACGAAAGCGCGGCGGAAGCCGCCGTCGCTCGTGCGCAAGCGGCCATGAAAGAAGATCACGGCGCGGAGGAAGTCGCCGCCATCCAGGCGACGCTGCAAAAAGCCCTCGCGCAGTTGCACGTCAAACGCCGGCGGCGTTCGTAACCCTTCGGGTCCTGCCGCGCGATCAACTTGGAAACACCTGACGCGCTCGGAATTATCGCCGGAAGCGGCGTTTATCCGTTGCTGCTGGCCGACTCGGCGCGGAAGTCCGGCGTGAAACGCATTGTTGCCGCCGCTTTTATCGGCGAGACCGATCCGGGCCTGGCGGAGAAGGTGGACGCCATCGAGTGGATGCGCGTGGGCCAACTCGCCCGGCTCCTGACGTTCTTCCGCGGCGCAGACGTGAGCAAAGCGATGATGGCTGGCCAAATTGCGCCCGGGAATCTCTTCGTTTTGCGCCCGGATTGGAAAGCGTTGCTCCTGCTGGCGCGGCTAAAGCGCCGGAACGCGGAGTCGATTTTCGGTGCAATCGCCGAGGAACTTTCGAGGAGCGGCGTCGAGCTGCTGCCGGCTTTCACTTTCCTGGAGGAATGCCTGGCGCAGCCGGGAGTGATCGCTGGCCCTGCGCTGACGCGCCACGAAGAAGCAGATGTGGACTTTGGGTTCGCGATCGCGAAGGAGGTCAGCCGCCTCGACATCGGCCAAACCGTGGTGGTAAGAAATGGCACCGTCCTGGCGGTAGAAGCATTCGAAGGCACCAACGAAGCGATCACGCGCGGCGGGGCGCTCGTGCGCAAAGCCGCGGTGAT
The DNA here is from genome assembly GCA_046262275.1 of Chthoniobacterales bacterium. Classification (GTDB taxonomy): domain Bacteria; phylum Verrucomicrobiota; class Verrucomicrobiia; order Chthoniobacterales; family UBA10450; genus JACCTI01. The sequence continues at coordinate 28,716 of JBHENA010000005.1, forward strand.
GGTGAAAGTGGCAAAGCCAAATCAGGACATGCGTTTCGACGTGCCGGTGATTGGAGTCCAAACCGTGATTGTCGGCGCGAAGGTGCGGTTGCGCGTGATCGCAGTGGAAGCCGCGCGCACGCTATTGCTCGAAAGAAAGCGGATGGTCGAGGCGGCGGATCACGCCAGGATTTCCATCGTGGCGCGATAGGATCAGCGAACGTTTGGTGCGACGAACGATGCCGCCGCCGCTACGAGAGCGGCCGTTGACGTTTCACGAATCCCGGCAAATTCCGGCGGTAGCCGGTCGCCCGGAAATCGGGATGCTCCGCCAGCCATCGGAGCGCATCGGAGAGCAGCGTGCGTGTCCCGTGGGTGAAGGTGTAACCCGCAGATTTCATGGCGGCGACGTAGCCCGGGCTGCGGCCCATCTGTGCAGCCAGGGTCTTTGCATTCACCGGAATTTCGATGGCCATGTTCAGCATGCCAATTGTTTCCTCCATCTTTACTGAAGGGGTGGTCAGCACATCGCGAGCCAGCTCGCTTTGGAAAGACCTTTCGTATCAGCTACGTCATCACGTACAACAGCGACGGCCCGGTCGAAACGGCTGAATGGTAACAGAACTGTTACTTTCCAAGGCCGCTCAAAAATCGACGGTGGCGAAGTGAACCGGTCGAATCTACAATCAGGAAATCTGCGGGGTCTTAGCTCAGTTGGTAGAGCGCCTCAATGGCATTGAGGAGGTCAGGGGTTCGAATCCCCTAGGCTCCATGCCGCCGCGCCTCAGTTCGATTTACCAGATGTTCGATATCCGGTTCGATCTCGAATCCTTCTCCGCAGAAACAGCGGATGGCCGGCTCCGAACCCCTTCAATCGGATCTAGCAAAGAATTTCGATTACCCGGAGCTAATTTTGAGGACTTGACCTTGGACTCGGCTCGAAGGTGTAGGGTCAGCAATATGAAAATTAAATACTGGCTACCTTTAGTCTGCACAGGCGCGTTCGCGTCGGCGGTGTTCGCTGCCGATTCGACAACGGTCTGCAACTTCACCGGTAAAGAGATGAAGACCTGCTGCTGTGAAAAGCAGAAGGACGGCAAGCTCCTCTGCAAGAATACGGGCAAACTTCTCGAGAAGTGCTGCTGCACGCTTAAAAAGCCGACCAGGTAGTAACAGATGGCGAAGAGGAGAATAGAAGTGTTCACTGCGGGATGCCCGCTCTGCACCGAGACGCTGGATCTGGTCCGGAATGCGGTGCGTGATTGCGGCTGCGAAACCATCGAGCGACGCTGCTCGGGGACCGAATGCTGCGACGAAGCGAAACAGTACGGGGTGAAGGCGATGCCGACCGTCGTGGTCGACGGGCGGGTCATGTTCGAGGGGAAAATTACCCGCGAAGAGGCCGCATCGCTGACGCAGGCTGCGGCGTGAGAGAGAAGCCGTTGCTGATCGGCAAATTGGCCGCCTCAGCCGGGATAAAACCCGACTCCGTTCGCTTCTACGAACGGAGCGGCCTGCTCCCAAAACCGTCTCGCACCGCGAGCGGCTACCGCGTTTACGACGAGAGCGCAGTCACTCAACTGCGCTTCATCAAAAAAGCGCAGTCTCTCGGCTTCTCGCTCGATGAAGTGAAGCGGATTCTGCATCTCCAAGGCCAGGGAAATATCACATGTCGTTCTGTGCTCGCGATGGCGAAGGCGACGCTCGACGAGACAGAGAATAAGCTGCGCGAGCTTCAACAGTTCCGTGATGCACTCTCAGCGAATGTGAAGCGCTGGAAGCAGATGGCGACCCGATCGAAATGCGCGGCTGAGTTTTGTGCTCTCATCGAATCCACCGGTGCTGGCCGCCTTCGAAATCAGTAGAAGTGGTCGGGCGCGGCGATATCGCCGTTACCGTTCGTGCAGCGTGTTGCGTCCCGTGTCCTCTACCTCGACGGTGATTAGCATGAAAACCCGGAGCGTAATTCTTCAAGCGTTTGCATGTGGAGCACTGGCTGCATCGGCGCTAGCGCATGACACCTGGTTGATTCCCAATCGTTTCAACGTGGCGCCAAACTCGAGTGTGGCGCTCGACATCACCAGCGGGATGGAGTTTCCGAAGTTGGATGTTGGACCGAAGCCGGAGCGGGTCGCAAGCGTCACATGCCGGCTAGCAGGCAAGACCTTCGAGATCACGAACAAAGAGGCAGGGGCTCATTCGCTCCAGTTTAAAGCCCAATTGTCGGAGGTCGGCATCGCCACGTTCTGGATAACGCTGCCGCCGCGTGCGCTCGAACTGAAGCCCGACCAGGTGAAGGAGTATTTCGACGAGGTGGATGCGCCGGAGGCGTTGCGCAAACAGTGGGCCGAGATGAAACCCCAGCGCTGGCGGGAGTCCTATTCAAAGCTGCCAAAGACGTTCGCCCGCGTGGGCGACCCACAGTCGGACCGCTCGTGGGCTGAACCAGTGGGGTTGTTTTTAGAAATTGTGCCGGAGAAGGATCCGACAATGCTCCAACCCGGTGACGAGTTCCCGGTGCATGTGCTGAAGGATGGCCAGCCATTTGCCGGGTTCTCGCTCAACGCGGTGAGCGCGGGTGGAGGAAAGGGCGAGACGCGGAAGACCGACTCCGCTGGTCGGGTCGCGTTCAAACTGGAGAAAGCGGGCCGTTGGCTCTTGCGCGGAACAGACATACGAAAGTCGAGCAAACCAGACAGCGATTGGGAGAGCGACTTTGCGACGCTCACGCTGGAGGTCGGGCAGAAGTAGTGTCGCCGTTCCGCGCAAAAGATTCCTAAAGGGGATTACAGGCAGCCTCCGGCAGAGCTTTCGCTAAGAAGCACCTGTGATCGATCCGCAGAGAGTTCCGATGCGCGGCTGACCTGGTGCGCGCCGTTACTCCTAGACCTCCTGCGGGAATGTAAACTGAAGGTCATGTTTGAGCTGAATGATCCCGCCCCCCTTCAGCCGGACTTCTACTGGAATTCTGAACACACCCCAGCCTGAGCACCGGAGCTGAAACTTCGTCGTCGGGTCGGTGACGGTGCGGATCGGTTCAGGAAAGGTGGGGTGCAGCGTATAGGTCACAGACTCGATCCGATCGAGATCGTCGTCCGAGCCCTCGATCCAGAGCGACCATTTCCACCAGTGATCGCCCTCGTACTTCTGGTTCTGTGCGACGAACAAATTCACTCCCTGACATCGGCCTTTTTACAGCGGCGGCATGTGCGCCTCAGCTCGCTCGGTTATTCGAAGCGCAGTGCTTTTACGGGGTCGAGCCGCGCTGCAAAGTAAGCCGGGATCAGCGCGGCCACGGAACAGATCACGAACGCCGCGATGCAGATAATGGCGACGTCGTTCGGGATTACCTGCGCTGGGATTTGCGAGAACTGGTAGACCTGGCGCGGGAAGACCTCGATTCCAAATGTGGAAGTGAGCCATTCGCTGAACTCGTTGCGGTAGCGGATGAGGGTCATTCCCAAGCCGAGGCCGCTGAGCGTGCCGAATGATCCCACCACCATCCCCTGCGCGAGAAAGACCCACACAATCTGCCAGATGTTCGCGCCGATCGCTTTCATGATACCGATCTCGCGCGTCTTCTGCACCGTCACCGTGATCAACGTGTTCATGATCCCAAACGCCGCCACCACCACGATAAAAAAGAGGAGAAAGAACATCACCGTGCGTTCCAGGCGGACGGCTTCGAAGAACTGGCTGTTCATGTCGATCCAGGTCTGGGCGTATTCCGGCGGCTTCAGGAATCGCTGGATCGCCTGCTTCACGCGCTCGGCGCCGTAGGGATCGACCGTCTTGACCGTGATCCCGTGCAAGGCGTCCTCGAGGCCGTAAAGCTCCTGCCCCACGTGCACCGGTACGAGCAGAAACTCAGAATCGTGCAGGTAGTGGCCGGTCTCATAAATCCCGGTGACCGTCAGCTCCTTTGGAAGCACCACCTCGCGCAGCTCATCTACCGCGGCCTGCTCCTGCGCTTCGTCCTTGGTCTCCAGTTTCCTGATTCCTTCCAGAATCGCGCTCAGGTTGCCGGGCGAATAAACGGTCAATTTGTCGCCGACATCGATATCGAGCTTCCGCGCCAGCTCGACGCCGAGCACCGTCGTATCTCCCTCGAGGTTCAGCTCGCCTCGCTTGATAAACTTGCGCAGCGGAATCACCTTCTCCTCTTCCTCGGGATCAATCCCGCGGATCAGCGGCGCGAGCCGGCGCGTCTGGAATTCGACGATTACCGGCCCCTGGACGTAGGGCGCGGTCGCTACAACTCCTTCCGTATTCCTGATCTTGACCGTGAGATCCCGCCAATCGCGCAGAACCTCCTCGGTGGTGACAAGGATGTGCGCGTCGAAATCGATCACCTTCTGCCGCAGCTCGCGGTCGAAGCCCGTCATGACCGAGATGACCAGGATCAGCACCGTGACACCGAGCGTGACGCCTAGCACCGAGATCAACGTGATGACGGAAACGAACGTGCGCTTGGGCTTGAGATACCGCAGCGCAAGAAAAAGACTGAACGGCAGTTTCAAGGCGGCGGTAAGGTCGCGAGAAACGCAGGTGTTTCCAGCGGGAACTGGCGCAGAAACGCGGCAGCCGGTGTATTGTCCGGCCTGCGTTTGGCACCGACCGTTTGTAGCCGAAGAAATTTTTTTGGGCCTACCCCAGCGGATGTCCTACCCCAATGCGTAGAGTTGCGCATAAATGAGAGAGTTCTACGCGCACACAGCACCAGGCGATTGCTCGAATTGGGAGCCGCTTTTTACTCCTCATTGCGCAGCGCTGTCGGGCGGACGTTGCGCCGCATGCGAACAGCTCGGAAGCCGGCACGGCCATCTCAACAAAGTAGCGTGGTGGGGAGGGGGGTTCGCGCGTGAAATGTTTGGCGCCGAGCACGCCGCGAGCATACGTGAGTGGGGCCGGGCTGCCGGCTTGTGGCACGATTTGGGTAAGTTCGCACCCGCCTGGCAGCGCTACCTCCGCAGCCGGTCCGATCTCCATCGCGACGAAGTCGCGGGAAAGGTGGACCACTCGACTGCCGGCGCCAAACATGCCGCGAACAAGGGCGGATTTTATCTGCTGCTGGCCTACGCCATTGCCGGCCATCACGCCGGCCTGCCAGATGGCGAGGCAATCGACGGCGGCTCCTCTTCGCTTGCGGCTCGGCTGCAAAAGGAGATTGAGCCGTGGTCTGCGCCGGAAGTGACAAGCTTGCCGAGCGAGTTGCCGAAACCGCCGCTTACGCCCGGTATCCGCGAGCGAGATCATCAGGTCGCGTTTTTCGCGCGGATGCTTTTCTCCTGTCTTGTTGATGCCGACTTCCTTGCCACGGAAGCGTTTATGTCACCAGCGTCCGCGGCGGAACGCGCCACTTGGCCGAACGATCTGCTTTCGCGGATGCATGCCGTGCTTGAGCAGCACCTCGAACGGCTTCCTCGGAGCGGCGCGATTAACGAGCAGCGCCGGCGTGTGCTCGCCGCGTGCCGATCAAAGGCAGCCTTGTCGCCCGGGCTCTTCACCCTCACGGTGCCGACCGGCGGCGGGAAAACTCTCTCTTCGCTGAGCTTCGCGTTGCGTCACGCTTTGGCACACAACCTCCGCCGCGTCATCTACGTCATCCCATTCACGAGCATCATCGAGCAGAATGCGGATGAGTTCCGGCGCGTTTTCGCCGAACTCGCGCGCGAAATCGGTTGCCCGCCAG
>JBHENA010000006.1:0-33469 GCA_046262275.1 Chthoniobacterales bacterium
AGACAATACCCTGGCCGAGCTGGTAGGCGGGTCCGCGCGGCCCATCAGGTGTGATCACAGCGTCACGGCCTCGCGCGATGCCCTCTGACAACTGCCGCACCGCGCTGGCGCCTTTGCGCGAACTGGAACCGCGCACGATTTCGACGCCGAAACGCCGCACGAGCTCCGCCAGAAATGTGCCGTCGCGGCTCGCGCTGATCAGCGCCACTGCCGGGCGCGCGGGGACGTAGTGGGTTAGGCAGGCCGAGTTGATCGAGAATTCGCCAGATCACAGTATCGACCACCTCGGTGACCGACTGCGGCCGGCTGTAAAAGGCCGGGATGGCCGGCAGCACCACGGCGCCCGCTTCAAGAAGTGTCACGACGTTGCGCGCGTGAATGAGGCTCCATGGCGTCTCGCGTGGAACGACAACCAGCTTCCGACGCTCCTTCAGGAAAACGTCGGCTGTGCGCAGCAGAGCATTTTCACCGGAGCCGCTCGCGATCCGCCCGAGCGTGGACATTGAGCACGGCACGATCACCATCGCGTCGAAACGCGCGGAGCCGCTGACGTATGGAACGTTGAGGTCGTTCTCGGGGTGCTTTGTGATGCCAGGCGGAATCTGAAGCTCGTTCACCTCCTGGGCGGCGACCTGCTTCGCGTGCGCGCTCATAATGAGGTGGACCTCGTTGGCGGCGGGATCGATCTGCGCGAGCAAACGCTCGAGGTAAATCGTTCCACTGGCCCCAGTGGCGGCGATCACGAGCTTCATGAGGCAGATGTTAAATCCCAAATTCCAAATCCCAAGCTCCAAAGAAGTCCCAATTCCCAAGCACCAAATGCAGAACGCAAACCACGCGCTTGTTTGGGATTTGGAGCTTGGTGCTTGTTTGGGATTTGGGACTTGGGATTTGGAGCTTCCGGCGCAGCGCGTAACATGGACGATGGTCAAGAAACTCCTGCACACACGGTATCGCGTCCATGATCTCGAGAAGACTGTCTCGTTCTACAAGGAAGTGCTCGGCCTGGAGGAAACGCGGCGCCACACTTCCGGCCGCGGCTCGCAGCTCGTGTTTCTGAAAGCACCGGGCAGCGAAGAAGAAATCGAGCTGTGCAAGTTTGATGAAAGCGGCCCGATCGTGGTCGGCCCCGATCTGACGCACCTGGCCTTCGAAGTCGAAGACATGGAGACCTTCGCGCGCCACGCCGCGGCGAAAGGCTATCCGCTCTCGGACGGTCCGCATCGCAGCAGCAGCGGCGCCTCGATTGCTTTCATCGATGCGCCGGAAGGCTACGAGATCGAGCTGATCCAGCGGGCCGCGGACGAATAGCGCCTGCGCCGAGCCGCTTGCAGAGCGCAATCCGATACCGCAACTTCAGCGCCATGATTCGGCCGCGGCCTTTCCGGTTTGCTTCCCATTGGCAGCTTTGGACTGCGCTCTTGTGCTGCCTTTGCACAACTGCAACCGCGGCGCCGTCGAAAAAGAAACGGAAGAAACCTGCCGCAACGGAAGAGACAGAATCCGCGACGCGTATCCTCCCGGCGGAGCCGGTCGACGCGCCGAAGGCGGAAGGCGGTGTGCCCAGAGTGGCAGCCGCGGCCGTGATCGTGATCGACGCCCGCACCGGAGAAGTTTTGTACGAAAAAAATGCGGACACGCCGAGAGCGCCCGCCAGTACGCAAAAGCTGCTCACTTCCCTGATCGTGGCGGAGCGCGGTTTTCTGGACCGGCGGGTGACGGTGATGCCAGTCGATACCTATGCCGAGCCGAGCAAGTTGAACATCAAAGCGGGCGAGACCTATCAGCGCATCGATCTCCTGCGCGCGCTGCTCGTGAAAAGCCCAAACGACGTGGCGCGCTGCCTGGCGCGGGATGCCGGCGGCAGTATCGAAGGCTTTGCGGAAATGATGAACCAGCGGGCGCGCGAGCTGGGAGCGACGCATTCCCACTTCGTCAATCCAAATGGATTACCCGTCCCTGGTCAGTACTCGACCGCGCGCGATCTTTCGCTCATCGCGCGCGCCGCTTACGCGAACCCGACAATTCGCTCCATCGTCTGTCTGCCGCGGCTGGTTTTCCGATACGCCAACGGTCGCACGCGCGAACTGGAGAATACGAACAAAGTTCTGCGCCGGCTGCCCTATTGTAACGGAATGAAGACCGGCTACACCGATGCCGCCGGGCATTGCCTGATCTCGAGCGCTGCGCGGCCCGGGCGAGACGTGATCGCCGTTGTGCTTGGCGACGGCAAACCGCGCATCTGGACGGATTCAGCGGCGCTTCTTTCCTGGGCGCTTTGGATGTAGCTTCGCTTCCGCGAAGCACGATGAGTGATCTCTTTCACGAGCAGCTTCAGCAGCTGCGGGCGCAAGCTCTCCACCGCAAGCTCCGCGAGATCGGCACCGCTCAGGGCCCGGAGGTGCAGATCGTGGGGCGGCAGCTCGTTAATTTTTCATCGAACGATTATCTCGGGCTTGCGAATGATCCGCTCCTGCGGGAGGCGGCGACGGCGGCGGTCGCGGAATTCGGCGTCGGCGCCGGCGCGTCGCGGTTGATCAGTGGCACGCAATCACCACACGTGCGTTTGGAAGCTGCGCTCGCGAAGTGGAAAGGCACACAGGGGGCCCTTTGTTTTAGCAGCGGCTATGCGGCGGCAATAGGGACGCTCCCGGCACTGGCCGGAAAGCACGATGTCGTCTTGATCGACAAACTCTGTCACGCCTCCCTGATCGATGGCGCGAAGCTCAGCGGCGCGACGCTGCGCGTCTTTCCGCATCATCACCTTGGAAAACTGGAGAGTCATCTCGAATGGGCGCGGCGCGAGCACCCTGGCAGTCGTATAGTCATCGCAACTGAATCCGTCTTCTCGATGGATGGAGACCGCACGCCCCTGCGCGAACTAGTGCACTTGAAGAAACGTTTCGGGGCCCTTCTCCTGCTCGACGAGGCGCACGCGACCGGCGTGATCGGGACGAACGGCCGTGGGCTAGCCGCGGAGGAGGGTCTGAGTCGCCACGTCGATGTTCAAATGGGGACGCTCGGCAAGGCACTAGGCGTCAGTGGCGGGTATATTTGTGGTTCGCACAGCCTGGTCGACTGGCTGATCAATCGCGCCCGCTCTTTCGTGTTTTCCACGGCGCCGCCGCCGGCATTCGCAGCGGCGGCGACAGCGGCGGTGGAATTCCTGGCTTCCGACGCGGGTGAAGAGCGCCGACTTCTCCTTTGGAAAAGAATCGATGCTTTGCGCGCCGAGCTCAGCAAATTGGAGCATTCCGACGTTCCTCCTGCAGCGGCTCCTCCAAGTGCAATTGGCAACGTTCTGAAGTCCAGCCGGCTTCGCGATTTCCTGAGACGCGTCCGAATAGACGCGGGGAGAGACTCCGGCGAAGCGCAAAAACAAAGCGCAAATCTGCCGCAAACCGGCAGCGCCATTCACCCCCTCATGGTGGGCGATGAAGAAGCCGCGATCAGCTTATCGCGCGCTCTCCAAACGGAAGGATTTCTGATCCCGGCGATTCGCTATCCGACGGTTGCTAAAGGTGCGGCACGCCTGCGCATCACAGTGACGGCCGCGCACGAGGAGGCGCAAATCCGCCGGCTGGCGCAAGCGCTCAACCAGCAAAGTTCCAAGCTGACGAAGACCGTTTAGAGACCGGCGGCAGCATTCGCCCGCAGCAGCGGAGTGGGCAGCAGGCCGGGGTTACGGTTCGGGTCAATCGGACCTTCCGCCGGAATATCCTCAGGTCCTTCCGCCGGGGGCATCGGCTCCTCAAGCGATCCAGGGTAGAAGCCGCCGTTCGAGGCCAAAAGACGCTGCTCCATTGTCTGGCGCGGGCCGGCCGTTGAAGTGGTGGTTTCGCACGCGGTGAAAACCGAAAGAGCAAGTAAGCAGGTGGCGATTTTGATGATCATTTCTTGGGCTCCGTTTTGCTGGGCAGGAGGTCTCTTCTCCGCCGTTGTGTTTATAATTACTATATTTCGCTGGCAGGTGGCAAGTACCATTTTCACTTTCCTTATCCAGGGGAAAAGCGGCCCAAAATTGCGTCCAGCTTCCGCACGGTCTCAGTGGGCCAAAGTTTACGCTCCGTCACCAGTGCAGAATCCAGGGCGGAATGCTCCGGCCAGTCCGGTTTACTCGGGAGCTGCGAGATGGCATTCGTCAAAATTTTCTTTGCCGTCTCCGCATTAGCCAGGAGATGGCCGAACACAGTTTGCGCAGAGACGGGTTCCTCTTCCACCTTCCAGCAATCGTAATCGGTGATCATCGCCATGGTGGCGAGGGCGATCTCCGCCTCCCGCGCCAGCTTCGCTTCCGGCAGGTTTGTCATGCCGATAACGTCGAAGCCGTGGCGCCGATTCAGTTCTGACTCGGCGCGCGTGGAGAACGCCGGGCCGTCCATGTTCACATAGGTGCCGCCATTATGCACTGTCACCCCCATTTCACGCGCCGCATCGGCGAGAATGTAACGGAGGTTGCTGCTGATCGGCTCCGCGAAGCTCACATGTGCCGCGATGCCCCCGCCGAAAAAAGTGTGCTCGGCACGCACGCTAGTCCGGTCGTAGAACTGCGAGGGCAACAAGACATCCCGCGGCGCATATTTTTCCTGCAAGCTGCCGACCGCCGTCACAGAGATAATCCAGCGCACGTTCAGGGAACGGAGCGCGTAGATGTTCGCACGATGATTCAACTCGTGCGGCAGCAGACGATGGCCTCGGCCGTGTCGCGGCAAAAAATAAACCTGCCGCCCGTGCATTTGCCCGCCGATCAGCGCATCCGAAGGCGGTCCGAATGGCGTCTCCACCCGCTGCTCCGTTGGATCTTCGACGCCTTCCATTTGATAAAGGCCGCTGCCTCCGATGATCCCGATTGCCGGCGCCTGTTTGCTCATCGACATCAACTTAGCCGCAATGCGTCGGGGAATGGAATGTCGATTATTCGCGATTTCAGCACGTTTTTGATTTCTCCTTCGCTGACGGAGCGATAAACAAAAAGAGATGAATGGATGGGGCTCTCGCGCGGCAGGGATGTTCCTGCTCGGGGTCGTTTTATGTTCGTGCGAGAGCGGCCAGCCCACGGCATACCGCAGCGGTGCAACGGAAGCGAGGATGGCAGACGCCGCACAGGAGCGTCCAGGTCTCGGCACTAAATGGGGAGAATCGCGGAGATCGATGGTGGCGCCGGCGAGCTTCCAAAGGGCTAATCCACGTCGGCCAATTGCGAAGGCTGCGATTTACTACAACGATGCCGCCGGGATTCGGGCGATGATCGGCGGCGCGCAAATGGAGAGCGACTGGCCCATTCTGCCGACCCGGTTTCAGAGCCTGGTCTCGGTTGGATTGCGCGATCAAAGCGGTCGAATCCTGCCGGGAACTGCGGTTGGAAAAAGATGGTTTGTGGTGGGGGAGGTGGGCCGGCGCTATTCGATCGTGCTCCGCAACCAGACACATCTGCGTCTCGAAGCGGTGCTCTCGGTGGACGGCTTGGATGTTCTGGATGGCCGAACCGCCTCTTTGCTGAAGCGCGGATACATTGTCGCGCCACGGCGACAGCTCGTGGTGGAGGGATTCCGCCGCAGCTCCGAGGCAGTGGCGGCATTTCGTTTCAGCTCCGTGCGCGATTCGTATGCCGCACAAAAGTACGGCGACACTGGGAACGTAGGCGTCATCGGCGTCGCGATATTCAATGAAGTCGGAACCGATCCGTGGAGCGACTCGGAAGTGCGAAAACGGCTAAACGCCGACCCCTTTCCCGAGCGTTTTGCGACACCACCGTAAGGTGGCGGCGCTCTGAGGAGGACATGGGGGGAGTGGCGCCTTTTCCGAAATATTACCGCAGAGGGCGCAGAGGAGCTGAGCGCCGCAGAGAAGGGTCGAAAAAGTGCACGAGAACGAAGTCTCGAAGACCGTCATCGGCTCCGCGATCGACGTCCACCGCGAGTTAGGGCCGGGATTGATCGAAAGCGTTTACGAGGAGGCACTCTGCCACGAACTCCATCTGCGAGCGTTAGACTTCCTACGACAACGTTCCCTTCCCATCAGCTACAAGGACATCAAACTCGCGACGCCGCTGAGGCTGGATCTACTCGTCGCAGGCAAAGTAATTGTCGATGTGAAATCGAAGGATGAGATCCTGCCGATCGACAAGCAGAAGATGCGGACATATCTCAAGCTGGCCGATCTGCATCTGGGGTTGATCATCAACTTCAACGTCAGCCGCCTGATTGATGGAGTCGTGCGTGTCGTCCACCAGCTTGAAGAACTGCCGCCCGATCTCCGCGCGGGTCCGGAGGCTTAAAATTCTCCGCGGCCCTCTGCTTCTCTGCGTCCTCTGCGGTAAAATCCATCGGTCGCTCGATGGCGCGGCCGGTTTGCCTGTGCCACTGTTGCGTCCCGGAGATGCCCAAGTTCTTCATCAAAACCTACGGCTGCCAGATGAATGAACGCGATTCCGACCAGGTAGCGCATTCCTTGATCGAGCGAGGTTACGAGCGGGTGGCGAATGAAGCCGAAGCAGACGTGGTCTTGCTCAATACCTGCAGCGTCCGCGACATGGCAGACCAAAAGGCGCTCGGCAAAATGGGGATGATGGGACAGTTGGCGAAACGGCGGCCGGAGGTGGTGTTTGGGTTTCTCGGCTGCATGGCACAGGCCCGCGGCAATTCGCTCTTCGCCGGTCTTCCACACCTGGACCTGGTCGTCGGGACGCAGAAGTTTCACCGCGTCGCCGATTACGTGGAAGAGCTGCTCGAGAAAAAAAGAGCGCGGCGCATGGACGATCCGCGGTTCTCGATCTCGGACACGGCGGAGGAAGCAGACTCGCAAGCTACCATCCGGGAGCAACAGCTCGCGCCTCGGCAGGCGACGGCATTCGTCTCCATCATGCAAGGCTGCAACATGCATTGCACTTTTTGCATTGTGCCGCGCACGCGTGGTGCGGAGCGCAGTCGCACGATTGACGAAGTTGTTCGTGAAGTGCGGGACCTGGTTTCCCGAGGCGTGAAGGAGGTGACGCTGCTCGGGCAGATCGTCAATCTTTATGGGCGTCATGAGTTTCCGCAGGCCGGGAACAAGAGCCCATTTGTTCAGTTGCTCGAAGCGGTGCACGCCACCGATGGCGTCAAGCGCCTCCGGTTTACCTCGCCGCATCCGATCGGTTTTCGCGACGATCTTCTCCAGGCTTTACGCGATCTGCCGAAGCTGGCTGAGCACGTGCATCTGCCGCTGCAATCCGGATCGAACCGCATTTTGAAGGCCATGCACCGCCCATACACGGCGGAGCGGTATTTCGCGCTCGTCGAGCGTATTCGGCGGGCGCGGCCCGGCATTGCCATTACGACCGACGTAATCGTCGGGTTTCCGGGCGAGGAGGAATATGACTACGCGCAGACGCGCGATCTCGTGGAGCGGATCCAATTCGATAACGCTTTCATCTTTCGGTATTCCCCACGCTCCGGCACGCCCGCCGCGTCGCACGGGGAGCAGGTTCCCGAGGCGGAAAAGGAAGAACGCAACCAGGATCTGCTCGCGGTAGTTGATCGCTCCGCCAGACGCGCCAACGAGCGTCTCGTGGGACGCGAGGTTGAGATCCTCTGCGAAGGTCCCAGTCGCAACAACCCGGCGCGTCTGATGGGCCGCACCGGCGCGAACAAGATCGTGGTCTTTGAGGGTAAGCAGGATCGGATCGGCGAGATGATGAGGATCAAAATCCAGCAAGCAAACGGATTCAGCTTGTATGGAACGCCGGTCGTGTAAATCTGCCGCTCCGCTCGTCGCATGATCTACCATCTGTCACTTCAGACGGCGGGCATTCTGGCCGGAATTTTTCTCCTGCTCGTGAGCCTGCCGAGCCTCGCGCGACCGGACCTTACCCAGAGTTTCGCGACCAAGCTGCCCCGCTCACGCCTGATGGGCATCGCATTTCTGACCCTGGCCTTTCTCTGGAGCTTCTGGCTCCTGGCGACAATGGAAATGGGCGAGTTCTCCGGGTTCCGTAAACCACTTCTGATTGCCCTGCCGATCGGCTACGTCCTGGTGCTGCGCTTCGTGAACGAGTTCCTCGCCGTCCGCGCGCTTGGCATTCTTTTCCTGCTCGCAGCCGAACCGCTGCTGGAGGCCGCTTTCCTGCGCTACGAAGCCAGCCGCCTCCTCGTGACCGTCTTCGCCTACTTCCTGATCGTGGCCGGCCTCATCTGGGTCACGATGCCATATCTTTTGCGCGATCAGATAAACTGGAGCAAGCACAGCGGCATGCGATGGCGAAGCGTTCACGCAATCGCGCTGCTTTACGGAGCGGCGATTCTCGCCTGCGCGATTACGCGTTACTAGCTTTGCTGCCCCGCGATCGAGGCGGATGAATCGCATCCTCGTGATTCGCGGCGGCGCGATCGGGGATTTCGTTCTCACGCTACCCGCCATCAAGCTGCTGCGGGAGAACTTTCCCGACGCGCGGATGGAAATTCTCGGGCACACGCAAATCGCCGCCCTGGCTGAGAAACGCTTCTATGCCGATGCAGTCCGCTCGATTGAAGACGGAGCGCTGGCCGCTTCTTCGCCCGGGATGCGGAGCTCTCACCGGAGCTTTGCAATTACTTCCGCAGCTTCGAGCTCGTCCTAAGCTACCTCTCCGACCCTGAAAAGGTGTTCGAGCAGAATGTCGTCCGCTGTGGCGTCCAGCACTTCCTCCGTGGCCCGGCAAAGATCCTCGGGGGCGAACATGCCGCGTTCCAACTCGCGCGACCGCTGGAGCGCCTCGGGCTTTTTCCGACCAGCAACGCCGCGCACCTTTTTCCGTCGGCCGACGATCACAGCTTCGCGCGAAAATTCGCGGCCAAGTTCAGGCAACCAATCGTTGCGCTCCATCCCGGTAGCGGAAGCGACAGGAAAAATTGGCCGGTCGAGAAGTGGCTCTCGCTCGGAGAATCTCTGCTCAGTTCCGGACAGGTGGCTTCGCTCCTGATTGTGGGCGGTGAAGCAGACGGGAATCAACTCCGTGTGTTCCGCTCTACTTTGCGCACTGACGCGGTGCATTTCGCGGAACACCTCCCCCTTCCGCACCTCGCAGCCGTGCTAAAAGCCTGCATTCTCTTTCTCGGGCACGACAGCGGCATCTCGCATATCGCCGCCGCGGTCGGGACGCAGTGCGTTTTATTGTTTGGCCCGACCGAGCCAAGGGTGTGGGCTCCTGCGAATGAGAACGTGCAAATCCTCCGCTCTGCGAGACGTGCAGTCGATGATCTGAGAATGCAAGACGTCCTGAAAGCAGCGAGCGCCGTATCGCTGAGCTCCTCGGAGGCGGTGTCATCCTGAGCCGCGAAGACGGCGAAGGATCTCGCAATAACCTCAGGGGCTCGGACATCCGCAGAACACACATTGCAGCGCACGCCTCCCGCTGATGCGTGCCGCCTACTCCATAGGGGAGGTCCTTCGCCGTCTCCGCGGCTCAGGATGACAGACCTGGAGGAGAACGGCGCCAAATCGCCCGCGGCTACGAACTGATGCGCATCGGCATCAGGACGTAGAGAAACGGCGTCTGAATTTTCAAAACACCGGGGCTCATCTCGTCGATCAGATCGAGAAAGACCTCGTCTTCCGTGAGATTCCGCAGCGGTGCCATGAAGAACTCTGGGTTAAAGGCGATCGAAAAGTCGCGTCCCTTGTAGGCCACGGGCAACGATTCCTTCGCCTCACCCACTTCCGGTGTGTTGGCAGTGATGTCGATGTTGTTCTTCGTGAAATTGAGCTTGATCGAGTTCGATTTGTCGCTCGCAAGCAAGGAGACACGCCGCAATGAATTCAAGAACGTCTCGCGCTCCAGCGTCACCCGCTCTTTCGTTTCGGTCGGAATCACCTGCCGATAATTCGGATAATTGCCCTCGATCAATTTCGACACCAGGAGCGTGTTGTTGAGATCAAAGGCGATCTGGCCGCTGCCGAAGCTGACTTTGACATCGCCTTCGTCCGTCAGGAGCCGCTGCAGCTCGGTTACCGCTTTCGTCGGGACAATGATGTCCGCTTCGTGGCTGCGCGGGAATTCGAGCTCAATATCGACCATCGCGAGGCGGCGGCCGTCCGTCGCCACGAGCGTGAGCTTGTTTTCCTTCAGGCTGAATAAAACGCCGTTGAGGACATAGCGCGTTTCATCGGTGGAAATCGCATACGATGTTTTCCGTAACCCGTCGCGCAAATCTTTTTGCCGGATCGTCACTACTTTTGCGCCCTCGAATTTCGGCAACGGTGGAAACTCCTCTTCCGGCAAACCGAGGATTTTGAAAAAGCTTTGCCCGCTGCGGATGGAGGCGGCGTTCTTGCCGTCTACGTCCACCTGAATTTCACTCGAGGGCAGCTCGCGAATGATGGTGAAGAGCCGGCGAGCCGGCAAAGTGGTCGCGCCTTCCTTTTCGACTTTCGCTTCGAAGCTTCCGCGCACGCCGACATCGAGATCAGTGGTGGTGAGGTGAACTTCATCGCCTTTCGCCTGGAGCAGGACGTTGGAAAGGATCGGAAGCGTGGTGCGCGTGCTGACGACGTTCTGCACCTGCTGCAGGCCTTCGAGCAACTTCTCTTTTGTGACGCTGAATTTCATGAGCAATCGCGAGCTATGATGTAAGGCTTACGATTTTATTCGGCAATCGCAATCTAAGCCTCTACGCCTCAGCGCTTCAGCGAGCTGTCGATAAATGAGACCGTCTGCCGGATATTATCCTGCTCGATCATTCGTTTCTTCACCAGCTTGCACGCGTGCAGGACGGTGCCGTGGTCGCGCCCGCCGAACGCATCGCCGATTTCATTGAGCGAAGCCTTCGTCAGCTCGCGCGCCAGATACATCGCGATCTGCCGGGGAAAAGCAATGTTGGCCGGCCGACGTTTGCTCGTCATGTCTGCAAGGCGCACGTCGAAATGCTCGGCCACGCGCCGCTGGATCTGCTCGATCGTGACCGCGTGACGCGCTTCTTCGTTCAGAATGTCCTTGAGCAAATGCTCGACCACCTCATTCGTGAGCTCCTTACCGCTGAGCGAAGCGAAAGAGGCTACGCGCATGAGCGCGCCCTCCAGACGGCGGACGTTGGTGCGAATGCGGTTGGCCAGGAATTCGAAGATCTCGTCGCGCAGTTTGATCTGCAGTGAACGGGCCTTCTTTCGCAGGATGGCGGTGCGCGTTTCCACGTCGGGCGGCTGCAATTCGGCCGTCAATCCCCACTCGAAACGAGAGACGAGACGATGTTCAAGGTTCGCGATCTCGGATGCCGGGCGGTCGCTCGAAAGGACGATTTGCTTATGGCCGTCGAAGAGAGTGTTAAAGGTGTGGAAGAACTCTTCCTGGGAACGCTCCTTCCCGCCGAGGAACTGGATATCGTCGATCAACAAGAGGTCCGCCTGGCGATAACGCTTCCGGAATTTCACGAGCGTGCTGTGCTGAATCGCGTCGATGAATTCGTTAATGAACAGCTCGCTCGAGAGATACATCACCTTGGCGCTCTTTTTCTTCGACCAGACGTACTGCCCGATGGCTTGCATCAGATGCGTCTTTCCGAGGCCGACGCCGCCGTAGATGAAGAGCGGGTTGTAAGTGCGCGCGGGTGATTGCGCCACCGCAAGACTTGCGGCATGCGCGATCTCATTGTTCGGCCCGACCACAAAGGAGTCGAAATTATTTCGCGGGTTCAACCCGAGCGCGCTGCCGCTGTTCTTCGGATCGCGCGCCGGTTCAGCCTCTGCTTCGTCGGCTTCCACGAGCGCCGGCTGCACCTCAGACGCGGCGACCGTGCCGCCAGAGGGAAGGGCGAATTTGACCGCGCGTGGCGCGCCGAGCGCAGTCACGATGGCCGAGTGCAAAGCGGCCATGTGATTACTCTCAATCCAGAACTGGTAGATGTTGTTGGGGACGAGAAAAGTGATGGAATCATCGCTCACGTGGGTGAGCCGGACAGCAGAGAACCAGCGCTTGTAGGTATCGGCGCTGACCTGGGGCTTGAGCGCGGCGGACAGTTTCTGCCATAACTCAGCGTACTTCTCGTCCATACTGACTTGTTAACAGCGTTACGCCGCTCCGGGGCGGGCGTCGCTCGAGCAGAATCGAAAGTGAAGGTGACGAAGGAAAATCGAAT
Source organism: Chthoniobacterales bacterium (assembly GCA_046262275.1). Classification (GTDB taxonomy): domain Bacteria; phylum Verrucomicrobiota; class Verrucomicrobiia; order Chthoniobacterales; family UBA10450; genus JACCTI01. The sequence continues at coordinate 12,087 of JBHENA010000006.1, forward strand.
GGCGGAAGTGACGTTGCCTGCGGACGCCGAGAAAAAAGGCGCAAAGAGGTCGGCCCCACGAGGGAAAAACGCCTGCGCTGCCAGTTGAGCCCGAATTCGACCGCAGTGAGGACGGATTCGACTTGGTGAATCCATTTACCTGGGCGGGAGTTATCATCGTTCTAAGTCTTCTAATCGCTGCCAGGCTGTTCACATCTTATTCACACCCGCGCCTTCCCTCTCTGCCAGCGGCTTGAGATTAGAAACGGCCAAAACTGCCGACAAGAAAAATTCGGAAGTTTATTTTTCTTCGGGGTTCAAAAAAATCTTGACGCTAATTTTGAACCGACAGTTCCCCTGAACGTCTAATCCGGCGCGCTCCCCGCGCGTTTGACGACTCTTCCGCGCTCGCGCAATTTCGCTGCTCGAAGCAGCGGCGCGAACCTTGTCGTCCCTCTGAAAATGGATTCCGATCCCGCATTAGCCGCGCCTTCGGGTGCGCCAGCCCCGCCGTTTTGCGGCCCTAACGAGTGATGCGCCTCTCCACCGCGATCCTGCCAGGCCTCCTCGTCTTTGCGACTGGCGCGAGCGCCGTGGAAGACATCCCGCCGCCATTTGGATTCCGTTGGAACGACCCCGCGGCAAAAGTGGAGCAGGTGCTGGTGGCGGCGAAAGCCAGGATCGTCAGTCGCGAGAAAAAGGAAAAACGTGAAGTCTGGACGGTGGAAGGCCTGGTCCAGCCGGGGTTGAAGCGAACCCTCTTCGAATTCAAGGAAGCTTTCCTGGTCGAGGTGGAACTGCAGTACGAGTACGACAAGTGGACGATAGAGAATTACAACGACCGCATGGGCGAGATCCGGCGCTACTTCGACGGGAAGTTCGGCACTGGCAAACTGGTCTCGCGGACGCGCGACACAGATTCGGATGTGATCCAGACGCTCGTCGGCTACCAATGGATCGTCGGCGGAACGATGCTCGAGCTATTCTACTTCTCAGCGCAAAAGAACGCGCTGGTTTACCGCACGATCACCGTCACCTATAAGGCGATGTAGCGCCGTGCTGCAGCGAAAAAGCGGAATCAAAGAGAGCCAATCTTCCGATGCCGTTCGTATTCAGGGGTATGAAACCGCAATCCATTTCTCTCGCTCTCCTCGGTCTCGTCGCCATTGTCCTCGCAGGTTGTGCCGGCACGGAAACAACCACCACGACCACGACCACTGAGCGGCAGCAAAGCTCAATGTACGCGCGTTAGCGGCGGCACGTCGGAAAAATCGCCAGCCTAGGCCGCCTCGGAACGGGTTCCCCCGCGCTGCGTCTCTTTCTGCAGGCGCTTGAGCCGGCTCGCGAGACTCGCTTTGGCCACGGAGCTCATCCGGTCGATAAAGAGAATGCCATTCAGGTGATCGACCTCGTGCTGAAGGGCACGCGCGAGCAGACCAGACGCTTCCAGTTCAATCCCCTCACCGTCGAGCGTCTGCGCTTTGCCCAGCACCGAAACAGCGCGGTCGATCTCCGCCGTGATCTCGGGGAAACTCAGGCAGCCCTCCGTCCCGGGAGCCGTTTCCTCATGCAGGATGAGGGCCGGATTCAGCAGCACCAGCGGCATCGCCGAGGCCGGATCGATCTCCTGGCCGTTCAGCTTTAGCGTGCTCGGCCGATCCTCCACCCCGGAAATGTCGAGCACCGTCAACTGTAACGCTTCGCCCACTTGCTGTGCCGCGAGCCCGATGCCATTCGCTCCGTGCATCGTCTCCAGCATGTCGGAAGCGAGAACCCGAATGTGCTCGTCTACCTTCGCGACTCGTTTGCCTTTCGCGCGAAGGATCGGGTCACCGTACCTTACGATCGGCCGTTTCATTTCTCGCCGTGAGTGAATGCGGGCAGGTTCTTCACCCCCGCCAATTTCAACGCGTCCATCACTTTGATGATGGTGCCGAAGGAGGCTTTCTTGTCCGCCTGGAGCGCAAGTGAGGACTTCTTTGCCGGCGCCAGATTGCGCACTGCGCCCTCGAGTTCTTCCACTGGCAGTGGCCGGCCATCGAGCCGTACCTCGTCCTTCTCGTCCACGCTCACGATCGCGTGGTCCAGCTCGGCGGGCGCACGGGTGGCGGTCTGCGATTCGGGAAGGTTGATCTGCACTTCCGGCTGATCCTTTTTGAACGTTGTCGAGACGACGAAAAAGATCAGCAGGATGGTAAGAATGTCGACCAGCGAGACGATGATGATCGAGGGCGCCCGTCGCTTGCGGACTGCGATCTTCATGCGGCAAACAACGCGCTAGGCCACGGGCGCACGCGCGGGCGTGGTGGCGCGTGCCGGCGGCGCGCTTTCTTCGCGCACGACCCGGCCGTAGTAACACTTGCTGATGAGTTCCACGACGAGCGTCTCGATCTCGGCCGACATGACCTCGACCTTTTTCGAGAAGTAGCTGAAGGCGATCAAGGTCGGGACGGCGATGGAAAGTCCAAACACCGTCGCATTCAACGCCTCGGCAATGCCGAGGGCGATTGCCTGCGTGTTAGAGGCGCCGGAGCTGAGTCCCAGCGCGGAGAAGACGCGTACCAGGCCGGAGACAGCTCCGATCAGACCGAGCAGCGGCGCGATCCCGGTGATGATTTCGAGCACAATCAACCCCCGCTCGAGCACGATCACTTCGTGCCGCGCCTTCGTCTCCACCATTTCCACGGTCTCATTGCGCGGCGCGCGCAGATGTTGCAGCGCCGCGCGAACGATGCGCGCGAGCGCGGATTGATCCTGTTGCACGATGCGCGCCAGCCGTTCGGCGCTGCCGCCCGGCACGAGGCGCTCGATTTCACTCTCGATCACTAGCGGCAGAACAGGCCAGCAACGGCCACATGAACAAGCCGCCGGTGGCGAAAAATCTCCAAACCGCGCCCGCGGTATCCGGTAGTTGGGCCAGGAACAAACTAGCGCTCATCAGTTTGCAAAATACGTGAATGAAAATTCCACCGGCAGTCTTCCCTCTGGTAAAGTTGCAACCAGATCAGGCGGGATCGGAGGAATTTTTGCCTCCTGAAACGATTGCAAACAGATGTTAACGAAAGCTTCGTTCGCGCTGTTCGAGCGCACGCGCAAGTTCCTGATTTTTCCCGCACTGTCGACCTCCGCCTCCAGGTAGGCCGTGCCAATGCTCGCCAGGTCACCGTTTTGCTTGATGTGGTAGTACCAGAGCGAGCCGATCGCATCGGAAACCGCCTTTTGGTACTTACCCAGCGGAGTTTCAACCGCATCCACTGCGGAAACGCCGCGATTGGTGATTCGGCCACTGATACGCGTTTCCTGTTTCTCCGGTTGGTATCCTGCGGCCGGGCTTTCGGGTCGCGGGCGAGCTGTGAGCGGCGGTGGCGTCAATGCGACTTCGGGCGGTGGGGAAGCCTCCGTGTCCTCCGGATCGCGCAAAGCCGGCGGCGGCGTCGCGGTTAACATCGCGAATTGCTCCGGCTCCGGAGGTGGAACCGGCTCCGGAGTTGGGATAACCATCGGCGTCGGCTTTGGCGGCTCCGATGGCTGGGCTGTCGGGGTTGGCATCGCGGTCGGCGCTGGAGTTGCTTCCGGGGGCGGGCGCACCGCTTCGGGTTGCGCCTGGCTTCCTTCACTCGGAATTGAGTAGCGCTGAGTTTGCATGTCCATGAAGGGACGATCCTCCCCCTCCTGACTCGGCAGCGGCGCGTCGCCACTGGCTGGCGCGTTGCTCGCGGCAATCGAGTTAGCATTTGATTCGAAGGTCTTATCCTCCGGCGCGGTCACCGATTCCTTTCCCGGATCTGTCTCGATATACGCGGGGTTCGGCGGTACCGGCTCCGCGGCAGGCGCTGCGGACATATCGATCATCGTCAACTCGACCGGCCCTTCCTGCAGCGGAGGTGTCGGGCCGAGGGATTGATTGAGCGCGGCGACTGAAAACGCGACGAGCAGATGGACGAAAAGCGATCCGATCACTGCCCACCACAGCTTTTTGCGGTCGCGGTTCATTTTGAGGAAGCGCGTGGCCGGCTCGCTGTGTTGTGCTTACGCATGGCTGCTCTGGCCCGATAGTACCTGCGCGGCCGGGAGTGACAAATTGCGCTCAGCCCTTACCCGACCGCTGCGGTTTTGGGGCGCGGCGACGCACCGTGGTCTTCCGCGCGTGGTGAAACAGATACTGCTGCGCATAGCCACCGTGTTCGCCAAAATAAGTATCGCAGAATGAGCGCAATTTCAGGGCCGTCACCCTCCGCGCATGGGGAAAATATCTCTCCTTCAGAACCCGCTCGATCCAGACGTCGATCGGGAATGCGCGAAGGCGCTCATAGGCAAAGAGCATCACACAATTAGCAATCTTTGCGCCCACGCCAGGCAGGCTGCAAAGCTGTGCGCGAAGCTTATCGTCCGCCAAAGCGCGCCAGGAGCCGAGATCGCCCACCCCGGTGCTCACGAGTTGCGCGGTCCTGAGGAGATTCTTCGCCCGGTAGCCGAGCACGCACGCACGCAGTTCGCTCTCCTTTGCCTGCGCAAGGACGTCAGCGGCGGGAAAAGTGTAGAGCTGCCGACCTGCGATCGTCCGCGGCTCGCCGAAGCGTTCTCGGAGCGCACGCGACATTTGCCGGATATGCGCCACTTGTTTCATGGAAGAGGTAATAAACGTCGCGAGGCATTCCCAGAGCGGCTGACGAATGATGCGCAGGCCACGGCAATAATCCCGTGCCGCCCTCATCGCTGGATCATCAGGAAGCGCCCGGCAAATCGCCGCCAGCGGATGGTCGAGTGCGAAGTATCTGCGCGTCAGACCCTCGAGTCCTGCCGGCACGAGAAGCGATTTACCGCGCTGCTCCGCGTACGTGGGCCGGTCGCCGATCGTTCCGACGTATCCGTCTTTGTGCAGCTCCCAGTGGAACACCTGACCCGAGTCGAGCGTGATCGCCAAGTCGAAATCCGGCGCGTCGATTTCGCTTAGTTTCACTCGCCAGCTTAGCACGTCGACGGCGGAGGGATGCGCTGCGGCGCGTCCATAGGCGTGCTTTCCGCTGGCTGACTGCTGCGACCGTGGCTAAGTAACGGCGCCGTGGATACCCGCCTGCTGATCGATGTCGTCGTATTGCTCGTCTATTTCTTCGGCATCGTCGCGCTTGGGCTTTGGGCGGGCCGACGCAATCCGAACCTGCGCGAATTTGCCCTCGGCGGTCGATCCATTCCCTGGTGGGCGGTACTCGCGTCGATCATCGCCGCCGAAACAAGTGCGGCAACTTTTCTCGGCGCGCCGGCCGAGGGCTTCAAAACGCGGGGTTACATCTACGCGCAGCTCGTGATCGGGACGATTCTGGCCCGCGTCGTCATCGCGTTCACCTTCATCAAGCCGTACTACGCCTACCGCGTGCAGAGCATCTATGAGTTCCTTACGGTTCGCTTCGGCACGAAGACGAAGAACATGGCGAGCGGCGTGTTTCTCGTCACCCGGGTGCTCGGAATGGGGGCGCGCCTTTATCTCGGCGGGGTCATCATGGTCGTGATCTGGCGGTATCTTTTCCCCGATCGCGCGGTCAGTCTGCACACTTATTTCTGGGGCATTGTTTTTGTTACGCTCGTCACGACGGTTTACACCGCAGTCGGCGGGATCAAAGCCGTCGTCTGGACCGACCTGATCCAGGCGGTGTTGATGATGGGTTCGATCGTATTTGCCGCGTGGCTGTTGCTGGACAGTATCCCAGGCGGGCTGGCGACCGTGCGTGAACGCGTCGGCGGTTTCGAGAACGTCACCTTCTTTCAAAGCGGCTGGGACACGCAGAAGCCGTTTGGGGAGGCGCTGCGTGGAATGCTGGAGCAGCCTTACACGCTCTTCGCCGCGTTCATCGGCTCGACGTTCCTGACCATGGCAACCCACGGAACCGATCAGGACATGGTGCAGCGGATGTTAACTGCGCCAGATTATCGGAAGTCACGACTTTCGCTGATCTGCAGCGGGCTGGCGGACCTGCCGATCGTGCTGGCGTTCCTCACCGTCGGCATTCTCTTGTGGGCATACTATCAGGCCAATGCGCCGGCCGTTCCGGACAACGAAATTTTCGCCCACTACATCGTGAACGAGATGCCGGTCGGGATGCGGGGCCTGATCGTGGCCGGCGTTTTCGCAACGATGATGGGCTCGACCTCGGCCGCACTTAACGCGCTCGCCACCAGTTTCACGAAAGACTTCTACCTGCCCTACATCAACCCCGGCTCGACTGAGGCGCAATCGATCCGCGCCGCACGCCTCGCCACGGCGGTTTTCGGCGTCCTCATGGTTTTGGTCGCAACCATCGCCGCCTATCTCGTGCTCAAGGACCCGAAGCTCACGATCATTCCCATTGCCCTGGGCATCTTCGGCTACACCTACGGCGGGCTGCTTGGCGTCTTCCTCGTCGGCATGCTTACGCGCAGCCGCGGTGCCGACGGGCCGAACATCATCGGCATGATTCTCGGCATGGTCGCCGTCCTCGTGCTGTGCAAAATCGAGCTGCCGCTCTTCGGCGCGACGCTCAAGTTCGGCGGCTTTATGCCCGAGTGGTGGCCGAAGATCGCGTTTCCGTGGTACGTCTTCATCGGCTGCCTCGTGACATTCGGCTTCACCGTGCTCTTCCGCACGCCGGAAACACAGGTCGCCGCAGCCGAGGCGCACGTCGCGGCGTCAGGCGCAAAAAATTAGGAACTCTGTGGCCGGAGCGCCACACCGAGGTCGCGCAGTTGCCGCGCATCCACTTCACTCGGCGATTGTGACATCAAGTCCTGGCCGCGGTTGTTTTTCGGGAACGCCATCACCTGCCGGATCGAATCTTCGCCGCAGATGAGCATCACCAGGCGATCGAGCCCGAATGCAATTCCGCCGTGCGGCGGCGCGCCGAGACGAAACGCGCCCAACATATGGCCGAAGAGTTCCTGCTGCTGTTGCTCGCTGACGCCGAGAACGCCGAACATCTTCGCCTGCAACTCTGGCTCGTGAATGCGGATGCTGCCGCCACCGATCTCGACGCCGTTCAAAACAACGTCGTAGGCTTCAGCGCGGGCGTCGGCGAACCGCTTCTGCTCCAGCAACGCAACATCCTCGGCGTGCGGCCGCGTAAAGGGATGATGGACTGCGTTCCATTTGTTCTCCTCCGCGCTCCATTGCAGGAGCGGGAAATCCGTCACCCAGAGGAAATCGAGCACGTCAGGACCTGGAATGACGTTCAGAATCTCCGCCGAGCGGAGGCGCAGACGGCCTAACACCTCGCAGGCGACATCCCATTTGTCGGCGGCGAAAAGGATCAGATCGCCTTCGCCGACCTCAAGTCGGTCGCGGAGAGTTTCCTTCTCGGCGGCAGTGAAGAACTTCACGATCGGGGACTTCCATTCGCCGTTCTCGACCTTGATAAAGGCGAGCCCCTTCGCGCCGAAGGTCTTCGCGATCGCGGTCAGCTCGTCGACCTGGCCGATGGTGATGCCGGCAAATCCTTTCGCGTTGATCGCCTTCACGACGCCGCCGCTGTCAATCGCGCCGCGGAAAACCTTGAAGCTGCTCTCGCGGAACAACTCCGTGAAGTCGACGAGCTTCATTCCGAAACGGCGGTCCGGCTTATCACTGCCGTAGGTGCCCACTGCTTCGCGATAGGTCAACCGATCGAATGGCGTTCTAATCTCCACACCGCGTGCCTCGCGGAAGATCGCCGCCAGCATTCCTTCTGTCAGCGCATAGACGTCGTCCGGCCTGACGAAGGACGCCTCCACGTCGATCTGGCTGAATTCCGGCTGGCGGTCCGCGCGCAGGTCTTCATCGCGAAAGCACTTCGCGATTTGGAAATACTTTTCCACGCCGCCGACCATGAGCAGCTGCTTGTATTGCTGCGGTGCCTGGGGAAGAGCGTAGAACTTGCCGGGCGCGAGCCGGCTCGGGACGAGAAAATCGCGCGCGCCTTCCGGCGTACTCTTCGAGAGCACGGGGGTCTCGACTTCAATAAAGCCCTGCGCGTCGAAGTAGTCGCGCACAGCTTTGCTCACCCGATGTCGCACGCGTAAATTGCGCGACATCTGCGGCCGCCGGAGATCGTAATAGCGGTAGCTCAGCCGCAGATCTTCGTTCGTCGGCTCGGAATCGACCGGGAACGGGAGCACGTCGGCGCGATTCAGGATCCGGATCGCGTCGGGCAGAACTTCGATCTCCCCTGTCGCGAGGTTGGGATTTTCCGTCCCCGGAATCCGCGCCGCGACTCTGCCTTCGACCTGGATGACGTCTTCATGGCGCAGCGTGTGCGCGATTTCGGTGGCATCCGCGTTCTCCTCCGGTCGAAACACGACCTGCGTCAGGCCTTCGCGGTCGCGCAGATCGATGAAAACACCCCCGCCGTGGTCACGCCGAACATGCACCCACCCCGCGAGCCGAGCAGTGCGGCCGATGTGGGAGGCGCGCAGTTGCGCACAATGATGCGTTCGATACACGGAGGAAAGCGGCGATTCTATACCGAACGCTCGCGTTCCTGCCATCTAATGCGCGTCATGTGCAGAATAGACGTCACGTCTATGACGCCTTCATCGTTCTCGACCGCGACTCGCGTTTTGCCGACAAGAATGTGATCCGGATGCGGGACAGGGATCAAATATCCGCTGCTCAACTCAATCCAAAAAGGTTCGAACGGAACTTTCCGGACGGCTTGCTCGATCTGCTCGCGCATTTAACGAAGTATAAAGGCACGCCACGTGCGGTCAAAGCGGTTCCTTCAAACGCATGGCGAGCGCGTCACAGGCGACCAATGATTGCTCACCTGTTGCCATGTTTTTCAGCTTCACCCGCGGCCACTCATCGCCGAACAAAACAGCCGCGCGCGCGCCGAGTTGCTCCGCGTTTTGAAATTGTTTTCCCACCTTCGCGGGGGTAAGCGGATAATCCACTCGGTAGCCGAGATCGCGCAGCGTTTGCGCCTGCCGGATGGCATCCATCCGCCGGTCTTCCTTCGCGATTACAATGTAGACATCGAGCTGCTGCGCGGTGGCAACCGACTCTTCCATTTTCGCGCGTGCGCCTGCGTGCTCGCGCAGTAACTCGCCCAGGACGACGTCGCCCATCGCAAAACCAACCGCCGGCAGGGAACTCGCGCCGTCACTCAATTGCGCGATCAGATCGTCGTAGCGTCCGCCACCCGCCACCGCGCGAAATTGTCCTGCCCGATCAAAAGCTTCAAAAACGACGCCTGTGTAATAAGCGAGGCCGCGCACGATCCGAACGTCAACTTGCGCAAAATCGGCGACACCTCGCGCGCGCAGCCCCTGCATTAGCCGATGAAGCCTCTCGCTCTCACCGCCCTTCTCCAGGATCTCGAAAACTGGATCCGCCAGGCGGCCGAGCTTCGCCGCTGTCCTATCGCGCGACTCTCGTTCCGTTCTGTCGATGATCTGCAGTGTCTCCGGCCAGCGCTCGCTCGGCACGTTCTCGACTTTCAGAAACTCCGTCCAGAATTCACGGTCGCTGATTCGCACGACAAGGTCATCGTGGGAAAAACCGAAGCCGCGTAGCAGATCGATGCAGAGCGCGATCAGCTCCACGTCTGCGTCGAGCGAGGTCTCGCCGACAATGTCACAGTTGAGCTGGAAGTGTTCGCGCAACCTGCCGCGCTGCTGCTTTTCATAACGGAAGCATTGCGGGATCGAGAACCACTTCAGCGGCTTTTTAAATTTGCGGTCATGCGCAGCGATGACGCGGGCCAGCGTCGGCGTCAGCTCCGGGCGGATCGCGACTTCGCGCTCGCCTTTATCGGTGAAGTTGAAGAGTTGAGCAACGATCTCGTCGCCGCTCTTCTTCGTGTAAAGCTCAGTCGGCTCGAGCACCGGCCCATCCCACTCCACGAAGCCATAGCGGCGGGAGATCTCGCGCCATTGCGCGAAGATGTAGTTACGGACCGCACAGTCGCCCGGAAGAAAATCGCGGAAGCCCGGCAGCGGTTGCATCAGCTCAATCAAGGAACTCGCGCGGCATGCAGCCGCGCGCGGGGCACGGCACGAAGAAAGGATGTTTGTTGAATAAACACTCGGCTGGAACAGTCCGATACAAGCACGACGGAGAGCATCCGTTTAACCCAAGCAAAGGACAAACATGAAACAAAACAGATTCATCAAAATGTTGGCAGTGGGAGCGGTGAGCGCGTTCGCGTTCAGCACAGCGTTCGCACAAACCACAACCAAGGAAACCACCACCGCGACAACCGGGACTAGCGGCGTAAGCGCTACCACGAGCACCAGCACCAGCACGCTCGACGGCACAGGCACGATCACGACCTACAGCCCCGGCACCGACTACATCAGCGTGCGGACGACCACGAGCGAAGCGCCGGTGAAGTATTACACGACCAAGAGCACCACAGTCGTTGATTCCACAGGTGTACCGGTCGACTGGGCGCTCTTGCGTGCCGACCTGCCGGTAAAATACACCTACGTTAAGGAAGGCGACCGCATGGTGGTGTCGAAGATCACAGTCCAGAAGCCGGTGGCTGAGATCACGAAGGAAACTACCACTACGACCACGACGACGAGCAAGCCCTAAGACGCTGGCTCGTTAGAGTCGAGATCGATTCCAAGCGCCCGCGGAACGTGTTTCCGCGGGCGCTTTTTTGTAGCGCATGCGTCTCGCTTGCGCACCAGTTCGCAAGCCGGAGGCATGCGCTACCTCAATCTCCGTAGCCGTGCGGGAACTTCTGGTGCCATTTCCAGGCGCTCTCGACGATTGCCTCCAGTTGCTGAAAGCGCGGCTCCCATCCGAGCTCGCGCTTGATTTTGGCCGAGGCGGCGATGAGACGGGGTGGGTCTCCCAGACGCCGCGGTTTTTCCACCACCGGGATCTCACGGCCGGTGATTCGGCGGCACGCCTCGATTACTTCGCGCACGCTGGAGCCGCCGCCGGTGCCGAGGTTGTAAAAGTCGCTGCGCGAGACACCGAGCGCCAGAATGTGCGCCTGCGACAGATCGAGGATGTGAATGTAATCGCGGATGCACGTGCCATCCGGCGTGTCGTAGTCGGTTCCGTAGATATCCACGTGCGACTTCTGCCCGAGGGCCACTTTCAAGACGTTGGGAATCAGATGCGTCTCGACGCGATGATCTTCGCCGAACTGCTCCGACGCACCGGCAGCGTTAAAGTAACGCAGCGCGACAAAGCGCACTTCGTGGATCTCGTCGTACCAACGCAGGATCCGCTCGAAAGCCAACTTCGATTCGCCGTAGGGATTAATGGGTCGCTGCGGCAGCGTCTCGTCAATCGGCACTCGCTCCGGCGGACCGAAGGTGGCGCAGGTGGAGGAAAAGACGAGCCGCCGCACGCCGGTGGCGACCATGGCATCGAGAAGGTTAAGCCCATTCGCGATATTGTTCCGAAAGTACTTCGACGGGTTCTCCATCGATTCGCCCACGAGCGCGCTGGCGGCAAAGTGCATGACAGCGTCCGGCTTTACCCTCTCGAGCGCCGCCTCGATCTGGCTCCGCTCGCTGAGATCGCCGTGAATTGAATCCGCGCGTGAATCGACTGCCCGGCGGTGCCCTTCGCTCAGGTTATCGAAGACCGCGACCTCATGCCCTTCATCGAGCAGCAATTCCGCGCAGACACTGCCGATGTAACCTGCTCCGCCGACCACCAGGATTTTCACCGGCCTAAGAGGGACGTGGCCAGAGGACCTGTCAAAGCAAACGAGGGCTCAGCTGGATTTTTTGGTTTCCAAGCTCGCGATCATGCGACGCACGATGCGCGCCCGTTTCCGCGGGCGAAGCATTTTGAGGCTCTCTTCGTCCGAGCCCCAGCGGAGAATTTCGATATCGACGTGCCGCACACCCCAGCGGCGCATCGTCCCTTTCGATGGCTTGTAAAGATCGATCGTGTTCGTGCCGACGAGCGCCCCGCCGTAGTCGTCGATCACATACTCCTCGCCCGTTCCTACGACGCGAAAACGGGTGCCGAGCGGGAAGCGGGACCAGTCGGAGGCCGCGCTCATGATGCCGCCGCTGGAAAGCCGGCACCCGAGGGCGTTGCGCGAGCCGCTGCCTTCGTTGTGCGTGTACGCTGTGGTGCGGACCTTCTGGAACCGTCTGCTATCGGACCGGGCAGCAGAGGCGGAGGACGGCGCCGGGGCCGTGGCACAGCTCGCCAGAAGGCAGGTGAGTGCGGCCAGACACGTAAGTCTCAGTAGATTTGCCATTTATAAAGCGGCTCACATACCGGTTGAACGGGTTCCTGGCAAGGGATAATTTCCGCGCCCGCTCAGCGATGCCTCCTCAACCCTCCAGCCAGGCCGTGGTTGCGGCGGACGTAATCTTGGATGGGCGGCTGGCGCTCTTCCATGAGCGGCAACGCTGGCTGGCGGTTGCCGATCTGCATTTTGGGTATGAAATCAGCCAGCGAGCGGCCGGCCGGCTGGTGCCGATGTGGGGCATGAGTTCCATCGAAGAACGGCTTAGAGAGCTGATAGCAGATTACGAGCCGCGTCAGCTCGTAGTCCTGGGCGATCTCGTTCACGACAAGGCGGCAGCGTCGGAGGCGCGCGGGCTGATTGCGAGGTTGGCAGCGTTTACAGAGCCGATTGTGCTGGCGGGGAACCACGACCGGCAGCTCGTCGGGACTATGAAGATGCTGGACGCTTGGCGAGCCGATGGCTTCCACTTCCACCATGGCCACTGCGCGGCCGCGGTTGCCAGGGAGGTCCAGATCATCGGGCATCATCATCCCACCGGCAGCGTCTGTGATGGCGCAGGGCTGCGCCTCCAGTTACCGGCCTTCGTTCAGCAAGGGAATTGCTGGATCATGCCGGCGTTCTCGCCCTGGGCGGCAGGGGCTGGCTGGCGGGAAAACGCCGAAAGCCGCATCTGGCTGTGCACGCCCAGCCGCGTTCTCCGCCTTCCAGATCTTGCGGCGGAGCGTTAAGCGCGCGCGTTTCCCGCCATCTCGGAAGTGCAATGTGGGCACCGAGTCGCTTTAATGGGGATCGTCATCGCGCAATAGGGGCAGTCTTTTGAGACCGGTGCGGCCGAGTCCGCGTCCGGTTCCTTCAGCCTCTGTAGCGCCCGCACGAGCATGAAGACCGCCGCAGAGACAACCAGAAAGTTGACCAGGAGCGTGATGAAGTTGCCGTAATTCCAGGTGACGGCGCCCGCTTTGACCGCGTCGGCCGCGGTCGCAAATGTGCCGCCGCCGGGCGCGTGCTTCAGGATCAGGAACTTGTTCGAAAAATCCAAGCCGCCCGTCAGCAAGGTTATTGGTGGCATGATGATGTCTTTCACGAGCGAGGTGACGATCACGCCAAAAGCGGCGCCGATGATGATGCCGACAGCCATATCGACGGCATTCCCTTTGATCGCGAACTCCTTGAACTCTCTGAACACGAGGTCCGATATTCCTCAGTTCGCCACCACGTTCACAAGCTTTTTCGGCACGACCACCACTTTGCGGATCGTCTTCCCGGCGGTGAGTTCCTGAACCTTGCTGCTACCAAGCGCCGCGGCCTCGAGCTGCGCTTCGGGCGCATCGAGTGGCACGACGAGTTTGTCGCGCACTTTTCCATTCACCTGGACCACGATCTCGACCTCATCTTCGACCAGCCATTGCTCGTCATGCCGGGGCCACGCCTGCGCAGTGATCTCACCCTCCGGGTTGCCGAACCTCCACTGCAGCGTAACCCACAGTTCGGAGGTCAGATGCGGGGCGAAAGGATTGAGGATGACGAGCAGCGTGCGCAGCGCAGAAGCGGATTTCACCCGCCCCTGAGTGAGCGCGTTCACCAGGATCATCATCTGTGAAAGGGCGGTATTAAACGAAAGCGCTTCGATGTCTTCCGTGACCTTCTTGATTGTGGCGTGCAGGACCTTGAGCTGAGCCTTTGGGGCGTCTGCTTCCTGCACCTCCGCGGAGAGGACCCATTCGCCCGCCTGGTTTTCTTCCATGATCAAGCGCCAGACACGGGCCAGGAAACGCGAGACGCCCTCCACGCCTTTCATGCTCCAGGGCTTCATCTGCTCGAGCGGTCCCATAAACATCTCGTAGCAGCGGAACGAATCAGCGCCGTATTCAGCGATTACATCGAGCGGATCGATCACGTTACCCCACCGTTTCGACATCTTGCGCCCGTCTTCGCCCAGGATCATGCCCTGGTTCACAAGGCGCTGAAACGGCTCGGGCGTGCTGAGATAGCCGAGATCGAATAGCACCTTGTGCCAGAATCGGGCGTACAAGAGGTGCAATACGGCATGCTCCGTCCCGCCGACGTAAAGGTCGACGCCGCACGGCTTGCGGGAGGCTTCCGCCTCAGATAAGTTGCTCTCGTGGCGGCGGAACGTCTCGGACGTGACTGAGGGGGGCGCCTTCGGAGTGACATCCCTCGCCGTCGCCCGCTTCTTCCACATTGTAACCAGGAGAAGCTGCTGCTTCCGTGTGCGAGCTTCCTCGACCACATAAACGACTCCGTTGATTTGCTTCCGCAGGACGATTCGTTTGAAGCCAGCCGGATGTCGGGAACCGAATTCAACACTGTCCGGCTGGGCCAGAATTTCGGGGAGTCGCTCGAAGTCCGAAGCTCGGATGGCGATGAGTCCACGCTGTTCTTCCGAAGCGGGAATGCCATGCTGCTTCAGCACGTGGCGGACGGCAAAGACATCAAGGGCGTGGTAAAAGTTCGCTGTCTCCATCCGCGCGACCTGTTGGATTCGTGAGGAAAGCTCCCGGCTGACACGGGCATATGCCAGAACAAAGGGAGGCCGTTTGCCACGTTCCGCCAGTGCGCGGTTGACAATGTCATTGACGCGGCGGCGCCATTCCTCGCGCGAGAAGACGCAGAGGCTTGGTTCTGGCACATCGCCGCCCATCCAGTACCGCTCGGTCTCCTCGCCGACGAAGCGGGTATCGTTGTGCGGATCAATGAAACGCAGGTAATACCAACATGAGCCTGCCCATTGCGGCATCGTGTTCGTTTCCCGCACAGCCCCATCTGAATAGCGGATCCACTGCTTAGCCTTCGCCAGCGGTGGTTCGCCCGTGCCGGTGGGTTTGAAGTCGTCCAGCGGCGGGGGGTCGAGCGGCAGCTCGCTCTCGGGCAGCGCCTCGTGTTTCCCATCACGCCAGACAATGGGGAATGGTTCGCCCCAATAGCGTTGGCGGGAAAAAAGCCAGTCCCGCAGCTTGTAGCGCACGTCGGCTCGGCCCCGGCCATGTTCTTCCAGCCAGACTACGATTTTCTTTTTTGCGTCTGCCGTCGGAAGACCGTCGATGAGCGGCGAATTGATCGCGATTCCGTCTTCCAGGGACCCGATCGATTCCTCCGCTGTTTTCCCCGGCGCTTGCACGACTGGAATGATCGGAATGTTGAACCGGCGCGCGAAATCGAGGTCTCGCTCGTCGTGGCCGGGCACGCCCATGATCGCGCCGGTGCCGTAAGCCATGAGCACGTAGTCGGCGATCCAGATTGGGATCTTTTCGTTGTTCACCGGGTTGATCGCATAAGCGCCGATGAAGACGCCGGTTTTGTCTTTCGCCAGGTCGGTGCGCTCCAGGTCCGACTTCGCCGCGACTGTTTCGCGGTACTTAGCCACTTCGTGGCGGCGGTCATCACTCGTGAGGCGATCGACCAAAGGATGTTCCGGCGCGAGAACCATGTAATTCGCGCCATAAATCGTGTCGGGCCGCGTCGTAAAGACCCGAAGCGTAGCGCATGCCTCTGGCTTGCGCCCTTCTGCACTGCGCAAGCCAGAGGCATGCGCTACGGGAAACTCGATCTCCGCGCCTTCGCTCCGCCCGATCCAATTTCGCTGGAGCAACTTGATCCCTGCGGGCCAGTCGAGCCCGTCCAGCTCATCGATCAACCGCTCGGCAAACGCGGTGATTCGCAGCATCCATTGCCGCATCGGCCGACGCACAACGGGAAAACCGCCCACTTCGCTTTTGCCATCGATGACTTCCTCATTCGCAAGGACGGTGCCGAGCTCCGGGCACCAGTTTACCGGCACGTCCGCCACGTAAGCGAGCCGGACGGAATCGGGATCGTCGCCGCGATAGGTGGTGATCGGCTCGGCGCGTTTTGTCTCCGGGTTGAACCAGGAGTTGTAAATCTGGAGGAAAATCCATTGCGTCCAGCGGAAATATCGCGGGTCGGCGGTGCTGATTTCCCGTTCCCAATCGTAGGAGAAACCGATCCGCTTCAGTTGCGTCTTGAACTTCGCGATGTTCTGGCCCGTGGTGACCGCCGGGTGCTGGCCAGTTTTGATCGCGTATTGCTCCGCCGGGAGACCGAAAGCGTCCCACCCCATCGGATGCAGGACATTGAAGCCGCGCATCCGCTTGTAACGCGCGACGATATCCGTCGCGGTGTAACCTTCCGGGTGTCCGACATGCAAGCCGGCGCCGCTCGGATACGGGAACATGTCGAGGATGTAGAATTTTGGCTTCGAGGCATCGAAGTTCTCTTCTCCTGGATTCGGAGTATGGAACGAGCGCTGTTCGTCCCAATGCCGTTGCCACTTCGGCTCGATCTGATCAAACGGGTACGGCTTGCGACGTTCGCTCATGGTGGCAGATAAACAGGATTAACAGGATTCGAAGGATTGTCGCGGAACCAGCTGGAAAAAAATCCACGCAATCCAGTAAATCACGTCAAACGTGCATCAACTCCTGCTCGCCACCCGCAACCCTCACAAAATGCGCGAGTTTGCCGAGATCCTGGGCCCGCAGTTCAATCTCTCCGATCTCGCCAAGCTGCCTGAGGTTCCCGTCGTGGAAGAAACCGGCCGCACATTCGAGGAGAACGCAATCCTGAAAGCTCTCGCCGTTTCACGGCCCGCGCCAGGTCTCGTGGTCGCGGACGACTCCGGCCTCGAAGTTGCCGCTCTCGGCGGCGACCCAGGCGTCTACTCAGCGCGCTACGCAAGTGCCTCGGCGAGTGACGAGCAGAATGTAGCGAAGCTACTCTCCCGCCTTCAGCAGGTTGATCCAGACCGTCGCAACCCTTTCGCTCGCTTCTGCTGCGTTCTTGCTCTTGCTTCCGCCGGGAAACTGCTGCGCATTTTTAGTGGCACCGTCGCCGGGTTGATTGTCTCCCCGGCACGCGGCAAGAGCGGCTTTGGCTACGATCCGGTCTTTGTGCCGGAAGGCTTTACTGAGACATTCGCGGAACTGGGCGCTGGCGAGAAAAACCGAATCAGCCACCGCGCCCGCGCGATCGCGCAGTTACGTGATTACCTGAGCGGTAAATCCGCTGCTGAGGAGCAGTATTCGTCCTAGCGCTACGGGCCAGGTGGCGGAGGCGGAACAGTCCCTGGCGCGCCGGTAGGCGCGGCCGTCTTGATCTGGTAACCGATTTTCGTGATGCCAGCCGAGCGGACGCGGTCCAGAAGCGTAATCACATCGCCGTGCAATGCATTCTGCTCTGCGCTGAGGGAAACCTTCACATCTTTGTTCCCTTGAAACATTTCATAAAGACGGGGGAGGATCTGCTCGTCTAACATTGGAGCGTTATCAAAGTAAACCTGATTTCCCTCGGTTACCCGAATAGCGACAAAGTCTTTCTTAGTGGGATCAGATGGCGCAGAGGTGGGGCTGGGAAGATTCACTCGGATGCCCTTCATGTGGGTCTGACTCAGGCTCACCATCATGAAGCTCGCCAGGAGAAAAAACATTATGTCGATCAAGGGAATGATCTCAATCCGCGCGTGCTTCTTCGGGATTGGGGATCGCATTCTCATTACTCGGGGCTGGCTAGTACTGTGCGCCAGTCAAAGTGAAGGTAATCGGGATTTGCACTTTAGGGACGGTGCCGGGCTTGAACCTCGCGCTGCGAAAGGCGGATGTGGCGGCGTTATCTAGGATCGGACTCCCCGTGCTCTTGCCCATGGAGCAACTCGTTACAGTCCCGCTCGGACTTACCGTAACTAAGACGACACCGCTTCCTGTCGTTCTTGAGCGTTTCGCCTCATACGGGTACGCGATATTTGGTTTGAAGATCATTGCCGCTTTACCGGTAGGCGCGGGCCCAGTCGGGGCCGCGGAAGTGGGCCGGGCGATTGGCGCGACCGGCTTTGGTTTGTCCGTTTTAGGTTTCGGCGTGGGTTTTTCTTCCTCAAACTCTGGTCGCTCCTGAGGTTCCGGCGGCGCTTCCACAGGTTCTGGCTCTTCCTCCGGGGGCGGTGTCGGCTCGGGTGGTGCCGCCTGCTGCTCAAGCGAAATTTCCACGACCGCTTCGGGTATCGCGCTGAGATCGACCACAGGTTCTTCCGGCCTCAGGGCGGCAATCCCGACAGCCACCGCATGAATCGCAAATGCTCCACCGAAGGCCGCGAACACCTGCCATTTCGGAGCTGGTTTATAGAGTAACGGACCTGCCATAAAGGGGAGTTGCTACTTGCCAGGCGCTGGGACGCCGGCTGCAGCCTGACTCTTGATCTCGAATGCAATTTTAGTGTAACCAGTCGAGCGGATTTGATCGAGAAGCCGCGTCACGTTCCCGTGCAAGGCCTCCCGGTCGCCGCGGATAAAGATCTTGGCCTCCGGATTAGTTTGATACATCCCTCGCAGCTTTGTGACCACATCGGGATAGTCGATCCGTTCCTTGTCCCAATAAATGTAACCATCGCGATCGACCGAGAAGCTGAGGTAATCCTTTTTGGATTGCGTCTGGCCGGAACTCCCCGTCGGCAGGTCAACCTTCATTCCTTTCATGGTCGTTTGACTCAGGCTCACCATCATAAAGCTCGCGAGCAGGAAGAACATGATGTCGATCAGCGGAATGATCTCGATCCGCGCGTGCTTTTTGGGAATGGGGGATGCGACTTCCATCGGATCGGCTATTTCGTCATCGCCGTTATATCCAGGTCCCGCGATTTGTTCTGGGCCTCCAGCATCACTTCCAGGTTAGTGGCTGCGGTCTGCAGCTCGAACTCCAAGTTAGACACGCGGGAAGTGAAAAAATTAAAGGGAATCAGCGCGAAGATCGCAATCCCGAGACCGGCTGCGGTCGCGATGAGCGCTTCCGCGATACCACCGGTAACCGCCTGCACGGCCAGCTCTTCGTTACCGAGAAAGCTGAACGACCGCATCAGACCGGTGATCGTTCCCAAGAGACCGAGCAACGGCGCCAGCGTGACCAGCGTGTCCATGACCACGAGAAAGCGGCCGGCGCGTTTGATTTCGATACCAGCGGCCACTTGCAACGCGCCCTGCAGCGAAGCGTGCTGGTGATTGAGGCCGTTCCAGATCATGCGCAGGACCGGATCACGCGTGCCGCGGGAGAGGCGTGACGCCTCCGCCACGTCGCCGTTCTCGATTGCAGTGAAAACTTTCTCGATCCGTTTCGGGTCGCGGCGCATCCAGCGGAACAACCACCAGAAAATGCGCTCCAAGACCACCGCGATGGCCGTGATGGAAACCAGCAGAATCGGCCACATGATCGGGCCGCCTTTGCGGAAGTTATCGATCAAAGCGTTGCCTGTTGGCTCGATCTGATGCGCGCCAGGCACAGCTGGAGGGCTTGCTCCTGCCGCCGGAGAGGTCCCCGGCGCTGGCGGCATGCCTGCTGCGTTCGAAGGGCTAATCCCGGCAGCCGGTGAAAGGCCCGGTGCACCTGCTGGAGGGACGCTAGGCGCAGTTGGTGCGAGGCCGGGAGCGGTCGTGGGAGGAACGCCGGGAGCGGCTGGATCGGTAACAGGAGCTGTCGTCGGAGCCCCAGGCATTGCGCCTCCGGGCGCGGTAGCTGCGGGCGAACCGCCAGCAGGCGGTGGCGGTGGAGCCTGACCAAACGAAGCCAGTGCGAAGGTGACGGAACAGAGGGTGGCGGTGAGCAATGTTTTCATAGGTTGAAGGGAAGGTTATTTACCGGCCCGATCTTGATGAGGATTCCGCATTTATCCTCAATCGGGGAACTGCCAGTCGAGCAAAACTTTTCGTATTCATCCGACGTTTTGATCCCTGAGGACTAATCATACTTCGCATCATCCGCGCCGGTGGGATGTAGGGGAACTGTAATGATATTCCGCTTCCCTCTCAGTGCGCCGCGACGGTCACGGAATTGCGCAACGGAGCCCACTCGCCAATCGTCGCCTCCAGCTCGTCCCCGGCGCGGATTGGCCCAACGCCGGAAGGCGTGCCGGTGAGGATTAGATCGCCGGGGAAAAGCGTGAGTCCCTGGCTGGCGAAGGAGACAATCTCCGCCACGGAATATATCATCTGGCTGGTCCGCGCCTGCTGGCGGATCTCGCCGTTTTGACGCAATGCGACCGGCAGATCGCGGACATCTACCTTGGTGTAAATGAACGGCCCCACCGGAGTGTAGGTGTCGAACGACTTCGCGCGCCCGAACTGCTTTTCCGCGCTCTGCAAATCCCGGTCGCTGATATCCTCCGCAATCGTGTAGCCGAAAACGTGTTCTGCCGCCGCTTCTCGCGCGACGTTCTTCGCCACCTTGCCGATCACAACCGCAAGCTCGACTTCGAAATGCGTCGCGTGCTCAGGGAAGGCAACCTCGATGGTGCCCTCATGGGGCAAAAGCGAACTGGGCGCTTTGAACCAGATGAGAGGCGTGCCCAGCGGGGTGCGTTTCATCTCCGCGATGTGGTCGACATAGTTCAACCCGACTGCGATCAATTTGCTCGGCGCCACAGGAAGATCCACGCGCAGATCCCGAAGTGCGGCGACCCGGCCGTCAAACTCCAGCCCGAGCCACGGCGCTCTGGTCAGGCGATGCACTTCGCCGCCGCGAACTTCACCGAAGAAGAACTCCTCGTTCGCCTTGAAGCCGCCAAACGTAGGCATGGGGAGGTCCAAGCTGCGAGCCAGCAAGAGCGCGTCAAGAGATTCCGGGGAGCGCACGGCTCCTGCCGTGGTGGTTTCGGCATTCTGCCGAAACGGACTTTGTCGAGGCTTAAGCGTGGATTGTGGCTGCGACCGGAAAAGTTCGTCGCCGCAAAATGCGGCGACCAGCACGCCTGGAGGCGTGCGCTCCCCGGGATTCTAGTTTGCGACCACTGCGATGTAGTCGCGCACGGTCTTTTGTTCGGGAATAGAGAACACGCGATCCTCGCCTGCGAACCAGAAACCGCTCGATGATCCACCATCAAGATTGATCGCGCGCTGCACCTTGAGGTTTGCGCTCGCGAGCAGCGACGCCAGCTGCGCGAGCGTCACCGGGGAGCAGTAGCCGAGTGCTGCGCGGTCGCCGCCGAGCGTCGCCACAAACGTCCGTCGCGCGGCACGCGTGTCGTTCAAGCCGGCGATTGCCTTTCCGCCCTCTACCAGAAACGGTCCGCATTGGCGCGCTGCACTCGGCTTTGACTTGATCGAGAATTGCGCCCTGCGCTGGATCTGCACGCGTCCATTCACCACGCTCACCACTCCGCTCAAGAGACGCGCTTTCTTCAGCGGCGAGACCACCCGCCCATCGCTGATCAGC
>JBHENA010000007.1:0-312 GCA_046262275.1 Chthoniobacterales bacterium
AGCCTGAATTGACGCGAAAGGTGTGTAGGTGAAAGTGTTTCCTCTCCCTTCTACGCCGATGCCGAATGGGTTATTGTTAGCTATGGCGCTTGCGCTGCGAAACCAGTCGCTTTCTAAAGCAGATACGGCTGCTATATAGTTTACGTCGGTGTTTGTGCGTGCACTGATGTCGTTGAACGCGTTTGCCAACTCGCGATTACCGAAGAAGTTCTTCGCAAAGTCCGGACACGGTTTCTTCTTTTCCGGCTCGTTTTTGTCTTTCTCTTTGCCGTTTCCGGAGCCGCCGTTCCCGCCACCGCCGCCGTCACCCTT
>JBHENA010000007.1:322-29776 GCA_046262275.1 Chthoniobacterales bacterium
GTGCCCCGGTGCCGCCGGCGCCGCCATCGCGGCCACCAGAACGACCGACAAATCCTGAGTAGAAGTCGTTGCCTCCAGGCTTGCCCTCCCACCAGCCCGCCGTTGAGATTCCCTGTCCCTGTGGGAAGGCCTCGAACGGATTGCGGCCTAGGCTTGTGTCCCTCAGTTGGGGTGGAGGATGGGATTGCGGAGCGAGCCCACTCGGATCGGTCCGATTGACTGGATCACCGCCGCAGTAGCGGTAGAGATTCAGGTCGCCGCCGCCAAAGCCGATGGGGTCGCTCTGGATGAAACGGCCGAGCCCCCAGTGGTAAAAACGGTTGCGGTAATCGTAGAGGCCGGTCTCCTTTGAATAGTCGCGCCCGGTGAAGAGGAAGCGATTGTTGGAAGGAGACGCGGTGACGGAAGCGCCGCTGGCATCGTAGAAAAAGGGATTTCCTGCGAAGCCGTAGGTGTAACGCTCAACCAGATACCCCTGATCGCCGGCCAGGTGAGACGTGTTGCCGCGCCCGTCGTGGTAGTACCAGCGCGTGGCAGAGCCGCCGCCGAAGCGGGCCAGGATCTCGTCGGTGGCCGCTCCGTGGATGTAGCAGTAGACGACGTTGCCCGAGGCGTTGCGTTCCTCGATCAAGTTCCACCCGTCCCAGACGTTGTAGGTGCGCACGCCGTTCACGTCCCGGGCGACCTGGCGGTTCAGGCCGTCGTAGTAGTAGATGAGGTGCTGATTGAGCGCGTTGTTGTCGGCGGCTTTGAGCCGGTTTTGCGCGTCGTAGGTGTACTGCCAGCCGTTGTAAGCGGTCAGATTGCCATTACCGTCATAGGTCAGCGCGGCGCCGCCCGCAAGGGTATACTGGTTGAGGTCGTTCGAGGTGTAGGAGGTCGCGCCCATGCTGGTGCGGTTGCCATTGGCGTCGTAGGCAAGGCTCACCACGGAAATCGCGCCGGTGACGGTGTCGTCGGCCTGGAGGGTTCCGTCACGATTGTAGGCGTTCAACCATCCGGCCAGGTCGTAGCCGTAGCCATCGGCCTTCGCGCCGGGGGTCCCGGCGTTGCGCTCCTCATATTTTCGCCGGCTCACCTCGTCGAATTCATAATCGAAGCGCGGCGACACGTTACCACTGAGGAAATGTTGCAGGCTTGTAACACGATTCAGATCGTCAGGGGTGTACTCGGTCCGGGTGGTGTTTCGGAGAGCACGCTCGGTGCGATTGCCGCTCACGTCATACTTATAGCTGACCACGGGGAGTCGAACGGTGTCGCCGGTATCGGTCAACTGCTTCAGCTGGTGACGCTGGGTGTACTCGTAGGTGTAATTGTAACCGGCGGGATAACCGATCGTAGCGCGGTGGCCGTCGTCGTCGTAGGTGTAGCTGACGGTGCGCGACTGGGCGTTGAAGAGCTGGGTCTCGGTTTTCAGCGCGTTGTCATCGAAATAGGTGAAGCTGGTCGTCATCCCTGCTGAAGTCGCGATTTGCTCCACGCGCGAGGCGTTGTCGTAGTCAATCGTCTGGCCGCTGGTCGCCCCGTCATTCCACGTAAAGGCGGTCGCGCGGTTGCGATTATCGTAGGTGAAGGTCTGGATCGCGCCGGCGCGGTTTTTGAATGTCTCCAGATTTCCCGCGATGTCATAGGTGTTGATCTCCTGTCGCGCCACGCCTCCGCTGTCCAGAGGATAGGTGGTCGTCGTCTTCCGGTTCATCAGATCGTAGTCGTAGCTGTAAATCTTCCCGCGCGGGTCTTTGATTGTCTTGACGTTGCCCGCCAGATCGTAAGTCCAGTTCGTCACATCGAAAGCAGTCGTGGTGCGCTGGACAGTCTGCTTCGTGAGCCGGTTCATCTCATCGTAGGTGTCGTAGGTGATCAACTGGTCGTTCGCTCGCAACTCAGTTTTTTTGTTGCCGGCCGGATCATATGTCCAACTGATGGTGTGCGGAGGATCGCTTGTGATCGTGATACTCGGGTCATCAACGTCGGTCAGACGGTTGCGGGTGTCATAGAATGACTTGCTGATCTTCCCGCGCGGGTCCTGCACCGACGTGAGATTGCCCACAGGATCATATGTATACCACGTCATGGCATCGTCTGCGGTAACGAAAGGCGCTTCGCGTTTGATGAAAGCGCGCAGGTTCTCATCCGCATCGTGGTCGAGCCATTTGCCCATCGGCGAAATTCGACGGAAGACGAACGAGGAGGTGTGCGCGTAGGGATCACTCGTTTCGACCGGGTGATGCTGATATTTGAACTGTGTCGTCTCGTTCAGTGGATTGGTGACCGAAACCACCCGCTTATAGTCGTCGTAGGCGTAGCGGGTCCTTTGGTTCGGATCGGTGAGCGCGTTGGGATGATTTTCGTCCGCTATCCAGGCGAGAGTCCCGTCGGTATTGTAAGCGGCTTGGGAATAACTCCCGTCGGGATGGGTCTTTTTTGTCGTGTGTCCGCTCGCGTCCGAGGTGTAGGTGGTCGTGTAGTTCGGGTCGCCCAGGGAAGTGCCTCGCGCATCGGTCACTTTCCAGACCTGATCGTTGACGTCGTATTGATAACGGGCGGTTGGATTCTTCGGCAGCGCGTGATCGGCGTCGCGATAAGCGGTCAACCGGCCGCGGGAGTCGTATTCGAAGGTTTCCGTGCCGCCGCTGGTCATCCGGTGGGTGAGCACCTGGCCAAAGTGGTTGTAGGTAAAGGTCTCGTAGGCGGTGTCGGGATAATCAATCCGCGTGATTCTCTTGTTCACGTCGCGCGTGTAGAAGGTCGAGAACCCCCGCTCGTTCTTTGTGCTGTAGACGTAGTACGGATTGTCTGCGTCGCGGTTGTTTGGATCGGGGCAGGTCGCGCTGCCATATACTGCCTCGGCGTATGCGCGGACGCTATCGGATGAGGTAAGAGGAAATGTGATTTTAGTGATTCGGCCCGTCTTTCCGGTGTTGACGAAGTCGGTGGTGTTGCCACGCCGGTCGGTGACAGAATTAATATAGCCGGCGCTGCCGCGAGTTTGCGAGGCGCTGACGTTTTTGAAATCGGTCGAGCTCGTCATTCTCGCGTTCGAGTAGGTGAAGGTCCGCACCGGCCCGTCGCCGCGCGTTTCCGTGCGCGTGTTGCCGGTGCCGGAAAGCGTGGTGACAACGGTGCCTCCGATGTGTTTCTCGCGCCAGATCTGTCCGTAAACGCGGCTGGGCGACGTGCGCTCGAAATCATATGCGATCAATTTCATTGGACCCGAGTAATCGATATCATGGCAGGTCGCGATCAGCGGCACGCTGCTGCTCGTCAGGTTCGAAGTCTGGTAGGTGTAAGTCGCGGAAGGCGCGCCGGTATCGGTCAGGTAATTTGCGGCTGTCAGCACCGGGTAACTCGTGCCGCCAAACGTTTGCGTCGCATAGGTGTAGGTGACCGATTGCGTCGTGGTGCCCGTGCCGTAGCGCGCATCGACGCGCGAAATGCGCCCTGACGTTCCGTAGGAAAGCTGCAACCACCGCCCGGCTGGCTCGGTAATCCGGTCAAGCCTGCCCGATTGGGTGTAGGAGAAACTCGTGCGCAGCCCGTAGGGATCAATCAGCGCCGTGGCTTTGTACTCCCAATGAGACATAATGAGAGGCGGGTTGACCTCGTTCTCCGTCTCAACGACGGCTGTTGCCAGGAACTCGACCTTCCCGCCATCCGGAAGGATCAGATATGCCTTGTTTGTGGTCAGGTTGAGCGGCTGAAATCGTTCTTTGATCCCGGCCGGTCCGCGGAAATAGGGATCAGTAGAGGCATAGGCAAAAGTGATCGTGCGTCCGTCCGGAAAACGAACCACATAGGTTGTCGGTGGTGGCGGCGTCGAGCCGTCAACGTCCGTGGTTGGATCGATCGTCCATTCATAGCTATGGCTCCAGCCGCCGCCGCTGCCGAATCCATTTGGCGCGGTGCTGACGCGGCGGGTGCTGAGGGTGCGCGACCACTGGAGCGGGTAGACGCCCACGCCTCCCGCCACGGTGATATCTCTGATACTTCTGAGGGCAGTACCCACGTAGGGCTCGATCGCGCAGCCGGTGGTGCTGACGCCGTTGCCGTCGAACGTACCCGATGGGCCGGTGGGACTGTCGTTTGCCTGCGCGCGCACCTCGGGTAGGAAGATGAAAAACGAGAACGCGACGATGAGGCGGGGAACTGTTGTTGAAGTTTTCATGACGATGGGGAGAATTTTGTGGTTGCTGGCGGTGGTCAGTTTCCCGTGGGCGTTCGGACCAGAACTGGTGGATTCGCCTCGGGGTTCTCCGCGTTGAAGACCCAGAATTGGAGGATGGCCGTCTTGCCAGAGGCCGAGGCGAGGAGCCGGTAAAGGCCTGGCTGATCACCAGCCGTGAAGGTAACGGACGCAGTGCCATCCACGGCGATCACCACGCCGTCCGTGACGACTCCACCATCCAGCGCTTCGAAGCTGAGGCGCGTATTTGCCAGACCTCGTGGCAGCCTGAACTGGATGTTCGCCGTCTCCCCAGGTGAAACTCCGACCGGATAGAATCTCTCCCGGTCGGTGCGGAACCTGACCGAAGACCCGTCCGCGAAGCTGATCGTGACAGGTGGGGCCGCGCTCGCTTGCGTCGTGAACACGACGAGGAGGAATGCGAAGCTCACGGCGGGGATGAAGCGGGAGTATTTAATTTTCACAGGCCCGATTTTTACCGATTACCCGCGTGGCTGTCTGTACGGCGAGGCGCGTACATTTCGCCTTGGGAGAAAATGCACTCGCCGAGGGAGAGAAGATTTTCGGAAAATGCGACTTCGCCTGAAACTTGAGCCTGCAAATCCCGTAGTAAGGGTGGGGGATTGCTTTGCGAACGTTACACGGCTCACACAAGCTCGCGCACGCCAGCCGTTGCGCGATGGTGATCGCTACGCCGCGAGGCGACATCAAATTTGCAGACGAAGCGGCGCGCCGTTGGCTGAGAGTGTTTGTGGCGCGCCCATTGCGCCGGGGCATGTTGCCCCCGTCGGTCTGCGGCTGGCTTGAAGGGCGTGGGAAGCATCCATCGACTAAGTCGTTCGTAGTGAAACGAGGGAAGACCTGCCTGTTTATCAGACGGCTGCGGGCGGGCTCGCCGCAGTCGATTGCACTCGTGGTTGAACTCGTCGAAGAGCAGGCCAGCGGCGCGATCGCGCGCAAACGTGGCGACCTCACGCCACGTGAAGAAGAGGTTTATCGATGGGTCGGGCACGGCAAAAGCAACGACATCATCGCGCACCTTCTAGAAAGCAAAGTGGGAACGATACGTAAACATGTGGAGCGGATTTATCCGAAACTGGGTGTGGAAACGCGAGCGGAGGCGGTGAGCCTCTACGCTGCGACGCATCGCGAAGACTGACGAAGGTTTAGACTTGGTTTAGCGCCGTTGAGAAAGCTGCTGTAGCCGCCTCGCTGCGTCGAGGCGCGCCCCGCGGGTGCAGCCTGTGCTCGACAAGGGGCGGCGTTTTTGCTTAACACCTGTGGGATGTCCGGCAGCAGCATGCTTGTGGCCAATGCGAGCCGAGGGGTTTTTAGCCTCGGGTCCGTTCCGTACACGGTCCGCGACGTGATCGATGCGGCGCATTTCCGCGGGGAGGTTCAACCGGTCTGGGAAGAACTGCTTCGCATGCAAGCGTGCGAAGAACGGGCGACGGAGGAAGAGCGGGAGATTGATGACGCTGCGGTGGATACTGCGGCCCAGACGTTTCGCTACGATCACGATTTGATCACCGCTGAGGAAACTGAGCGCTGGCTGGCGGATCGAGGCCTGACGCTGGCCGACTTTAGCGATTATTTTTCGCGCCATTACTGGGGTGAAGCCATCGAAGACGTGGAGCCGCAGTCGCTCCCGTATGTCTCGGCTACGCCTGAGCTGCGGGAGTTGTTGATCGCTGAGCTGATGCTTTCTGGCGAGCTGGGGCGAATGGCGAACCGCCTGAGCTGGCGGCTGGCTTCGGGGCTGGCGGGAGGGAATGTGGCCGGTTCCCACTCTATCCCAGCGCTGCGCGAAGAGTTCCTGGAGCGGCAAAAGCTGGAGGAAGAGCAGCTCGGTGAGTGGCTGGCGGCGCTCGGCAGAGACGAGGATTGGCTCCAACAGATGCTGAACGCGGAGGCGGCTTATTGGAGCCAGCGGGAAAGCCTTCTCACGCCTCAGGCGCTGAAGAGAGAGCTGGGCTCGCTTCGTTTGCAATTGACAGTATTCGACGTGGAAGTCATTGAATTCGACTCTCATGACGCCGCGTGCGAGGCGCTCTTCTGCGTGCGTGATGATTCCATGCCAATGGAGGAAGTGGCGACGGAAGGGCGCTATCCGTTTCAGCGCCAGCAGCTCCTGCTGGAGGATATTGCGCCTGATCTTCAGCCCCGCTTCCTCAGCGTTTCCGCTGGCGAAGTGCTGGAGCCGATGGAAGTAGGGGGAACCTATCGGCTGTGCCGCATCGCCGGCAAGAGCGAGCCGGACCCGGAGGATGAGGCCGTGCGGCGGCGGGTGGAGCAACGTTTGCTCGAGCGCCACTTTAGCGATCTCGCGAGCCGTCATGTGCGCTGGGAACTCGCGCTGAGCTAAAACGCCATGCGAACACACGACGAGGATTTGCTGCGCCGGTCGTCGTTGTTTCATCTGCTCCCGGATGAGGATTACGAGAAGCTGCGGCCGCTGCTCCAGGAGGAGCATTACGAATTTGGCGATGTGATCGTTCGGCAGGGCGAAGAGGCGGAAGCCTTTTACGTCCTGATCTCCGGCCGCGCCCGGGCAGTCAAGACGCAGGCGAACGGGGAGGAAGTGGCGCTCGGCACGTTGCGGCCGGGCGACAGCTTCGGGGAAGCGGCGCTGGCTGAAGGCGGGACACGAAATGCAACGGTGCGCTGCAGCACGGCGGTGGATGTGTTGCGCCTGGACCGCGAGGATTTTCTGAAACTCGTCGAGGAAGAGCCGGAGCTCCGCCACCACGTGCATACGACTGCGCGTCATCGCGCCTTGCACGGCTTCCTCTACGAGTTCAGCAACTTCGGGCGGCTACCCGCGCCGGCCTTGCGCGGCATCATCGAGAAACTGTCGCCCGCTGAATTCCCGAAGGGAGAGCTGATCATTCGCGAGGGGGAAGAGGCCGGGGCGCTCTACATCATCGAGAAAGGCCGGGCCCGCGCTTTCGCGGGGGTGAATGGGAAGGAGAAGAACCTCGCCTTTTACCGTGACGGCGATTTTTTCGGTGAGCTCTCCATCCTGAACGGCTCCAGGCGTGCCGCTTCCGTCGAGGCTTTCACCGATTGCCGCGTGCTTGCGCTGGAGCCGGACGCGGTGCGGGATCTGAAGCGCCATTATCCGGAATTTGAAAAGCTGCTCGAGGAGCGCCTGGCGCAGTACAAGGCGAAGACGGAGGCACGGGTGCCGCTTGATTTTACCACTGAGCTCCTCCCGGCGGAGGTGGCAACGCACGACAAGGTGGCGCTCGACGGCGAGAAACCGGCGGCCGAAGACGCCGAGACCGAGGAACCGTTCGCCGATGAGCAAGGCTACTTCCGCAAACGCAAGGGCCGCATCCGGCGCTTTGAACACATCGAGCAAATCGATGAAATGGATTGCGGCGCGGCGAGCCTCGGGATGATCTGCCGCCATTTTGGCCGCAAAGTGAGCCTGCCGCGCATCCGACAGCTCTGCCACACCTCCACCGACGGCACGAGCCTCAAGGCCATGTGCCGCGCGGCCATGGAGCTGGGGCTGGCGGCGCGCGCGCTGAAAGTCTCGCTTCGAAACCTGCCGCTGATGCCGCTGCCGGCGATCGTGCATTGGGAAGGCAACCACTGGATGGTGCTCTACGAAGTGAACGACGCCTTCGTTCGCGTGGCCGATCCGGCGCTGGGGCTGCGGCGCATTCCGCGCAGGGAGTTCGAGCAAAACTGGTCCGGCTACGCGGCTTTGTTCGATTACACCACCGCCTTCGAGAAAGCGCCGGAGAGCACCTCGAATCTTGCGTGGGTGCTGCCGTTTTTAAAGAAGTTCCGCCGTTATCTGCTGCAGGCGCTGGTCTTGTCCGTCGTAGTCACGTTTCTGCAGCTGCTGTTCCCCATCTTCACTCAGATGGTGGTGGACAAGGTGATCGTGGAAAAGGATGTCGGATTACTCGGCACGATCATTTTGGGAATGGGTGTAGCCCTGTTTTTCGTTCAGGCCTCGACGCTCGTGCAGGAGTATCTGCTCGCTTTCACCGCGGTGCGGCTCGACACCGCGATCCTCGATTTCCTCACTCGTCAACTTTTGTCGCTCCCAATGTCCTACTTCACCAGCCGGCGGACCGGTGACATCCAGCGTCGTCTTGATGGCGCCAGGCAGGTGCGGCAGTTCGCGGTGCAGGATGGGATTGGCGCGCTGCTCGCGATTGTCGAACTCTTGGGCGCGGTGGTGTTGATGGCGGTTTACAGTCCGTCGCTAACCCTGGCATTTCTCGCCACGACGCCGCTCTATGCGGGGCTAATGCTGTTCTCCTTCAAGGTGCTGCGGCCGATGTTCGCCAGCGTGGAAGAGAGCCAGGGGAAGTACAGCTCGCACCAGATCGACGCGATCAAAGGAATTGAAGCTGTGAAAGCGGCGGCGGCCGAATCGGTTTTCCGCGACACGATGCTGAACGAATTTCTTTCCGTCTCGAAGAAGCTCTTCCGGAGCAGCTTCATCGTCATGTCGTACGACAGTCTTTTGACCACGATCGGCATGCTCTCGACCGCAATCTTCCTGTGGGTGGGCGCGAACCAGGTCATGAGCGGGAACCTCAGCGTCGGCGGTTTTGTTGCTTTCAGCTCACTCACTGCAATGGCATACGGCGGAATCCTGCGAACGCTCGGCGTGTGGGACAACGTGCAGCTCGCGTCGGTTTTGATGAACCGGCTGAACGACGTCTTCGAACAAGAACCGGAGCAGGGCCGGGACCGTTCCGGGTTGACCCCGGTCCACAGCCTCGAAGGACGAATCGAGCTGCGCAACGTGAGCTTCCGTTATGGTGGACCCGAAGCCCCGAACATCCTCACCAAGATCACGCTCGATCTGGCGCCCGGACGCATGGTGGCGCTGGTCGGTCGGAGCGGCTGCGGCAAAACCACGCTGATCAAACTCGTGGCCGGACTGCTGGAACCGACGGAAGGCACGATTCTGTTCGACCAGACAGACCTGAAGACGCTGAACTATCGCGATGTGCGCCGCCATATCGGAATGGTCTTGCAGGAGAACCACATTTTTAACGACACGATCGCGAAGAACATCGCGTTCGGTGACGCAGAACCCGATTTAGACCGGGTCCTGACTGCTGCGCAGACGGCCGCCGCTCACGATTTTATTATGCGACTGCCGCTCGGCTACGAAACGAAGATCGGCGAATCCGGGCTCTCGCTCTCCGGCGGTCAAAAACAGCGCATTGCGATCGCGCGCGCGATTTACAACAACCCACCGGTGCTGATTTTCGATGAAGCCACGAGCGCCCTCGACACGGAATCAGAGCGCGCGATCCAGGATAATCTGGGGCGACTGATGGCGGGGCGCACGACCATCGTGATCGCGCATCGGTTGAGCACCATTCGCGAGGCGGATGCGATCGTAGTGATGGAGAAGGGGCAGATCGCCGAAATGGGAACACATGACGAGCTGATGGCACAGCGGGGACTCTATTTTTATCTTTCCAGCCAGCAGATGGCGAT
Organism: Chthoniobacterales bacterium; assembly: GCA_046262275.1. Taxonomy (GTDB): domain Bacteria; phylum Verrucomicrobiota; class Verrucomicrobiia; order Chthoniobacterales; family UBA10450; genus JACCTI01. The sequence continues at coordinate 9,987 of JBHENA010000007.1, forward strand.
CTGATCCCGCGCATGCCTGCACAGACCGCTGCCAGTCCTCTCGAGGGCCAGTCCGATATGCTGTCCCAGGAGCCGCCTCCCTCGGTCATCCGCTTTGCCGCGTGGTTGCTGATCGCCCTCTTTGTTGTGGCGCTATTCGTCGCCATTTTTGTGCGGCTCCCCGAGAATGTCATATGTCCCTTTGTCCTGGTGCCGAAACAGGGCGCGGATCCGATCCAATCACCCCGCGTGGCGGTGGTGCACCGCATCTCGGTCAATGAAGGCCAGGCAGTGAAAGCGGGCGCGGAGCTGTTCGTTCTGCGCTCCGATGAGATCAGGGGGCTCGATACACAGTTGCGCAGCGCGCAGGAGGATCTCCGCACGAGAGAGCAAGATCTGGCAAAAGCAGATGGGGATTTTGAATCTCAACTCGATATCAAGCTCGCCGAAATCGCGCAGGCGGAAAGCGAAGTGAAGTTTCGCGAGAAGCACGTCGCCAGCAGCCGCGAACTCGTAGCCGGGATGGAGAAGCTCTCCAAGACAGGCGGAATTTCTGGCGTCGAATTGACTCGGCTGCGGCTGGATTTGGCTGAATCGGAAAAAGACTTGAGCGTGGCGGAACGGACGCTGCAACAGGTGAAGCTGGAACGGCAACGTCTCGAAACGGAGCACTCCCGAAGTCGCGGCGAAAAGCTCGGTGAAATCGAAAAACTGAAATACCGTCTCGCCGCTTTCAAGGGTGACCTCGAGAATTCCGAACAAGATTTGCTAAGCATTCGCGCCCCCTACGACGCGGTTGTCATCTCTCTCGCACAGCGGAGCGCCGGGACGGTGGTGCAAAATGGGCAGGAGCTTTGCCAGTTGGCGCGTGCGGATGCGCAGCCGCGCGCCCGCTTAATTGTGCAGGAAACAGCTCTGCCGCGTCTGGCAGTCGGTCAGCGCGCCCGCTTTTTCCTGGATGCGTTTCCGTATCAACGGTACGGAACGGTCGACGCCAAACTGGAGTGGATTAGTCCCTCCATCGTTAGCTCCCCGGAAGGGCCGCGCTTTGTGGCTTTGGCCGCGCTGGAAGATTCGGGCACCTCGAAACGCAGAAAGCCGCTCCCGCTCCGCGTCGGAATGCGCGGCGAAGCCCGAATCATGGTCGGCAAGCGCACCATGATTGAATCGGTTTTCGAGCCGATCCGTCAGCTACGGGAGAGCGTCCTCGATTAGGCCGAACCAATGGCAATCCAGCCGCTGTTATCGAGGCTAAAGGTCGAGGATCTGACGACCGCTAATGAAGCAATGAAACGCTGCCTGCAGCTCGCCGCGCTGGCGGCGCGCTCCGAGGTGCCGGTAGTTCTGCTCGGCGAAACTGGCACGGGCAAAACGCTGCTCGCGCACGCGATTCACAATTCCTCGGCTCGTGCAGGTAAGCCCTTCCTATCCTTCAATGCCTCCGCCATGAGCGACACCCTTCTCGAGAGTCAGCTCTTCGGCCACGAACGTGGCGCTTTCACCGGTGCGCAGCAGACGGTCAAAGGAAAATTTGAGCTGGCACACGGTGGCACGTTGTTCCTAGACGAGATCTCCGAGATGAGCCCGCTCGCGCAGGTCAAGATACTGCGTGCGCTCGAGTACGGCGAGTTCGAGCGACTAGGCTCCGAGCGGATGTTGACCTGCGATGTCCGGATTATTTGTGCGGCGAACACGTCTTTGCGTGAAGCCATTCGGAAAGGGAGATTTCGTGAAGATCTGTATCATCGCCTCAACGGACTTACCCTGCTGATTCCTCCGTTGCGGGAGCGACTGGAGGAATTGCCGGCCTTGATTGCAGCCGAACTAAAGAATTCAGCGGCCGGCGAGGGCAAGAAGATCGAGGCGATTCATCCGGAGGCGATGAGGAAGCTCTTGATGCACGAGTGGCGAGGGAACCTGCGCGAGCTCAGTCATACCGTCCGGACGATGACGCTTTTTTGCGACGGACCTGTGGTCTTACCGCAGCATGTCGTATTCCCGCCTGACCTGGAGCCCGAGCACCGGAAGACCGCGGAGGCAGAGCCTGCGCCCGCGCAGAACGGCCGCGACGAACCGACGGCTGATCTTTCGTTAGGCAACGCGGTGGAAAGGCATATCCGCTTTGTTTACAAGCGAACAAAGGAGAACCAAAGGCAGACCGCGAGGCTCCTGGGGATCTCTCGCGCCAAACTCGTCAGGCATCTCCGCGGAATGGCTCGGGAATGAAGCCGGGTGGGTCGATTTGCAACGTCGCATATGGGATCGTTTCGATGCCGCGGCGAACGTCGCCAACGCGCGGATAGTTGCACGTCTGCGGACAACTGGAATGTTGTAAGTAACTGTAATCGCGTACGATGCGGAGCGGCGGCGGATGCAGAAATGCCGGCTGCAAAAGCGCTGGCACGGATCGTGATAATAGGATGACAAGGTGAGTATGCCGAAGGACAAGAAAGCCGCGGCTGCTAATGAGTCTGGAATTCAAAAGCAGAAGCGGCGGAAAGAAAAATTGATTCGCCTGGATGATCTGATCCCAAAAGGAAACGTCACCGGCGGCCGTCAATACCTGCTCGGCGCTCCCGATACACAACAACCAACCCAAGATAGATAAAGGATTAGTTATGGCTCAGAAAAAAGAATCGACAGAACAGACGGATAAAAAAGGCATCAATGTGCGTGATCTCGCGCCGAAGAAAGACGCAGTCGGCGGCGGCGGCGGTGGCCGCAAGAACCTTCAGGGCGGCGGCGGAAACCGTGGGCTCAGCGGTGGCGGCGGAAATCGTGGCCTGAGTGGCGGTGGCGGCAACAAGGGGCTCTCCGGGGGCGGCGGCAACAAGGGCCTCAGCTAAGGGAAAACTCGCCGAGGTCTGCCGCGTGCGGTCCCTCCGAACGCGGAGATACTGGAGCAAGAAAACCATGCCGCCCAGGTGCGGCAGACCAATCGCACGCAAAGCGGTCCAATCCCGCGAGCGTGCATGGTCCAAAAGCAAAGACGGCTGGAGGCAACGAGTTCAGCCAGAGAAATGCGAAGAAAGTGACAGTACCGGGCTGGAGCCCCCTCCCTTAGCGAAAAGGGCGCCTCCCGAGCGCGCTTCAGCGCGCCCCCAGCACCCGCGGACGGTATTAGCGGCGTCAGCGACGCGGAGCGCTCATCGAGCAGATACAGCAGAGGTATTGGCAAATTTCAACCACCACAAAGAAAGGAGACCAAACCATGGCGACACAAAGCAAAAGTTCGAAGTCGGGCGGCAAAAAGCCGCAGGTCAAAGTGGGCGACATGAAGCCCTCGAAAGACGCCAGAGGCGGCGGGCGAAAAAACCTGAACGCCCCCAGCTGGTCCGGCCGCAAAAACATAAACGCGCCCAGCTGGTCAGGTCGTAAGAATACGAACTGATCAAGCACAGTCGTTGCGCGCCTCCAGAGTTTTCCACCCGGAGGCGCGACAACGATGTGTCCACCGGCGCATAACGCCGCGGTCTCAGGCAGTTGCCACCTAACTGCCGCAGGACTTCAGGTGGCGGAACGAGCGCAGCTCGACTCGATATTCGTCGAGCAACTGACGCGTTTCGGAACTGCACAATGTCCGGAGTTCCTCTTCGCGTTCCGTCAGATACACCGAATCCAGCCCTTCCGCGTATCCCGGGTGACATCCAAGCTCGGTCCAACCTGGGGCGAGGGCGCGAACAATATTCCTCAAGCCATCGTGCGATATTCCGGCGGGGAGGGGTTCGCCCTCCGCTGTCTGGCCATAAAAGCGTCCACAGTAACTGACCCGTCGACTGGAGTCCCGCAGCGGCACGCGCAACTTCGAAGCGCAACCCAGCAGAAGAGAACGAGACGGCTCCGACTGATGCACGTGCTGGTGTGAATCCAGATGGTTTGGTGCGCACCCCAGCAAATGCTCGAAGCGGGCGAGCTGCCGCTCCAACTCCGCTTCGACTGCTTCAGGATCGCTGGAAGCGACGACCTGGTAAGCTGCGGCCCATTGGCCGTTGTGGTAGCGCCACTCTCCTAAGTCAAAATGCAGACCGACACTAAGATCCAAATGGGTGCGGGCGTAATCCGCAGCTTCACCGGCGGTCGGATAACGCACCATCAAACTGGCGCTTGTGACAATCCCGTGTTCGTGAGCTTCGATGATGCCCTGGTTTACTCCCCTGGTCAGACCGAAATCGTCCGCGTTTACGATCAGGTAACGCGCTTCTCCTTCAGGTCGCATTGCGAGGGCCTGGTCTCGTAAACTGTCGCCGCGGCAAGGAAACGCCCGCTTCCTGCAGCAGTTTCGCGAGCACAACCTTGTCGTCGAAATAATCCCGCGCGATCTGAGATGCACGCTCAGAATGCCGCTCGTAATCCGAATTGATCCTGTCGAACGCGTCGAGGATTTCCTCCATCGTCGCGAAGGAGAAGAGCCCACATCCAGTCGGAAGCACGTTACTGAAACCAGTCTCTTGCGTTACGACGGGGCGGCCGGCTGCTAGATACGTAGCAGCCCGATCGCTGAACCAGCCGCTGCGCAGGCGGACATTCTGGTCCTTCGCCACGGTCCACTCACCACGGGAGCCCGCGATGTAGCGCCGGTAGGCGTCGATGTCCCTCGTGAATTCCATCGCGGGCCGCACTTTCCAACCTCTTGCCGTCAGCATCTCCCGGTCAGAGGCCTCATAGCTGCTCAAAGCCAGCTCGAGTCGCTGCGACGTACGCCGCGGGAGATCGATGAATTTAACGAATTCATGGTGCTTGCTCCAATGATAGACCTTGCCGTCGAGCGTCATCTGCCGCTGGGGCTGGCGCCAGTTTGCAATCGTGGTGAAGAGGTCCGCTGCGCGCCTTTCCCCTTCTCGCCAGAAGTCGAGCACGATCGGCTGGCGAGTGGCGTGAAATGTATAACGCGCCGGCGGCACCGGCACCTTGCAATCAGCTGCGCCAAGATTTTCCCCGAAGGTGAAGTAGGCCGTGTGCTGGTCGAGGAATTCCTCTGTCGCTTTCACTTTCTCGCGTAGTTCGATCTGCGGCGCGACCGGATCCGTCTCGAGATAAATAAACGCGCCGCGCCCCTTCAGGTGTTCCGGTCGCGGGAGTGTTCCACCATGGAGATTGATCACTGCGGCTGCGTTCTCAAAAGCGCGATTAATGGCGAGCTTTCCTACGCCATGGTACTGCTCCGTCCCATGCCATGCGCGATAGGACCAGCGGGAGCCGAGGTCGAACCGGGCCAGGGTTCGGGCCAGGAAATCCGCCGCCTGCCGCGTCCCATCGCGGTCATTCTGATCCGTGAACATGGATGGATGCACCCCGTGGTCTTCGGCGTAGTAGACATCAAACCCGAGGCGCTTCAGGCCGACGAGATAATGGACCGTCTGCCAGACGACGCCCCCTACGGGAATCGTCGTCATCAGTCCGAGTACGACGATGACCGGAGCGCGGCGAGTATTCATACTTTACTCGGGTGGATCCTGATCATCGCGAGGCATCGTGCCTGGAGGGATTCGAACCCCCAACCTGCTGATCCGAAGTCAGCTGCTCTATCCGGTTGAGCTACAGACACACTGCTCGGAGACACTAACACAACTGCCGTTTTCGCCTACCCGAAGGACCAGAAACGAAGCCTCGTTAGAGTGCGAATACCGACCACTCCGCGGGTGAATCGCGAGCGGAACGACTTTGGAGAATTTAGGCCCCAGATCGCGGCTGCCGCAGCGATCCCTTACGTTGAAGGAAACCGCGTGCTACGCCGCCAGGAGGTCTACATCATCCGGCGCCGCAATGGTGTCGCAGCCGACGAGCAGTTTCTCCAGATCATTGCAATCCTGAAGCCTTTGATCCTGCGCAATGTGGCGCCAGAAGGACTCCAGCGCCGAGGCGTTGTTAGTGACGAAAATCGCGGAGTCGAGATTTAGCACGCTAGTATGAACTAGCACCGCCCGTGCCAGCCGCGATGGGGTGGCCAACGGGACTCGAACCCGCAACAGCCAGAACCACAATCTGGAGCTCTACCATTGAGCTATGGCCACCAGCGAAGAGAGATTCTAGGTTTAGGGTCCCGGATTGCAAAGCCAAAGCAGCAGCTTGGCACGTTGCCCGCTCTCTCTTCACCCGTGGCTACAGGCGGCCGTTGCAACTCCCACGCACTCGCGTATCATCCGCTTCGCCCTCGCATGACGAAATTCGGTCTGTTTCTCCTCACCGGTTTCCTGCTCTTCGGTTCCTCCCTTCAGGTTGGAGCGCAGTCGGAAGACCCTAGCGAAGTCTTTCTCAAAGCCTACATGACTGCGCAGCAGGGAGAAAAACTTGAACACGACAACCAGTTCAAGGCGGCACTCGCGAAGTTCCGTTTTGCTGGAAGTCTGCTCGAGGAACTGCGCAAGACGCATCGCGACTGGCAGCCCGCGATCGTCGAATACCGCGCACGAAAAATCGGTGAAAGCATTCTGCGCGTGCAGAATAAAGTCGGCACACAGGCGGATCTTGCCGCTACGTCGGAGCCCGCCCCGTCCACCTCGGTCCTGCCGCAGAATCCCGGGCCGGCCGAGCCGAGTGTGGAAATCGGTGCCCGCGCGGGCGAGGCGCGCCTCCCGGTTCCTGCGCCAGCGGAAACGCGCCCCGCTGCCGTCGCCGCGACTCCCGCGCCAAGCGACGCGGCGATTAGCGCAGCCACCAGGAAGCTGCAGGAGAAGGTAGATCAATTACAGACGGAGCTGCAGAAATCCCGCAGCCAGTACAGCGCGGTGCAGAAAGAGAAGGAAACGCTGAACGACCGCTTGCGAGAGACCAATTCGAAACTGGAAAAAGCGCAGACGGAACTTCAAAAATCCCATGGCGCCGAAACCGCAGCGCGCGAGCAACTGGCGAAAGCTCAGGATTCCCTGAAGAAAATTCAAAGCAGTGGCAGCGGCGATGCGAAAGCCACTGAAGCGTTACGCGCGGAAATCACGCAGCTGAAGAACGCGCTCACGGCAGCGGAGCAGGGCCGGGCCGCGGCCGAGAAGGAGAAGGAGGACGCCAGCACAAAGCTGAATGAAGCGAACACGCAAATCGCGAGCGTCACCAAAGAGCGGGATGAACTCGTCGCTGAGCTGAAGAATGCGAAGCAGGCGCAGGAGCGTGTGCAGGTGCTTGTGGCGGAAAATGCCGATCTCCAGAGGAAGCTGACGGAGGCGGAGAAGACGGTGCGCGAGATCAGCGACGACAAACCGAAGAAGGAACAGGAGATCGCCGATGTGAAGCGGCAGGTGGAGCAGCTACGTCAGCAGCTCGCCAGCAGTCAGAAGCAAAACCACGACTTCGAAGTCACGGTCGCCGAGTTGCGCTCCCAGTTGGAGCAAACCGGGAACGAGTTAGCGAAGGCGAAAGTCGCAGGCGCGAATCCAGAAGAGACAGCCCGCCTCACGAAAGAAAACGAGATCCTTCGGAACATAGTCTTGCGTGAGCGGCAGGAGGAGGCGCGGCGGGACCAGGCTAAAAAGCTGATGCTGGCGGAATTCGAGAAGCTGCAGATCAAATCAGAGACGCTGAATCAGCAGATCGAATTATTGGCGCAGCCGGTCGCCAAGCTGACGCCGGAAGAACTCGCCCTCTTGCGCCAGCCGGTGGTCGCTACTTCGGACAGCGGCCCGGCAGCAGTTACCGGAAGTTTCGCGATGGCAAAACAGGGGTCCCCCGCGACGAGCCAGGGCGGTCCGCCGCCGAAAGGGCCGAACGTGGAGACCACCTTCACTCCCGGTGTTCCCGAGGAACTCGTGCCGCTGGCAAGGGAGGCAAAGGAGAATTTCGACAGCGGGAAATTTCGCGCTTCGGAAAAGCAGTACGAGCGCATTCTGGCAAAGAGCCCGAACAATCTCTACGCCCTCTCCAATCTCGGTGCGGTTTACTTTCGCACCGGCAGGTTGAAGGCGGCGGAGCTGACGCTGAAGAAGGCCGTGACGCTCGCGCCCAAGGATGAATTTTCCCGAAGGACGCTCGGGATCGTCTATTACAGGCAGGCGAAGTTCGACGAAGCGGTGACGGAGCTGACGAAGGCGCTCGCGATTAATCCAAAGAGCTTCATCGCGCATAACTACCTCGGGATCACGGCGAGCGAGAAGGGGTGGCAGGAGGCGGCCGAGAAAGAGATGCTCGAGGCCATCGCGGCCAATCCGGAATATGTGGATGCGCACTACAATCTGGCGGTCATCTACGCTACGAACAAGCCGCCCGCGAAGGAGCTGGCGAAGCGTCATTATTCCAAGGCCATCCAGCTCGGGGCGGAGGCGAATCCATCCCTCGAGAACTTGATTCGCTGAACTGGGTCACGCGTAGGCTGCCGGCGTGCTGAAGCCGTTCCTCACCGCCAACTGGCGGTATCTCGCGATACTGAACTTCGCGATCGATCCGAAGCTGCTGGCCCCACGTCTTCCCGCGGGCTTGGAGCTGGACTTCCACAATGGCGACACCTTCGTCAGCCTGGTGGGCTTTCTCTTCCTCGACACGCGTGTCATGGGTCTGCCCATCCCGAGACACCGCGATTTCGAGGAGGTAAACCTGCGCTTCTATGTCAGGCCCAGGAATCTGGACGAGTGGCGGCGCGGAGTAGCCTTTGTCCGTGAGCTCGTGCCGCGGCCGGCGATCGCGATCGTGGCACGGGCGTTCTACGGTGAGCCGTACACGGCTTTACCGATGCGCCATGACATCGTACACCGGGACGGTGAAGTTGCAGTCAGTTATGGCTGGCGCCGCGGGAAGACGTGGGAGTCGATCAGCGTGACCGCGATGGGTGAGCCGCAGGGTACGTCCGCGGGTTCGCACGAGGAATTCATCACGGAACATTACTGGGGCTACACCGCGCTTCGATCCGGCGTGAGCGAATATCGTGTCGAGCATCCCCGCTGGCGTGTTTGGCCAGCGAGAAGTTGGAACTTCGAAGCGGATATTGCGACGCTTTATGGCGCCGAGTTCGTGGAGCCGCTGAGTGCCAAACCGGTATCAGCATTCATCGCCGAGGGCTCGCACGTAGAGGTGCAACGACGCACACGCGAGCTGGAATAAGGCTCGCGCAACCGAGGAGCGCTGCTGCTACTCACGCGCCATCAACTCACGCAAGACAAACGGCAGAATTCCGCCGTGCCGGTAATAGTCGATCTCAATCGGGGTATCGATGCGCAGCTTTACCGGCACTGACTGCGTGACGCCATCTTTGCGCGTCACCTCCAGCGCCAGCATCTTGCCCGGCTCGATCTCTTCCGATAGGCCGGTGATGCTATAGGTTTCGGAGCCGTCGAGTTGGAGCGTTTGCGCGCTCCTCCCTTCACTGAACTGCAACGGAAGCACGCCCATTCCGACCAGGTTCGAGCGATGGATGCGCTCAAAGCTCGCCGCCACCACAGCCTTCACACCAAGCAAGCGCGTCCCTTTCGCCGCCCAGTCGCGGCTCGAGCCGGTCCCGTACTCGTGACCTGCGAAAATGATGAGCGGAACGTTTTCTTTCGCGTATCGCATCGCGGCATCGTAGATGCACATCTCTTCTCCGCTCGGGTGATGAATGGTCACGCCACCCTCGACACCGGGCACCATCAGGTTCTTGATTCGGACGTTGGCAAACGTTCCGCGCGTCATGACCAAATCATTCCCGCGGCGGCTGCCGTAGCTGTTGAAATCCGCCGGCTCGATCCCGCGCGACTTCAGGTATTGACCCGCAGGAGAGGTGGACTTGATCGCTCCGGCCGGAGAAATGTGATCGGTGGTCACTGAGTCGCCGAAGATGCCGAGCGGCCGCGCGTTGCGGATTTCTCCGATGCGGCCCGCGTGCATGCCGAAGTCCTGGAAGAAAGGCGGCTCGTGAATGTAATCGCTCTTATCGTCCCACTCGTAAATCTCGCCCGTGCTGGATTGGATTTCGTTCCACTTCGGGTTCTGCTCCGCGAAGTCGCGGTACAGTCTGCGGAATGTTTCCGGCCGAAGGGCGGATTGCATTGCATCGCGCACCTCCTGCAAACTCGGCCACAGATCGCGCAGGAAAACTTCCTCGCCGTTTTTGTCTCTTGCGATCGGCTCCCGCGACAGGTCAAGGTTGACGCGTCCCGCGAGGGCGAACGCCACCACTAATGGTGGCGACATCAGGAAATTCGCCTTGATATTCTGATGCACCCGCGCCTCAAAATTCCGGTTCCCGGAGAGGACCGAAGCGGCCACCAGATCGAATTCGCTGATGGCTTTCTCAATGCTCGGATGCAGCGGACCGGAGTTGCCGATGCACGTCGTGCAACCGTACCCAACAATGTTGAAACCGAGCTGATCAAGGTACGGCTGCAGCCCGGTCTTCTGCAGATAATCGGAAACAACACGCGAGCCTGGGGCAAGCGATGTCTTCACCGCCGGATCCACCTGCAGGCCGCGCTCGACGGCTTTCTTCGCCAGCAGGCCTGCCGCCAGCATTACGCTCGGATTGCTCGTATTCGTGCAACTGGTGATCGCCGCGATCAGCACGCTGCCGTGACCAATGCGACTATCGCCCTGTTTGAACTCGTCGTCCGGCACTTGGGCCAGCATCTCAGCGGGCGTGGCTGTGGGCCGATTGGTAACCATTTCGCTGTGCCCCGCCGTTTCGCCGATCAGCGTCCCGCCATCCGCGGCCATGCCTTTCGCCGTGTCGGTCGGACTTGCGACACTCGCCGGCACCATGTCGCGCTGCCGCGGTTTGCGTCCGTTGAGATGGATCGGAAAGCGGCGCTCGAGAGCGTCCGCGGACTTTCCGTAGCCTCCTTCGCTCGCCGGTTTGGTGAGTAGCTGACGGAAAGTGCTGCCTAGCTCTGGCAGATTCACGCGATCCTGCGGACGTTTCGGACCGGCGACACTCGGCTGCACTTCGCGGAGGTCCAGCTCAAGATCGACGCTGTAAGCAATTTCCCCCTTCCGCGGCATGCCAAACATCTTTTGCGCGCGGAAGTAATTTTCGAACGCGCGGCACTGCTCGTCAGTGCGACCGGTAGCGCGAAGGTAATTGACCGATTCGCTGTCCACGGGGAAGTAGCCCATGGTCGCGCCGTACTCGGGTGCCATGTTGCCGATGGTGGCGCGGTCCGGCAGCGGCAATGAGGCAGCCCCTTCCCCGTAGAACTCGACGAACTTCCCGACCACTTTCTGCGCACGCAGCATCTGGGTAATGTGCAGGGCGAGATCGGTGGCGGTAACCCCTTCGCGGAGCGCACCGGTCAAGTGCACGCCGACGACTTCCGGCGTCAGGAAATACACCGGCTGCCCCAGCATTCCCGCTTCTGCTTCAATCCCGCCAACACCCCAGCCGACCACGCCAAGCCCGTTGATCATAGTGGTGTGCGAGTCTGTGCCGACGAGCGTGTCCGGGAAGTAAAGTGGCGCATGCGTCCCGCTTGCGTTCCCTGGCTGCGCAACCGGGACGGATGCGCCACGACTGAGCACACCTTTCGCGAGATACTCGAGATTTACCTGGTGCACGATGCCGATCCCCGGAGGAACGAGGCCGAAGGTTTTGAACGCCTGCTGACCCCACTTGAGGAACTCATAGCGCTCGCGGTTGCGCTTGAATTCCATGTCCATGTTCAGGCGCAACGCCTCCGCGGACCCGGCGAAGTCCACCTGCACGGAATGATCGACCACCAGGTCCACAGGCACGAGTGGCTCGATGATTTTCGGGTTGCCGCCCAGCCGCTTCACCGCACTGCGCATCGCGGCGAGATCCACCACGAGCGGCACGCCGGTGAAATCCTGCAGAACGATGCGCGCTACAACGAACGGGATTTCGTCGCTGGCGGGCTTCTTCGCGTTCCAGTTCGCCAGCGCCTCGATGTCTTTGCGGCGCACCTTTTTGCCGTCGCAATTGCGAAGAACGGACTCGAGAACGATGCGGATGCTGACCGGCAGACGCGAAATCGGACCGACGCCCTGCTCTTGGAGGGCGGGAAGGGAATGGAATGATGCTTCGCGCCCATTCCCGCCTTTGAACTTCTGAAGGGTTCCAAAGGAATCGTGCTGCATGGGAGTTCAACCTTGGGCACGCGTTCGGCAAGCGCAAGCCGGTTCGCTATCGCTCGAAGAGGTAAAGATCGAAACCGGTGAACCGCGGGGTGTCGCCTCCGCGGACGTGCAGCGATTCGAATATCACCCGAAATGAACGACCAGCATGTGTAAAGTCGATCGTTAGCTGCTCTGCCGGTAAGTCATTTGCCCTGGCCTTTAAGATGCCCGCGAGCGTCTCAGTGAACGGCAATGGTGCTGGGTCAGGCGCTTCCGCCGTCGCGATCTTCAGCACACCGCGATCGAGCCCGACTGCCACGTCATTAATCGAGCGAGTTCTCCATTCAATGCCGCTGCCGCTGTGTTCGCTGAAACGCCACATGCGGTGAAAGCCATCGAGATCGACCGATGTTCTTGTGTCCCGCAGGAACAAGCGCGTCGGCACGTCGACAGAGGGCGGCTCCGTACGATCAGTGCCGCTCAAGGCGAAAGATTCCCAGCGCGAGCTTCGAACATTCAGACTCGTGAGAATATGATCGCTCGTCTGCAAGCCACTTAATCTGGGCCAGTCGATGTTCACAACCGAAGCAAAGAGGTCCCGCACGCTTTCACTCCCGTGCGTGTCGATGAGATAGGCAATGATGTTCGCGAGGCTCGACTCTGCCTTCCCTGGCACGTCCACCCTCTGCTCAGCGCGTTTCGCGCGATCACCAGCCCACAATCCGTGCTGCTGGAGGATGGCAATGAGGCGGCTCCGTTGGCTCCGCGTCGAGACGGCACCGGCGCTCCAGGGACCGAACGCCACCAGTAGAGCGACGATCGCTAGCGAAGACGGAATCCACCGGATACCGGTACGCGGCCGCACGATATACACAACGCACCAAACGAAAACCCACGCTCCGGCGACGATGCCGAGGTAACGGGGCTCTGTGATCCCATAGGCCGTGATCCGCTCGCGCAGAGAGAGCAAAAGCAGCACCGAGAGCGGCAGTAGTGCCCGCGGGAAATTGCGACTAGACCAGCTCGCCCACTTCTCACGCACATCGTGGCGGATTGGATGCTGCAGCAGCGTAGCGAGAATGCCGATGCCCGAAAGAAGCAGCACCGGAAGTGCGACCCAGCCCTGTGGCCAGCTCCGCTGCCAGAGTATCGTCAGCGCGTAGGCGTAAAGTAGCGCGCCGTAAATCGCCACTAAGGGCGCGAGCGCAAATTGCGTGAAGGTTTTCAGCCCGGGCGGATGTTCGCTGTGGCACTCGAGGCCCGCAAGATCGCGCGGCACTCCCGCGAGAAAGAATATGGGATGAAAGCAGCCGAGCATCAACAAGGCGAGGTCGAGATAGGCGCGTCCTAGCTGCAGCCCGAACAGCTTGTCCGCGCTCAAGAGCGCCAGCTCGAGGCCGACGGTGAGCACCCCGCTGTGGAGCGTTGCTAGACAAAAGCGCAAGAAAAGCCGCCGATTCCACTCCCAGAAGGCGATCCCTTCCGCGCCACGAATGAAGGGCGATATTGCCGCAATGCAGTGCAAGGCGGCGAGCATCAATAGCCACTGGAAAAGCGCAATCCTTGGTAACTGCAGATGCGCACGCAGCGCGAAAAACGAAAGGGCGAGCAGCGGCACACCCAGCAACTCCAAGGGGACGCGGGCGAGCCGCCCTATCCGCTCGCGAATGATGCGCAAGGAAAAGAAGAGCGGCATTCCGAGGGCTGCGGTCAGCGCCAGATCGCCGCACCGACGCAGGACGCGTTCGTCGTTGGGGGTATGGAGCGCGAGAATGCCGCACGCCGCGCCCACCGCGCCGCAGAGGATCACCAGCGGGAAACGCGCAAATGCACCCACCATTCCCGTTCGCAGCGCTGCGAACGAGAACGGGAAGCGCTTCAGCATGAACGCATCACTCTCCGAGGATGCTCGGCGGGATCTCCGGCGGCCGCGGCCTGTTCAAGCTGGCTCCTTCGCGGTGAGCGCAGTGATGTGCAAGATCGGAATCATATCGAAAAGGCCTTGATCGTCTTCGATTACGACCAGACTGCCTCGCGAACCGACAATGATGTGTTCCCGGCTACGGACAGGAATGCGCCGGCCACTGCTCATCTGCACGGTGAATGGCACGAACGGCACCTGCCTAACCAGTCTCTCCAGTTCTTCGCGCATCCTCTATCTTAGCTCCTGCAATCGGGCTTTTATCTTCTCGAAATTCGGCAGCGTGCGCGCGTCATCGTTACTTTCGGAGTACTGAATCACACCGTTACGATCGACGATGAACGCTGACCGTTTTGATACGCCGCTCATCCCGAGGTTCAACTGCGGCAGAAAGGAGTCGTACATAACGTCGTAGGCCGCCGCGACCTTGTGTTCGTAATCGCTCAAAAGCGGCATCGTGATCTTTTCCTTCTGCGCCCATGCTTCCTGCGCGAAAGGATTGTCGCCGCTGATGCCGTAAACTTCCGCGTTGAGATCGGTGTAGGCGGAGAGGCCCTGGCTCACGTCGCACATTTCAGTTGTGCAGACGCCTGTAAACGCCATGGGAAAAAACAGGAGCAGCGTGTTTCTCTTGCCGAAGTTATCGCTCAGCTTGATCTGCTTCGGGCCGTCAGCCGTTTTTGTAGGGAGGCTGAAATCTGGTGCTTTAGTTCCGACGGGAAGTGCCATGGTATTAAGAACTGCGGGTTGAGACGAGCAACACTATCGGGCTTCCCAATTAGCAACCGCAAATCGAAAATCGAAAATGGAAACGCTCTGGTGGTTCGCGGTCATCGTGGCGATGGCAGTCGGCTTAATCGGAACTGTGCTGCCGGTGATCCCCGGCACGACGATTATTCTCGCAGCTGCAATCCTTCATCGGTTGATGCTCGGCCCGGAGAAGGGGATGGGCTGGTGGGGAATCGCGGGATTAGTGGGGCTCACGCTCGCCTCCTACGGACTCGATTTCGCCAGCAGCTACTTCGGCGCGAAATACTTTGGCGCGACGCGCTGGGGCGTGGCCGGCGCAGTCATCGGCGGAATCATCGGTATCTTCACGGGCTTCGTGACGCTGCTCGTGCTGCCGATCGCGGGTGCGATTATCGGTGAAGTGATCGCGGGCAAGCGGCTGATCAGTGCGGGTAAGGCGGGATGGGGAACATTGCTGGGCACGATTACCGGGATGGTCGGGAAGCTCGCGATCGGCGTGGTGATGATCGGTTGGTGGCTGGTGGCGGTGCGCTCGCCGCTCCAGCTTCAGTAAACGAGATTCCTCTTGCGCGACGGCTTACTTTGTATTACAAAGTATGGCGATGGACGAGCGCACGCGAGCCGAAGAGCACCTGCGCGTCATTCGCTCGCTCCTGGAGCGCGTCACCGTCTACCGCGCCATCTCCGCCCCAACCGCTCTGGTCGGCGGGGTCGCCTCCCTAATCGTGGCCATATGGATGCTGTGGCGAACCGGCTTCATTGGGTCGGGTGAAACAGACGTCGCGTTAACCGCGCGCGATTTCATTACGCCCTGGCTTTTGCCGCTGGTGCTGACGGGATTCGCAAACACCTTCTTCATCTGGCGTGAAGCGCGCCGCGATCAACGCCCATTTCTCTCTGCGGGACTGCGGCTCGCCCTGCGCTCCCTCCTGCCAGCAATGCTGATCGGCGCGGCGATCACTTACGTCGCCTGGAGAAATCCGACCCATCTCGACGGCCCGGTCGTGGTCGCGCTGAGTTGGATCAGCTTCTACGGCCTTGCTTTGCTCGCGACCATGAACTTCGCGCCCCGCTCCCTCTCCATTTTGGGCTGGAGCTTTGTTATCACCGCGGTCGTCTGGCTCCTCCTCCTTTCCGCCCCTACGCTGCCGGCGGTCGAGGTCCTGCACGGGCAATCCGGAGCGAACCTGGCGATGGGTCTGACCTTTGGGGTTTATCATCTGCTCTATGTCGTCTGCATCCTGAGCGGCGGCACCGGCAAAACGCGAGCACTCGAATGAACGATGCCGGACTTCGACAAGCTCGACAAAGCCATCCACGAAAAGGCGCGACTTGGAATCATGACCCTCCTCGCGACGCGCGAAAGCTTGCCCTTCCAGGAACTGAAGAGCGAGCTGAACATGACAGATGGAAATCTCGTCACGCACCTGCGGATCCTGCACGAGGCGGGCTTCGTGGCTGTGACGAAGGAGGTGCTGGATCGGCCGCAGACCAGCTATGCGCTGACGAAGAAAGGGCGGAAAGCGTTTCAGGATTACATCGAGGTGCTGGAGCAGATCGTGAAGGCAGGGAAGAGATAAGAAATTTTTTTGGCAGTAAGCTTTGCAATACAAAGTGAATGAAGATCATTGTTGCTGACCATCTAGGGATGTGTTTCGGAGTGCGCGACGCCATCGCGCAAGCGGAGCGCCTCGCCGGCCAAGCACCGCTCACAATTCTCGGCGAGCTGGTGCACAACCCGGTGGTGGGCGAGAGGCTTCGCGCCGCGGGCGTCCGGGAGAAGTCGCACCCTAGTGATCTGCCGCAGCCCGGTGGCACGCGCGTGATGATCACTGCGCACGGCGCATCAGATCGGCGACACGAAGAGCTGCGTGCACGGGGCTTTGAGACCGCTGACGCGACCTGTCCGCTCGTGCGTCGCGCACATCATCAACTCCGCGTTCTGGTGGCTGCAGGATATTTCCCGGTCGTCATCGGGAAGCGCGGCCACGTAGAAGTGCAGGGGCTGACGGAAGACTTCGCGCACGCCGTGGCGGTGGAAAGCACACGCGACGTCGCCGACCTGCCGCAGCACCCCCGCTACGGGATCATCTCGCAAACAACGCAGCCGATCGAGCATGTCCGGCGAGTTGTCGCGGAGATTGAGCGCGCACGGCCAGATGCGGAGGTGCGCTTCATCGACACGGTTTGCCAGCCGACAAAGGATCGGCAGCAGGCGCTCAAAGCTCTTGTGGAGCAGGCGGAAACGATCGTGGTCGTCGGCGGGCGAACCAGTAACAACACGATGCAGCTCGTAAAAACATGCTCCGCTGCCGGCCGCAAGGTGGTGCACGTCGAGCGTGCGGAAGAATTGCCTGCCGGGTCATTTCACGGCGTCCGGAGCGTGGGCGTCACGGCAGGGACGTCGACATTGCCAGAGACAGTCGCGGCCGTGGTTGAGCGACTAAAACAGATTTCGCGCTTCGCGCCCACTGAAAGCAACCAAGATGAAACCACCTCATGAATTCGCTCCAATGGCTCCGTTACTTTGAGCAGAACCGCACCGGCCGCGCTGAACCGCCGTGGCACATTCCCTCACCGCTCGACCAGCATGCGCGCGCAGTTGTCCGCCGTTCCCTCTCCCACTTCCAGCTCGGCGAGAGCGGCGAAGGCCGATTTCTGCTCGACCAGGCGCGACGGCAGGCGCCTGACGATACAAATTACGCTGCCGCGCTCGGCTTGTTCATTGAGGAAGAGAAGGAGCACGCGCGCCTGCTCGCACACCTCGTCGAGCGTTTCGGCGGCGCTCTCATCCGCCGACATTGGACACACACATTCTTCCGGCTGATGCGCCGCGCTCTCGGTTTGAATTTCGAGATCCAGGTGCTGGTGATCGCCGAGCTGGTCGGCACCGCCTACTACCGCCTGCTTGGATTGCGGACGCGCGATCCCGTCCTGGAGGAAGTCTGCACACTTGTGCTAAGCGATGAGGCGAAACACATCGCCTTTCATGTCGATTGGCTGCGAGCCGTGCGGTCACGCTGGCTGCCGGCCGAGTGTGGCCTCTGGAGCGTGCAATTTCAGTTGCTGTTTACGGCCGCAGCGGAGGTGGCATGGACAGATCATCGCTCTGCGCTTCGGCTCGTCGGGACGAACAAACGTGAGTTCTTTCGCGAGGCCCGCAGCGAATGCATCAATTTCCGGCGCGCGCTCGACGAACCCACGCTCGGTCGCGAGCGGCGCGAATTGATTTCTCCGGCCTAAAGATTACCTTATTTCCGATGGCAGATGATCGCTGGCGGGCAGCAATGTTCCGCTAGAGGAAAGTCCGAACACCATACGGCAGCATGCCGCGTAAAAGACGCGGGCGCCGCGAACGAGAGCTCGCGGCGACGGAAAGTGTCACAGAAAAGACACCGCCGGTTCTTTGAAAGTAGAGCAAGCTTCCAGCTTGCTTCTTCGTCCCGGTAAGGGTGAAAAGGCGAGGTAAGAGCTCACCGCGCGCGGAGTGATCCGCGCGGCAGGAAAAACCCCATGCGGTGCAAGACAGAACAGAGGGAGGGCAGCCGGCCCGTTGATCCTCGGGTTTAGTCGCACCACGGTTCCGCCCCCAGCGGACCGGGCGTTCAGCGCGAGCTGGACGAGATAAATGATCATCCCGGCTGAGCAATCAGCCGGACAGAATTCGGCTTATCGCCGTCACAAATGAAGGGCGCTTCGGAAACGAGGCGCCCTTCGCTTTTAGAGCGACCTTTCCGGCGGCGGCAGCCGCGTCTCGGACATCTCAAGCGCTCCCGGCGCGACAGCCCGCCGAGATACGAGCGCGCCCGTCGCCAAAACGAAGATCAGGAAATCAATTGCGACTCGGATCCAGTTGCCGGTCGTCCACAAATGCAATTGCGCGACCATCGCGGGAAGGTCGGTGACAGGAGATCGCACCAATCCGGCAATCATCGGGACGAGCCAAAGCAACATGCCGATATCAGCCAGAGCAGTACAGGCGGATGCAATTATCCATGCGCGGCCCGACTTTCCACGGCTCAAAAACAGACAAATCAGCAGGAGGATGAACGTCCAAAGCGGCGAAAAAATGAGAAAGAAGTCCGCCAGATTATCGAACCGCATCTCCCCCCATGCGATCAGCGAGTCCGGTGGATTCCGGCTGAAGTGCGGCACCACCATTAGTGCATTGAAGAGCTGGCCGCCAAACCAAATCGCAGACCAAATCGTCGCCAACCAAAGCAGCACGCGTGAGAGAAATTTCATTCGTAGTACGAGCTTAAGAACGCTCGATGCAGAGAGTCGATCACGCTACAGCACGTCGTCCAGGCAGGCGAGCAAATGGGAAACCGTTTCTTCCGTTTCGTCGCCCATGTTGGACAGCCGAAACGTCTGGCCTTTGATCTTCCCGTAGCCGCCATCGATAACGAGGTGGTGACGCTCGCGCAGATCGCGCACGAGTTTTGCCACGTCGGCCCCTTGACGGTTCCTGACGCACGTTAGAGTGACGGAGCGGTAGCCCTCTTCGGCGAAGAAACTGAACCCGCGGCTTCGAACCCAGTCATGCACCAGGGCGTTGGTGCGCGCATGGCGAGCGTAACGGCGTTCCACTCCTTCGGCGAAAATTTCCTTGAGCTTCGATTGCAGCGCTTGGATGTGAGCGATGCTCGGGGTCGTGGGAGTCATGTCGCCTTCCTGGTTCTGTTTGAACTCGAGGAAGTCGAAGTAATAACCGCGGTCAGGATTCTCCGCAGCGCGCGCGAACGCTTTCTCGGAAACGCTGAACAGCGAAAAACCGGGGGGCAGGGCAAGCGCCTTTTGGCTGCCGGTAATCAGGACATCAATG
Source organism: Chthoniobacterales bacterium (assembly GCA_046262275.1). Taxonomy (GTDB): domain Bacteria; phylum Verrucomicrobiota; class Verrucomicrobiia; order Chthoniobacterales; family UBA10450; genus JACCTI01. The sequence continues at coordinate 29,426 of JBHENA010000007.1, forward strand.
CGGAGCGCGTCCATTGGGGTCGGCACGACCGAGAAGGATGAGACGGTGTCCACGATGAGGGCGACGTCTGGATACTTGGCCATCGTGCAACAGATTTCCGGCAAGGGATTCATCACTCCGGTGGAGGTCTCGTTGTGAATCAAGGTGACGGTGTCGAAGCGGCCCGTCGCGAGTTCGGCATCGAGGGCGGCAGGATCGATGTGTTTGCCCCATTCCACCTGCAGTGGCTCGGCTTTCTTTCCGCAACGGCGCGCGACGTCCAGCCATTTGTCGGAGAACGCGCCGCACATGCAGCAAAGGACACGCTCACGCACCACATTGCGGATCGCTCCTTCCATCACGCCCCAGGCC
>JBHENA010000008.1:0-28975 GCA_046262275.1 Chthoniobacterales bacterium
GATTCACACGGCCCGCTACCTCAACCCGCACTACAATGGTCAATTTCCGCCTCGCGCTTCGGCAACTCACCCGCTCCCCTGGTTTCACCCTCCTGGCCATCATCACGCTCGGCCTCGGTATAGGTGCTAACACCGGGATGTTCAGCATTCTCAACTCAATCCTGCTGAAGCCGCTCCCCTATCCCCAACGTGCGCAGCTCGATCGCATCGATCGTGCGACAACCCAAAATCCGGTCGGCCGTGTTTCGGCCGCCGATTTCCTCGATCTCCAGCGTGAGATGCACGCTTATGGCGAGATCGCCGGCTACACGCTGGGCGACCTCTGCGCGCGGAATCAACTCTAGCCAACTCGAGGAGCGGCCGATGAACTCACTCAAGAAACAATCCAGGATCGCGGCTCTCTTATATTTTGTAAGCTGCCTGCCCGCGCCCTTTGCCCTCCTGTATGTCCCGAACACGCTCATCGTGCGGGGAGACGCCGCGGCTACGGCCAACAATGTCCGGGATTCCGAAGCTCTGCTCCGGCTCGGCATGGCAGTCGAACTCTTCTCCGCGACCGTCGCGATTTTCGCGGTCCTGGCTTTCTACCACCTGTTTAAGGCGGTCAGTCACAAACACGCCATGGCGATGATGATCCTTTTTCTCATCTCCATCCCTATTTCGTATCTCAACGTCTTGAATGATCTCGCGGCGCTGGCCCTCGCCCGAGGCCCCGCCTTTCTCTCTGCCGTCTTCGATAGGGCGCAGCTCGATGCCCTCGTCTTGTTCTTCCTCCGTTTACACAACCAGGGAGTTGTCCTGGCTCAAATATTCTGGGGCCTGTGGCTCTTTCCCTTCGGCATCGTCGTCATGCGATCGGGATTCATTCCGCGCTTCGTTGGTATCGCTGCCATGGTTGCGGGCTGCGGCTACGTGATCAGCTCCTCGGTCTCTCTTTTTCTGCCCCCGTCCGCGCAGGGCATCGGCCAGCTCGCGATGATTCTTGGAGTGGGGGAACTGACGTTCCTCTGGCTCTTGATCTGGGGCGCGAAGGATCAGCGCAAAGACGCGGTTCCTGCTCCCGCGGTGCCATGAAAAAGAAGCTGAAACGCATCCTGAAATGGAGCGCGCTGGCGCTTCTCGTCGTCCTCTTCGCCTGGATCCAGTTCGCCTACTGGACCTCGAGTAACGACTGCGGGCGCAGCATCCCTGCCGGAGCTGAGCGGATGAAAGTGATCAGGTATTGCGAATACGGTCCGCCCGATGTCCTCCACATCGCGGAGGTCGAGAAACCCGCGCCTAACGACAACGAGGTCCTGGTCAGGGTTCGCGCGGCTTCGCTGAATTCACTCGAGGGAGTCATAATCCGTGATCTGTGGATCACTCGGTTGATGGGAGGCCTGCGCAAACCGAAGGTCACGCGCTTCGGCCGCGATTTTGCCGGCGTTGTCGAAGCAGTCGGCAAAAACGTCGCTGAGTTTAAAGCCGGCGACGAGGTCTTCGGTGTGAGATGGGGCGCCATTGCGGAGTATGTCTGCGTTCCGGAGCAGCGAGCGATCGTTTCGAAGCCGACCAACATCAGCTTTGAACAAGCCGGCGCGGTTGGCGTAGCGGGTCTGACTGCGCTGCAAGGCCTGCGTAATACAGGAAAGATTCATGCTGGTCAGAAGGTCCTAATCAACGGCGCATCAGGCGGTGTCGGGACTTTCGCGCTGCAGATCGCGAAGGCGTTCGGCACTGAAGTCACGGGGGTGTGCAGAGCGCGCAACGTCAAGATGGCACGATCACTCGGCGCGGATCATGTGATCGACTACACGAAAGAGGACTTCACTAAGAGTGATCAGCGTTATGACGTGGTATTCGACAACGTCGCCAACCGCTCCTTTTCAGAACGTCGCCAGATCCTGAAGCCTGACGGCATCTGTGTCCTCGCGGGGATCGGCAGCATGGGAGCGATCGAAGATTCGCTCAGCCGCATCGCGGGAACATTCGCTGCGTCGCTGCGGTCGCGGTTCGTCGACCAGAAGTTCGAGAGGTCGTCGACGACGTTCAACAAGACCGATCTGACGTTTCTGCGCGACCTGATGGCGGAAGGCAAGGTGACTCCGGTAATCGAGAAGACCTATTTGATTAGTGAAACGGCGGAAGCGGTCCGCTACCTCCAGCAGGGCCACGTGCGCGGGAAGCTTGTCATCACAATCCCAGACGAGCCCAGCCAACTATGAAGCTGAAGCGAATCTTTAAGTGGAGCGCAGGCGTGCTCCTGCTCGTCCTTTTCGGGTGGTTTCAGATCGCCTACTGGACTTCGACGAACGACTGCAACGCTCCGGTACAAGGAGAACTTATGAAAGCAATTAAGGTGTGCGAATACGGCGGTCCCAAGGCGTTGCAGCTGGCGGATGTGGCCAGGCCGGTTCCGTCCGACAAGCAGATCCTGGTGCGCGTGCACGCCGCGTCGCTCAATCCCGTCGACGGTCACATGATTCGCGATAGCGTGATCAAACGGCTCATCTCGGTTTCGCGCAAACCGAGGCAGACCGCATTCGGCATCGATTGCGCGGGGACAGTTGAAGCGGTCGGCAAGGAGGTGACGCAGTTGAAGCCAGGGGACGAAGTCTTCGGCGCTTCCAAGGGAACTCTCGCCGAGTATGTGTGCGGCTCCGAGCACGCATTCGTTACGAAGCCTAACAACATCACCTTCGAGCAGGCCGCATCCGTCCCGGTCGCGGCACTGACTGCCCTGCAGGGTCTTCGCGACCACGGGAAGATTAAGCCCGGTCAGGAAGTCCTGATCAATGGCGCATCCGGCGGTGTTGGGACGTTCGCGGTTCAGATCGCAAAGGCCTACGGCGCTGAGGTCACTGGCGTATGCAGCACGCGCAATGTGGATCTGGTCCGATCACTCGGCGCGGATCACGTGATCGATTACACGAAAGAGGATTTCACTCAGCGCGCCGAGCGTTACGACATGATTTTCGATAACGTAAACAACCATTCCTTCGATGCGCGCCGGCGAATTCTTAAGCCAAACGGCACCTGTGTCCTGGTCGGGATCGGAGGAGCAGGATGGCAGCCGGGCAAGGGTAAGCGGATCATGGGTGCACTCATGGCATTGATCCGGTCGCAATTCACCGAGGAGAAATTCGTCGGGTTCATTGCGAAAACGAAGAGAGATGATCTGGCTGCCCTGCGCGATCTCATGCAGGATGGGAAGGTCACGCCGGTGATCGATCGGCAGTACCCGCTTGCGCAGGCGGCGGAGGCGCTCGATTACCTCGAGCAAGGCCATGCGCGCGGCAAAGTGGTGATCTCGACTTCGGACACCGCGCTCGTCGCCCGCCCCTGACGCTATGAAACTGAAACGTATCCTGAAGTGGACAGGTGTCGCGATCCTACTCGTCACCTTCCTCGGAACCTTGCTCCTCTTTATCTCCTACTGGCGATCGACGAATGACTGTGATCGGCTCGCCGCTACGCAAGGCGACACCATGAAAGCGGTGGTCTACTGCGACTACGGTCCACCCGATGTTCTCAACGTCATCGACATCGCCAAGCCGGCGCCTAACGACAATCAGGTCCTGGTGAAAGTGCGCGCCGCGGCCATCAATCCCTATGACTGGCACTTCATCAGAGGCACGCCATATCTCATGCGGCTCGGAAACGGCCTGCGTAAACCGAAGAACACGCGCATCGGCGTCGACTTCGCGGGAACCGTTGAAGCCGTCGGAAAGAACATCACGCAGTTCAAGCCCGGCGATGCGGTCTACGGCGGAAGGACCGGTGCCTTCGCGGAGTACATCTGCGTCACCGAGAGGAGCGTCGTCCTAAAACCGGATAACATCAGCTTCGAACAGGCCGGCGGTGTCCAGATCGCCGGAATCACCGCACTGCAGGCTTTGCGCGGAAAAGCGAAGGTCCAGCCCGGCCAGCGGATTTTGATCAACGGCGCCTCTGGCGGTGTGGGCACATTTGCGGTGCAGATCGGGAAGGTGCTAGGTGCCCATGTCACCGGCGTCTGTAGCACGAGGAACGTAGAGATGGTCCGCTCCCTCGGCGCGGACGAAGTGATCGATTACACGAGAGAAGATTTCGCCAAGCTCGGCAGACAGTGGGACGCGATCCTCGACAACGTGCCCAACCATTCGTTAGCCGACTGCCGCCGCGTTCTGACGCCGAACGGCAAATACATTATGATCGGCGGCGGCGGACCGGATGACGGAAAGGTGATCGGCCCCTTTGGCCGCGTGATCAAAATCATGCTTTCGAAGCCATTCGTGAAGCAGGAGATGGGGATGATGATCTCCGATCCGAGCAAAGAGGACATGACCTACCTGCGGGACCTGATGGCAGCGGGGAAGGTGACGCCCGTGATCGACCGGACCTACAAGCTGAGCGAGATCCGCGATGCGGTGGCGTATGTCGAATCAGGTCGCGCCCGAGGGAAAGTCGCAATTACGCTCGATTGATTGCGCGATCGGCACGCTCCTGTGCCGTCAAGGCGAGACGACAGAGCGTTCGTTGCTGAAGCATGAAACGTTTCCTGGCCGCGACTCAATTACGCATCGTCAACGTCAAGCCGGACGAGCTGCGCGCGCTCGGCCTCGCGTTCGTTTTCCATTTCATCGTTCTCAGCAGCTACTACGTCCTGCGGCCCATCCGCGATGAAATCGGAGCGGCGGGCGGGCTGGAAAATCTCTCCTGGATGTTCACGGCCACGCTCCTGGCCATGCTCGTCGCGAATACCCTCTTCGCCGCCATCGTGGTGCGGCGCTCCCGGCGCCGATTCATTCCGATCGCCTACCGTTTTTTCATCCTGAATCTTGCGCTGTTTTTCGTACTCATGCGCACGCTCCCGGCGGGGCAGCAGATGTGGGTGGGCCGCGCGTTTTATGTCTGGGTCAGCGTCTTCAATCTCTTCGTCGTGACCGTTTTCTGGGCCTTCATGACCGATATCTTCAACACGGAGCAAGCAAAGCGGCTCTTCGGATTTGTCTCCGTCGGCGGCAGTCTGGGCGCGATCGTCGGTGGGTCTTTGACGGCATTCCTCGTCCACCGGCTCGGGACCGCGAATCTGCTCATCATTTCCGCCGTCCTCCTGGAAGGGGGCGCGTGGTGCGTCCGATTTTTCCCGGCGGAATTCAAAGGTGAACACGCGAGCGCGTTTCGTGATGAGACGCGGAACGCGGAGCGCCCGATCGGCGGCACATTATGGTCGGGAATCACTCACGCCGTCAGCTCGCCGTATTTGCTCGGCATATGCGCGTTCATGCTGCTGCACGCGGTCACAGCAACGCTGGTTTATTTTCAACAGGCGGATATCACGCGGGCCGCGATCACGGATCGCGCGGCGCGCACGGCGTTTTTCGCGCAGCTCGACATCTGGGTCAACGTGCTCACGATCGTGGTGCAGATTTTCCTCACCGGTCGAATCCTGAAGTGGCTCGGCGTAGGTCTCACCCTTGCGATGCTGCCGGCGATCAGTCTGGTGGGCTTTCTCGCGATCGGCATCATGCCGGGGCTCGGGCTGCTCGCGTTCTTTCAGGTGCTGCGCCGCGCGATGAATTACGCGCTCTCGCGGCCTGCGCGCGAAGTGCTCTTCACCGTCTTGCGCCGCGAAGACAAATACAAAGCGAAAAGTTTCATGGACACTTTTGTTTATCGCGCGGGAGACCAGATCGGCGCCTGGTCGTATCCGCTGCTGACGTGGCTAGGCCTTGGGCTCACCGGCATTTCCTTTGTCGCCGCGCCGCTGGCCGCGGGATGGTGTGCGCTCAGTCTCTGGCTGGGACAGCGGCAGATCGCACTGGCAAAGCAACGCGAAGCGCACGGCCAATAGAGTCGGCGGGGATCATTCGAGATTTTGTGCTTGGAAAAAAACGCCGACTCGTTCAAGACAATAAACATGAGCGATAGAACACCCGCAAAGACGTTAGCCTGCTCCATCGCGGGTGTGATCGGCCTGTTTGCGTTTCAAGCCTGCGAGACGACCACTCCCGCCGCTTCTTCGACAACGCCGTTTGTGGTCAGTTTCGAATTTAATGAGCCGGTCCAAGCAAGCGATGCCGAAAAGGAACGGTTCATTGCCGCTTTGGCGAAGTACCCAATAGCCAAAGCGAGCAAAATCAAAGTGGCCGGCAAACAGATTTGGCCATTACCAAAAGGGACATTAACGACTGAGCGAGTTGTGGCGACGGAGAGACGGGACGGTTCAGCTGGCTCGGTTTGGGTAGGACCAGTAACCGGAACTCAATTTCCGAAAGCTTTCGTCGCGAGTCCGCGGTCGACACAGTATCTCGCCTTTAGAACAGAGTCCGACATGCGGGCGTTCCTGCGAGCGACAGCTGGAAAATAAGGGCTTCTTTCATCCGCTGGGCTTCTCATGGCGCAGCGTTCGTTTTCCCATGACCCTCGCGCGCCGCAGGCTGTGGCTGACCTGTTTCGCGCTGCATCTCGCAATCGTCATAGAGATTTCTGCCCGGGACACGCTTTGGCTCATCGCCCGCGGCTACACAGTGATCCCTGCTCCGCCTGAAGGTTCGTGGCAAAAGGCAGAGTCAATCGCCTCCGCCGCTTTGGGGCAGGCGTTATCCCGGCAGCACCCACTTCGTCGAGGTTTGCTCACCTACGCGCAGCTCGCCGGGATCGACGGGAGCTACGGCTATTTCGCGCCTAACGTTCCGGATAGTTACAAGCTGATCTTCGAGCTGGAGTTTTCGGACGGGCGCGTCGAACATGATCTTCCTATCGTCGACAACCCTGAAAGCACTCTGCGCCTGGCCACCTTGATGGACCAGATAGGGCAACTCAGGTCCGATCCGATGCGAGAGCTGCTCATCAAGCTTCTCGCGTCATCAATTTGGCAGCAGCACCCCGACGCTGTCCTGGTGCGGGCGATTCTGGGATCGTTGACTCTGCCGACGGTCTCAGAATATGAGGCGGGCAAACGAGCGTCGTACGAGTTCATGTATGCCTACGATTTCCGCGTAACTCAAACTGACTGAGTCCGGCTTTGATCCAGCGGAGCGAGTGGCAAAGACGAGTCAGCAATTTCGCCTTTCCGCCGGAAGCAGATTTCTGGCTGGCGATCCTCAGGTGTGGCCTCGGTATCCAGCTCTGCCTCTATTGCTTGTGGCTGCGGAGCGATTGGGAGTATTTCATCGGTGGAAGCGGACGGGGAATTGTGGGTCGACAAATTTCGGAGGGGCTTGTTGCCGCAGAAGCTCCTTTCGTTCCTACGTTCGGCTGGCTCGTGGACGGTGCTGAAAAGTTGGGCCTGACGGAACAAACTACCCTCCTTACTTCCTGGCTAACTCTTCTCCTGGCGGGAGCATTGCTGCTCGCCGGCTTGTTCTCGCGCGTTGCCGCCATCACAGCGTGGTTCCTTCACCTTTGTGCCGCGAAGAGCGGCGGCTTCTTCGCCTATGGAGTGGACAACTTCATGACCATTGGACTTTTTTACCTTATGATAGGGCCGTTACCCGATCGATACTCCCTCGACAGCAAGCTCTGGCGGCGGGGTCCGCCAGACCCGGAGCTTCTCGGCTTCTTCCGGCGTTTGCTCCAGGTGCACCTGGGAATAGCCTATTTTTTCAGCGGCCTCTCGAAGGCGCTTGGCAGCGGCTGGTGGGACGGGTCCAGTATCTGGCGCGCGTTCATCCGCCCTCCCTTCAACTTTATCCCTGCAGAAGTTCTCGTCCGAGGGAAGCATCTCCTGCCTCTTATTGGGATCTGCATCCTCGTCCTTGAATTGGGATATCCTTTGATGATGTCCGTGAGGAAATTTCGCACCCTTTGGCTGGCTCTTATTCTCGGTATGCACGTGGCGATCGGCCTCACTCTGGGCATGTATCTCTTCGCCTTGATTATGATCGTCCTGAATATCGCCGCGTTCGGACCCACCGTTTCGTCCAACAGGCGCCGCGCATCGAGCCAGGCGAACTCACCCGTGGCAGCGTAGCTCGCAGAGAATCGTTCCAGCTTTCGTCTCGACGGTAGCCATCGCGGTTTGCGAGTATTATTCACGCGGTCACCGATTTCTTCCCGCGCATGTCAACGGAGTACGAGTCCGATCTCGAACTGGAGCTCGCCCATGTTTTGCTCATCGATGTGGTCGGCTACTCGAAGCTGCTCGTAAATGACCAGATCGAGGTTCTGCAAGAACTCAATCAGACGGTTCGGGCGACGCGGCAATTCCGAGCGGCGGAAGCAAAGGGTACATTAATGCGGCTTCCGACGGGCGATGGAATGGCGCTCCTGTTTTTTGACGCAACCGAGGCTCCGGTTCTTTGTGCTCTCGAGGTAAGCGCAGCCGTCCGCGAGCGGCCTCAGCTGAAGCTGCGCATGGGAGTGCACAGCGGGCCGATCAAAGAGATATCGGATGTAAATGACCGCTCCAATTTCGCCGGTGCCGGGATCAACATCGCTCAGCGGGTGCTCGATTGTGGAGATGCCGGTCACATTCTGCTTTCGAAACGCGTTGCCGAGGACCTGAGTTCCTACAAGCGCTGGCATCCGCACCTGCACGACCTCGGCGAGTGCGAAGTCAAACACGGCGTCAAGCTGCACCTTTACAACCTTTGCAAGGATGGGCTGGGCAATCCTGCAATCCCGAGCAAGCTCGAGCAGCAGCGCCTCTCCCGCTCCCGGCCGATGCGCCAACGGTGGGCCGCCAGCTCACGTTCTCGCAAGGCCATCCTCACAGCCGCCGGCCTGTTCGCCGTCGCCGGGATCCTTCTGGCTGGCTGGTTCCTCTCGCGTCGTCCTCCCCCCGCCGATAAAAGCATCGCGGTTCTTCCCTTCGGCAATTTGAGCGCGGAAAGCAGCGACGCTTATTTCGTGGCTGGGGTGCAGGAAGACATTCTCACCGATCTGGCGAAGGTGGCCGATCTGAAAGTGATCAGTCGCACATCGGTCATGCAGTACAAGCCAGATGCGCCGCGCAACCTGCGGGACATTGCCCGGGCTCTGGGCGTCGCCTTCGTGCTCGAAGGCAATGTGCAACGCTCCAAAAACCGGATTCGAGTATTTGCCCAGCTGATTGATGCCAGAACCGACATGCACGTGTGGGCCAGCCGCTATGACCGGGAATTGGAAGATGTTTTCGCGATCCAGAGCGAAATCGCTGCCCAAATCGTAGCGCAGCTTAAGGCAACACTCTCGCCCACGGAAAAAGCAGCGATCGAAGATCGTCCCACGGCGGACATGGTCGCCTACGATTTGTATGTGCGAGGCAAGGCCGCGATCGATGCGTCGCATCTGACCGCGCGCGGCAGAGAAGCACTCGATGAAGCTGTGAGCTTGCTCGGGCAGGCGATCAATCGGGATCCGCGGTTTTTTTCCGCTTATTACCAGCTCGCCCATGCTCATGATCAATTCTTCCTCCGCTTTGACCACAGCGCCGCTCGGCTCGCGATGGCTGCGGCAGCGATTGAGACGCTCCAGCGGCTTCAACCTCACGCAGGTGAAAGCCATCTGGCTTTGGCCAAGCACCTTTATTGGGGCTACCGCGATTACGAGCGGGCGCGTCAGGAATTGCACATCGCGCAAAGTGCCCTTCCCAATGACCCGCTGCCGCCTCTGTTAACGGGCTACATTGCACGCCGACAGGGCGACTGGGAAAATGCGCTGAAAAATCTGCATCGCGCGCTCGAGCTGGACCCGCGAAACTCCCTCATTATTGGGCAAATTGCGCGTGCCTACTCCAGTCTTCGACGTTTTGAAGAAGCGGCTGCCGTGTTTGATCGCGGCCTGAGCGCCGCCCCCGAGGATCTCACCAGCCGGCTCGGGAGGGCTTCGATCGAGCTTTCGTGGCACGGTGACACTCGACCGCTCCGCACTGCGATTGAAGCCATAATCAGCGCCGATCCCGGGGCAGCCCCCACAGTCGCCGATACATGGCTCTACCTCGCATTTTATGAACGCGACGCGGTCCAGGCAGCGCGAGCGCTCGCTCTTTTGGGGAGCAACGGTTGTTACAACGAAGGAATTCCAATCCCGCGCAGTTGGTGCGAGGGATTGGTCGCGCGGATGGCTGGAGACGGAGAGAGGGCTCAAAAGGCATTTGAAAGTGCGCACGCGGAATCCGAGCGCACGCTCCGGGAACAGCCAGACCACGCGGGCGCGATGTGCGCGGCGGCCTTCGCGAAGGCGGGAGTCGGGAACAAAGGTGACGCGATTCGGCAGGCCCGACGCGCGGTGGAGATGCTACCCATCAGCAAGGACGCAGTCGAAGGTCCGATCCTGGCCGAGTATCTGGCTGTGATCTATGCCTGGACTGGTGAAGTCGATCTGGCGGTGGAACAGCTCGCCCTGCTCGCGAAAACCCCCAGCGATATAAATTACGGCAATCTGCGCCTGCACCCGTACTGGGATCCCTTGCGCGGTGATCCGCGCTTCGAAAACATCGTTCAATCGCTCGCGCCGAAGTAAATCTCGGGCGCAGCCGCTATTTCACCTTTAGCTGCACCTTTGCCTCTTTTCCTTCGTGGCCACTAACGTTGCAGTCAGCTTCGTAGGTGCCGGGTTTTAGGTTCACCTGCATCGTTTTGGTGGCGTTAGGCGCGATGCCGAACCAGAAGCTTTTGTCGAGATGTTCGCCCTCGATGTCGAAGTTGTGCTTCTGCTTTCCCGTGTTCTTGACGATGAAAGCCGTCTTGCCCGCAGGCAAGCTCTTCGGCATCTGAACACCCCTGTCCGAAACCTGCACGTTCACTTTCCGCGCGTCGGCGTCGGGCTGGTCGATTTTGTGCTCGACCGCGGCGACTGTTTCTTTGGTCTTCTTCGCGACCGCGCTGCCAACTTCCTTCGTCTTCTGCTTCGTCTTGTCCCAGGCCTCGGCCGATTTTTCTCCCACCGTCTTCTCCTCCGCCTGTATGACCGCAACTGAGAAGGCCACCGTCAGAGCTATGATGGCAAATTTTGTCGTCTTCATACCTCTGATACGCACTCGCGCAGTGCCTCGGGGGTGCCAGAATGCACCGCTTGTAAGTTCTTGATGTTCGATGCAGCTGTTGCAGGTTGCGGTCTGCACGGCGCGCGGCTTCGGCGCGTCAGCAGCTTGTTCAACGAAGCTCTTCTTTCAATCGTTATGCGACATTCCTTCCTTGCTTCTTCCGTTCTGATGTCTCTCCTCTGCGCTACTTTCCTCGCTACCCCGATGCAAGCCGCTAAACCGTCAGCCTCACCTGCGAAAAAGGGGGTTGCCGCGGGCGATAACCCCCTCCTGAAGGAGAGCACGCTTCCATATCAGCTGCCGCCGTTCGATCGCATCAAGAACGAGCATTTCACGCCCGCCTATGCCGCCGCCCTGGCCGAGCATCTGAAAGAAGTGGAAACCATCGCGAACAACTCCGCGGAGCCGACGTTTGAAAACATCCTCGTCGCGCTGGAACGCTCCGGTCAGACGCTTGAACGCGTCGATAACGTTTTTGGCAATCTAACCGGCGCTCACACCAATCCCGAGCTGCAGAAGGTGGAAACCGATATGGCGCCGAAGCTTTCGGCACATCGCGATGCGATTCTCCTGAATGGCAAACTCTTCGCGCGGCTGCAATCGCTTAACGATCGGCGTGAGCAGGAAGACTTGGATGCGGAATCGAAATACCTGCTCGAGCGCTATTACAAAGACTTCGTCCGTGCGGGCGCGAAGCTCTCCGAGCCCGATAAGACGAAGCTGAAAGCGATGAATGCAGAACTCGCCACGCTTCAGACAAAATTCACCCAGAACGTGCTGAAGGAAAAAAACGCGTCCGCTGTGGTCGTGAACGGTCGCGCGGAGCTGGCCGGTTTGCCGGATAACGAGATTGCCGCTGCTGCCACGGCCGCGAAAGAACGGAAGCTGGACGGCAAGTTCGTCATTGCCCTGCAGAACACGAGCGGGCAACCGGCGCTCGCTTCGCTGCAGAACCGCGCGTTGCGCGAGCGGATCATGAAGGCCTCGCTGTCCCGCAACAGCAAAGGTGGCGAGTTCGATACGCGCGAAATGGTGACGCGCATTGCCCGGCTGCGCGCTGAGCGCGCGCTCGTGCTCGGCTACGAGCATCACGCCGCTTATCAGATTGAGGATCAGACGGCGAAAACGGTCGCGACGGTGAACAAGCTGATGGGAGAGCTGGCGCCGACCGCGGTCGGAAACGCCAAACGCGAGGCGGCCGACCTTCAGGCCATGATCAAGAAGGAAGGCGGAGATTTCCAGCTCGCCTCCTGGGACTGGAGCTTCTACGCGGAGAGAGTTTTGAAGGACCGTTTCGCTTTCGACGAATCGCAGCTAAAACCCTATTTCGAGATCAACCGGGTGCTCGTCGACGGCGTTTTTTACGCCGCTACGCAGCTCTACGGCATCACGTTTAAGGAGCGGAAAGAGCTTCCGGTTTACCAGGAAGACGTTCGTGTCTGGGAAGTCTTCGATGCCAATGGGCAGCCGCTCGCGCTCTTTCTGGGCGACTTCTACGCGCGGCCATCAAAGCGCGGCGGCGCATGGATGAACGCGTACGTCGGCCAGAACGGCCTCTTCGGCACCAAGCCGGTGGTCGCGAATCACCTGAACATTCCAAAACCGCCGGCCGGCGAGCCGACGCTGCTGACCTTCGATGAGGTTACGACAATGTTTCACGAATTCGGGCACGCTTTGCACGGCATGTTCTCGAACGTGAAATATCCGCGCTTCTCCGGCACGAACGTGCCGCGCGATTTTGTCGAGTTCCCCTCACAGGTAAATGAGATGTGGCGCATCTGGCCCGAGATCTTGAAGAACTACGCGAAGCATTACCAAACCGGCGAGCCGATGCCGCAGGAGCTGCTGCAGAAGGTGCTCGACTCCCAGAAGTTCGACCAAGGCTTCAAGACCACCGAATACCTTGCCGCGACTCTACTCGATCAGGCGTGGCATCAACTAAAGCCGAAGGATATTCCGAAAGATGCGCTCGCCTTCGAGGCCGAGGCTTTAAAGAAAGCCGGCGTTGCCCTGGACGCAGTCCCGCCGCGTTACCGGACTGCGTACTTCTCGCACTCCTTTTCCGGCGGCTATTCGGCCGGTTATTATTCCTACATCTGGAGCGAGGTGCTGGATGCTAACACGGTTCAGTGGATCAAGCAGAACGGCGGATTGAAGCGCGAAAATGGCGATCGCTTCCGGCGCACGCTGCTCTCCCGCGGTGGCAGCGAGGACCCGCTTGACCAGTTCCGAAACTTCACGGGCGGCGGCGAACCGCAGATCGGCCCGCTGCTGGAGCGGCGCGGGCTGGAAGGAAAAGCGCCTGCCGAAGCTCCCGGCGACATTCCGCCGGAGAAGCCAGGCGCGTGACGAAACCGAGGTAGGACAAGCTTCCGGCTTGTTATCGCCCGCGCCAGCGGCTTTGGAGTGCGCTGCGTCCGCGCAGCGCTTTCCACACGTGTGGCTCTCTGGCCATCTTGAGCGCGTGAGGAAAGCGGCGCGATGACGCGCCGCACTCCAAAGCCGCTGGCGCGGCGATAGCACGCTGGAAGCTTGCGCTACCCTAGCCATGGCCCCATCCGTTTTCGTATGATCATCTTCCACGATCCGCGCTGCGTTCAGTACGACCGGTTTGGCCATGTTGAACGACCGGAGCGGATAAGCGCGACCGCGCCGCTGCTGCGGGAGCGACATCCCAATTGGGAATGGCGCGAGCCAGCGCCGGCTGATGAGATCGCGCTGCGTCGCGTGCATTCCGCTGAGCATCTCGCTTCGATCCGGGACGCTCGCGCGGATTTTGACGCGGATTGCCCGGTTTACCCACAACTTTTCGAGCATGCCGCACGCGCCGCAGGCGCGGCCATCGATGGGGCTCGTGCATCCCTGCGCGGTGAGCAGAGCTTTAGCCTGATGCGACCGCCGGGACACCACGCCACCCGCAGCCGTGTGATGGGGTTTTGTTACTTCAGCAATATCGCCATCGCGGCTTTTGATGCTCTGGAAAACGGGGCGAACCGAATCGCCATCTTCGATTTTGATGCGCACCACGGCAACGGCACGGAAGAGATGGTCACCAACCATCCGCGAATCACGTTTGCCTCCGTGCACCAGTTCCCCGGCTGGCCGGGAACCGGCACGGTATCGGCCGGTAACATCCGGAACTTTCCTGTCGCACCAATGATCGGGCGTGCGACTCACATGTTCGCAATCGAGCAGGCGCTCGAGTGGCTGCTGTTTTCCAAGCCTGATTTGCTGCTGGTCTCCGCCGGATTCGATGCCTACGCGGGCGACCCGATCACACAAATGAGGCTGGAAGCGGAGGATTTTGCGACCTGCGGACGGTGGCTGGGCGAAAGCGGGGTGCCCGCAGCGGCAATTCTGGAGGGTGGCTACAGCGAGCAGTTGCCGGAGTTAATTGACGCGTTTCTAAGAGAGTGGAGCTCCGAGTGAGCCAAAACTTTGCCTTGGCAAGCTGAAGTGGCGCGGCTGATAGTTCCCGCACCAACGGGCCGTAGCACAGCTTGGTAGTGCGCTTGAATGGGGTTCAAGAGGTCGTGGGTTCGAATCCCGCCGGCCCGAGTCCCCGCTGGTGGGCGAGTGCTTTTGCTAGAGCGCGTCGGGGGCTGCGGTAATGTCCAAGATGCCCGCTCACCCGAGGAGAGGCGATTCCATTGCTTTACAAAGCAATCCCGAAGAGGCAGCGCCTCCAACTCTGGCGCCATGCCGCAGTGGGCATGCTGCGCATAGCGAGTCAGGCGATTGGCAAACACTCGCCATTTTTTCCGGGCTCTGTCTGCTCTTCGGCCTCGCCGGACTCACCGCCATACAGGCCGGCGCACCGGCATTCATTGCGTCTGTGTTGTTCGCGCTCAGCTACCTGTTTGGCGGCTGGGATTCAGCCAGAGAATGCGCGCACCAACTCCGACGCGGCCACCTCGAGATCCATTTTCTGATGCTGTTCGTCGCACTTGGTGCGGCGTTAATTGGCGCCTGGAGCGAGGGCGCACTGCTGCTGTTCCTGTTTTCGGCCTCCGGTGCAATGGAGCATTTTGCCTCCGCGCGCACTCAGCGCGAGATCGGCGTGCTTCTTCGCGGCGCGCCAAAGTTTGCGATCCGGGTCGACTCCGGGCGTGAAGCGGAGGTCGCCGTCGAGCAACTCGCTGCCGGGATGACCGTGCGCGTGCGCAGCGGAGATCTGGTACCGGCGGATGTTCGCGTCGTGCATGGCGAGAGCGCCTGCGACGAATCCAACCTGACCGGCGAAGCGCGCCCGGTAACGAAGGAGGTCGGAGACGTAGCGCTGGCCGGCACGGTAAACCTTTGGGGTGTGATTGATGGAGAGGTGCTGCGCCCGGCGAGCGAGAGCGCACTGCAAAAGATTATCCGCCTGATCGAACAGGCGCAGGAGATGAAAGCGCCCTCACAACGCTTCAGCGATCGGTTTGGCTCGCGCTATACCTGGTTCGTGCTCGTAGCGTGCACGGCATTCTTTCTCTTCGGCTGGCTCGTTGCGCGCTGGCCGCCACTCTTCGGCGAGGAGGGACAGACAAGTGCGTTTTATCGTGCGATGGCGTTGCTCGTTGTGCTCTCGCCGTGCGCCCTCGTCCTGAGCGTTCCTTCCGCGATTCTCTCTGCCATCGCAGCTGGTGCGCGGCGGGGCGTGCTCTTTCGCGGAGGCGCCGCGGTGGAACGCCTGGCCGACTTGCGTGTTGTCGCGCTGGATAAGACCGGCACGCTCACATCGGGTGAGCCGGCATTTATCGCGACGGATGTTTATTCTGGAGACGAAGAGCAGATGCTCGAAGTCGCTTACAATCTCGCCCGCCTCTCGAATCACCCGCTCTCGCGCGCCGTGCAGAAGCTCGGGATGCAACGTGCTCTGCCGCAGGTGGAGTTCGGGAATGTGAAAGCGAACGCAGGTGGCGGTCTTCGAGGCGATCGGAACGGCAACGCCTACCTGCTCGGCAGTCGCCGCTACGTCCACGCGGATGGAACTGACGATGTTTGCGCGCACGCGGAGCCGACGGCCAGCGATATCGCCGAAGTTTGGGTCGGCGGCCAAAACCTCTGCGGGCGTTTGTTGTTTCGCGATGAAGTCCGGCCCGCGGCGCGCGGTTTACTGGAGCGATTGCACGAGGAACGAGTCAGAACCGTGATGCTGACGGGCGACCGGATGGAGAGCGCAACCTCGATCGCTCAAGAGGTGGCGCTGGATGAAGTCTGCGCAGACTTGTCACCGGACGCGAAGGTCGAGGCAGTGCAGCGGCTGAAATCGTGCGGCACGGTGGCTATGATCGGCGATGGGGTAAACGATGCGCCCTGCCTGGCTGCCGCAGATGTCGGTGTGGCGATGGGCGCGCGCGCTTCCGATGCCGCCCTGGAGCAAGCCGATGTTGTGCTAATGAACGATCGGCTGGAGAACTTCCTCACCGCATTCGAGCTCAGCCGACGCGCGCGCCGCATCATTCGGGAGAACATCGCGATCTCCCTCGGGACGGTCATCTTCATGGGTCTGCTTGCGGTGACGCGCGGCATACCGCTCGCGCTCGGAGTTTTCGCCCACGAAGGCAGCACGGTTCTGGTGGTGCTGAATAGCCTTCGGCTGCTATTGCGAAGGTAGTGCAAGTTTCCAGCTTGCTAATGCACCCTGGAAGGTTGCGCTACATTGGCCGATGCTGAGCGCCGGAATTGTCGGTCTGCCGAACGTCGGCAAGTCGACCCTTTTCAATGCCGTCACGCGTACGCGCAAAGCGCAGGCGGCGAATTACCCCTTCTGCACGATTGATCCGAATCTTGGCGTCGTCACCGTCCCGGATCCGCGGCTGGAGGCGCTTGCCAGATTATCGAATTCACAAAAAGTTGTGCCGGCCGCGATTGAGTTCGTGGACATCGCTGGCTTGGTAAAAGGCGCAAGCGCGGGCGAAGGGCTGGGGAATCAGTTCCTCAGCCACATCCGCGAAGTGAACGCGATTGTGCAGGTGGTGCGCTGCTTCGAGAGCGGCGATATTCACCACGTCAGCGGCGCGATTGATCCGGTGCGCGACATTGAGGTAATCAACACCGAGCTCGTTTTGGCCGATCTTGCCTCGCTGCAAAAGCGACACGACCGACTGCAAAAAGAAGTGCGGGCCGGTTCCAAAACAGCGAAAGCGGAGAACGCAGTCATCGATAAACTGTTGCCCCATCTGGACGCAGGGAAGCCAGCCATCACCGCGACCTTGACAGAAGAAGAAAAGACAATTTCGCGCGATTTTTTTCTGCTTACTTCCAAGCCGACCATTTTTGCCTGCAACGTTGCCGAATCAGAGCTCGCGGCGGCGGCCGATCATCCACATGTGCATGCGGTCGAGGAATACACGGCCAACCATTTCGGTAGCGAAGCGATTGTGATCAGCGCGCAGATCGAGAGCGAGCTGGTCGACTTGAGCGAAGCGGAAGCGCAGGAGTATCTGCGCGACCTCGGCGTCTCAGGCAGCGGCGTAAGCGCGTTGATCCGGGCCGTTTACCATCTCCTCGGCTTGCGCACCTACCTGACCACTGGAGAAAAGGAGACCCGCGCCTGGACGATCCGCGCAGGCGACAAGGCGCCGGCCGCCGCTGGCGTCATTCACACAGATTTCGAGCGCGGCTTCATCGCGGCGGAGGTGGTGCATTATGACGATCTTGTCGGGCTGGGCTCGTTCGCAAAAGCGCGGGAGGCCGGCAAGCTCCGGATCGAAGGCAAGGACTACGTCGTGAAGGATGGAGACGTGGTCGAGTTTCGTTTCAACGTGTAGCGCATGCGTCCCGCTTGCGCGGTGAAAGGCGCAAGCCGGAGGCATGCGCTACCCTGTCGCTACTCCGCCGAGTACAGAATCCGGCCGCATTGCTCGCAGCCAACGATCTCGCGTCCGCCTTTTACCCGATGCGCAGTTTGCGCGGTGATCTTCATGTGGCAGCCGGTGCAAACTTCATGCTCGAGCGCTACTACCGCGGCATCGCCTTTGCTGGCGAAAAGTCTCTCGAATCGATTCAGGACATCCTCGTCGATGCGGCTGGCGATCTCCGCCCGTTCTTTCACCAGCTCTTGCAGCCGCTGGTCTAAAGCGCGCTCCTTTTCTTCCAGGTCCTGAATCTGTCGCGCCACTGATTCACGGCCAGCCGCCGCTGTTTTTTCTTCGCCGCTGACTTCCAGCTTCAGGTGATCTATTTGCTCCATCAGGTCGAGTTCGTGGTCCTCGATCTGCCGGATCTCGTTTTCATAACGTTCAATTTCGTGCGCGATCGCGCGGAATTCGTCGTTCTTCCGCGTCTCGTACTGCTGGGTTTTAAGACGATTGATGCTTTCCCGGCGCGTGCCGGCGTCGAGCTCCAGTTTCTTGCGCTCCACCTCCAGCTGCTTCGCCTTGAGCTTGATCGCCTCGAGCCTTGCCGCGCTGGTCGCCAGTTGTCCATCGAGCTGAGCACGCTGTTGCGGCAGCGTTTTCACTTCCGCCCGGATTTGTTTTATTTTCTGATCGCGACTTTGCAGAACCAGCAATTGCTCGAGTTCCGGTTGCACGCGCGAAGGGTATGGGCTGCGCGAAGTATCGTCAATGTGGCGCAGGCGGTGGCTAGTACGTCTCCACCGGCGAACGCTTACCATCTTCAGGACTGCGTTCCGTCGCTCGCTTCTCGCCGAGAACCGCGACCCGCAGTTCCCAGACTTCCCGATCGAGGGCCCGGAAAGCCGCTTCGGAGAATTGATGCGGCGGCGACATCCGCTCCTTGAAGCGAATGATGTTTTCGATGGCACGATCGAGTTCCTTACGCGGCAGCTCTGTCACTGTTTTTCGCGCCTCGCCGATCGCATCGATACGGTGGCAGATCATCGCGAGATCGTTGCCCGCGCTGATCGCCATGCGGATCGTTTCTGCGAGGCCGTATTCATTAAAAACGGCGCCCATATCGAGATCGTCGGTCATCACGAGGCCTTCGAACGCCAGCTCGTTGCGCAGCAGTGCGGTCACGATCGTGGGAGAGAGAGAAGCGGGCCGCTTTGCCGGATCGAAGCACGGATACCAGCCGTGACAGCTCATCATGCTGTCAACGCGGCGGACAAACTGCCGAAAGACTGCAAGCTCCTCCCGCTCCAGCTCGACGCGTGACCGCTCAATTTTGGGCAGATCATGGTGCGCATCCACCTGCGCAGCGGAGTAGCCGGGAAAATGTTTCCCGCAGCTCGCCACCCCCTCACCGCGCAGCCCATCATTGAACGCACCGGCGAACCGCACAACCTGCTCGACATCGCTCCCGTAGCATCGCCCGCGTAATGAATTGTCCGCCTCGTCATTAAACGAAATATCCAGCACGGGACAAAGGTCGAGATTGAAACCGAAGAGCCGGAGCAAACGCCCGGTGATCTCCCCGTGGCGGCGCACCAGCGCGATGTCGTCTCGCTCGCGGAGCTGTTGCGCGCTGGGCGGTTCGTTCCCGATCAGGCGGAGACGTGAAACGCGCCCGCCTTCCTGGTCAATTGTGATGATCGGCTCGGTCTCGCTCAGATCCCGCAGATCGTCGATCAGCTTCCGCAGTTGCGGCGGACTCTTGATGTTGCGCCCGAAAAGGATGAAGCCGCCGGGCTGGACCTGGCGAAACAACGCCGCGCTTCGAGGGTCCAATTCGGTCCCAGGGACACCGGTGAGAAGGAGTTGACCGAGCATGTAGCGCAACCTTCTAGGTTGCAGGCTGGCTCGTGCAAGCTGGAAGCTTGCGCTACCCTTCCAGCGCGTTGAAGAGAATCGGCATCTATGGCGGAACGTTCGATCCCATTCATCACGGGCATCTCATCCTGGCCAGTGAGGCTTTGGAGAAGCTGAAGCTAGAGCGGCTCGTCTTCGTTCCGGTCGCGCTTTCGCCCCATAAGCTGAAGCAGAGGCCTGCGCCTGCGGAGGTGCGACTGGAAATGTTGCGCGCAGCCTTGGAAGGCGAAGCGCGATTCTTTGTCGACGAAACAGAGCTCAAGCGTCCGCCGCCATCCTTCACGATCGACACGATCGAGGAATTCCAACGCCGTGATGCGCAAGCCGAGATCTTTTACCTGATTGGCTCGGATAACCTGCCGGCACTTCACACCTGGCACCGCTTCGAAGACCTGCGCGCGCTCGTGCGCTTCGTGGTTTTGGACCGCGGAGAAACCGCCACGCGGAGCGAATTTCCGACCATTCGCCGGCCCCTCGATATTTCGGCGAGCGACATCAGAAACAGAGTTGCCACCGGACGGTCGATTCGCTATCTCGTACCGCCGGCGGTCGAAGCCATCATTCGCCGGGAGCAGCTTTACAAGGAGTCGCGCAAATAACTTCAGAAGGTCTAGCAAGAACCTGCGCCGAGCTGGCCTCGAACAAGAAGGCGGAGGAGATCACGGTGCTGGATCTGCGGGAGATCTCCACGTTCACCGATTTTTTCGTGATCTGCTCGGCCGGATCCGAGCCGCAGCTAAAGGCGATTGCGAACGAGATCGAAAGCGAGCTGAAGAAAACACACGGGATTCGAGCGGCGGCGGTAGACGGGTTCCCCGCCAGCCAATGGATCGTGCTCGATTACATGCAGGTGATCGTCCACATCTTCCACGCGGATAAACGTAGCTTTTACGCCTTGGAAGATCTCTGGGGCGATGCGCCTCGTCTGGCGTTGCAAACGGAGAGCGCAGAGACACGCTGAACCGGTCGCGAGAACGTGCTACGGCTTTTTCGGCGTAGGCGTACTTTTTGCAGCGGGTGAAGCCGCTGCGGAAGGCGCGGCCTCGGCGGCGGCGGCGGGAGCTTCTTCTTCGTCCGCTGTTGCGCCGGGTTTCACGTTCAGGAGTTCCACCTCAAAAATTAGCGTCTCGTTGGGACCGATCGCCTGCCCCGCACCGCGTTCGCCGTAGGCCAGGTTGGAAGGAATGAAGAGCTGATACTTCGATCCCGGTTTCATCATCTGCAGGGCCTCGGTCCAACCTTTGATGACCCGATTGACGGGGAAGCTCGCCGGCTCGTTGCGTTTATAGGAGCTGTCAAACTCCGTCCCGTTCAGCAAGGTCCCCTTGTAATGGGTTTCGACCGTGTCGGTAGCCTTCGGCGGTTCGCCGCTGCCTTCCTTGATGACCTTGTATTGCAACCCGCTGGGGGTCGTTTTCACGCCCTCTTTGGTCTTGTTTTCCGCGAGAAACTTCTCCCCTGCCGCCGCGTTGGCCGCGCCCGCTTCCTTGGTTTTGGCGGCCTGCTTCTCCATCATCGATTTCGAGTAGGCCGTCAGCGTCTCCTTCATCTGTTCCTCGGTCAGGAGCGGCTGCTTTCCGGTGAGGGCGTCCCGCATCCCTGCGAGCAGCACATCGGGATTGATATCCATTCCTTGTTTTTTGAACGTGTTGCCGATATCCAATCCGATGCTGTAGCTGACCTTGTCTTTCTCGTCTTTGAGTTGGCCCTTTTCTTGTGAAAAGGCGGCGGAAGCGACAAGAACGGCGGCAAAGAAAATGCAAAGTGCTTTCATGAGAAGTGTTGCGCAGCAGAGCGGGTCCGTCGGAGGCCCAGGTGCCGCGGAGGGTTGCACGCTAATGGATAAAGACGGTGCGTCAAGGCGACGGACGGGGGCTGTCCTGCGGTCTCTTGCGAGAGCCGGTTGCGTCCTATTTGTCCTCCTCAGCACCGCGCGGGCTGGTGCGATTGATCTCTCACGCGCTGAAGCGTTGCGCATCGGCAAAAAGATCTGGCAGAACGAGTGCGGCGGAACGGTCTCGGGCTTAACCGCCTGGAACACAGGAGAGAATTTCGCCTCCCTCGGGATCGGCCACTTCATCTGGTACCCAAAAGGTGTTCGCGGTCCGTTCGCGGAAAGTTTTCCGCAACTGGTCAGCTATGCTTCCGCCCAGCGTGCCAAGCTGCCAGAGATTGTACTTCGAAACAGGACCACGGGTTGCCCTTGGAGCTCGCGCGCAGAGTTTCTCGCGGCAAGTCAAACACCGGAAATGACCGAGCTGCGCCGGTTCCTGGCTGACACAGTTGATCTTCAGGCGCAGTTTCTGGTGCAACGCCTGGAGCAGGCGCTTCCCAAGATGCTGGCGGCGGCGCCGCCGGCGCGTGCACACCTCGAGCAGCAATTCGATCGGGTCGCGAGCACTCCGCAGGGGTGCTACGCGCTGGTGGATTACGTTAACTTCAAAGGTGAAGGTCTGCTCGACACTGAGCGCTATAACGGACAAGGATGGGGCTTGTTCCAGGTGCTCGAAGGTATGGCTGGAAGCGAACGTGGAGCCGCAGCAGCGCGGGACTTTCGCGATTCGGCTCGTAAGGTGTTGACACGGCGCGTTCAGAATTCGCCCCCCGCGCGCAATGAAGCGCGCTGGCTGCCGGGCTGGCTGCAGCGGGTGAACACCTACATTGACGCATGACGCCGTGATCACCACGCTTTCGCGCCTATTGCTCGCAGCTGCTCTGGTTTGTTCAACACACTGGGCGCAGGCGCAGACTCCGAGGCCTCCTGCCCCTCGCCCAGGCGTACCTCGCCAGAGCCCTGCTCCTGCTCCTCGCCCCGGCGTGCCAGGGCGACCGACTGCTCCTGCGCCCGCGGCGCGGAAGTCCCCCGCTCCCGCCACCCGTCAGCCGATGCGGAAAGCGTCGGAGTTGATCAGCAAACAAGCCCCCATCGCGGTCAACAAACAGGTATACGACAGCCTGACGCCGGAGCAGTCGCGCGTGGTTGTCTCCCTCTCGAAACAACGCGCGTATTTGCTGGCGGGTGATCAGGTGGTGATCGACACCCCGATTTCTTCGGGAAAACGCGCGGGGATGACACCGAAAGGCAACTTCACCATCCTGCAGAAGGACAAAGACCATCGCTCAAACATCTACGGCGACTTCAAAGATCGCGCCGGACGGACGGTGCGCGGCGGTGTAAGTGTTCGCATCGACTCAGCCCCCAGCGGCACGCACTTTGTCGGGGCGCCGATGACCTGGTTCATGCGCTTGACGGGCGATGGCGTTGGGATGCACGTCGGCATTCTGCCAGGCTACCCGGCTTCGCATGGCTGCATCCGCATGCCGCCGCAATCAGCCGAGATGTTTTTCCATCGGGTAAAGCCTGGCACGCCGGTCCAAGTCGCCGAGTAGTTTCCGGAATCAGAGCAGCCGCTGTCTCAACATCTCGAGCGCGGTCTGCGTTGTCAGATGCTTGAAAGTCTCGCGATCGGTTTGGAACCGCCGATGCTGCACCTCATTGTGTCCCGTTACTGTGGCGAGCGCGATCAACACGGTGCCGACCGGCTTCTCCGCCGAACCGCCGCCAGGACCAGCAATCCCTGTCGTAGCAAGAGCGTAGGTCGCACCTGTTTTACCCAGCGCTCCTGCAGCCATCTGTGCCGCGACGGCTTTACTGACCGCGCCATGCTCCTGGATTAGCGCGGGATCAACTTTCAGAGATTCCGCTTTTAACTGATTTGAATACGTTACATGGCCGCCCAGAAAAACAGCCGATGCTCCGGGCACGTTCGTAAGCCGATGCGCCAAGTAGCCGCCGGTACAGGATTCGGCCGTCACCAGCGTCTCGTTGCGGCCAGTCAGCAGCCGCACCACCACTTCGGGGAGGTCTTCCTCCGAAGCGCTGTAAAGTGAGACTGGAAAGGCGCTCCTGATAATCGCTTCCGCTGCCTCGAGCGTGGGATGCGGGCCAAGCACGCGCACATCCACTTCGCCCGCGCGTGCGCAATAACCCAGCTCGACATTCGGTAGCGCCAGGAGTCGAGGTCCGACTGCTGCTTCCACCATCGATTCGCCGACACAGGCAAGCTTGAACGTCCGGCAACCCACGGCTCCCCCGCTGGGAACAATCTGCCGGAGAATCGGCAACACGGATTCTCTCCACATCGGCTTCAGCTCTCGCGGCGGACCTGGGAGCAGAAACAGGTGCGGCGTAGCGCTCGCCTCTCCCGCTTGCGCAGGCAGATACAAGCCCGGCGCTGTTCCGTTATCGTTCGGGAGAACGGTGGCAGCCTCGGGGACATCGGCCTGCCGCAAGATACGATCAGTCATTGGAAAACCGCGCGTCTTTAGCCGATCCGTGATCGCAGCCGCGAGCTCCGCATCCCGTCGCAATGGCAAACCGAGCATTTCCGCAGCGGACTCTCGGGTAAGATCGTCGGTGGTGGGTCCGAGACCGCCGGTCACGAAGATGATCTCTGCATGCCTGCATGCGTCAGCGAGCGCCTCCTGAATTGCGCTTCCATCGGGAACTGTCACCTGTCGCGAGACGCGCAATCCAAGCGGGAAGATCTCACGCGCAATAAACGTGAGGTGCGTATTCAAAACATCGCCGAGAAGGATTTCGGTCCCGGTGTTTATTACCACCACGCGCATGGAGGACGTTACAACGTAATCGTCACAACGTGGCAGCATTCAAGCCCGCAGGACGCGGTGCTGTAACGCTTCCTGCAAACGCGACTCTAGGCCGCGTCTTTGTCCTGCTTCTTGCGAACCAACGGCAGCTTTTTCCCCTCGACCACCGCGCGATTGATTGTGACCTCCGCAATGTCTTCGCGGCTGGGCACGTCGTACATGATATCAAGCATGATCCGCTCAAGCATGGAACGGAGCGCGCGAGCACCTGTTCCCTTCGTCACCGCCTGACCCGCGAGCGCTTTCAGCGCGTCCTTCGTCACGCTCAAGCGCACACCTTCCATCGAGAAGAGCTTGGTGTACTGCTTGATCATCGCGTTTTTCGTCTCGGTCAGGATCATGACCATCTCTTCTTCGGTGAGTGCGTCGAGCGCAGTCACGACCGGCAAACGCCCGATAAATTCCGGGATCATGCCGAAGCTCAAGAGATCCTCCGGCTCCACCTGGCGCACGGCCTGTTTTGCGAGGGCCTCCTCCACTTCCAGGGTGGGGCTGCCGAAACCCATCATTCTGTTGCCGATGCGCTTCTGCACGATCTTATCCAGTCCGACAAAGGCGCCGCCGCAGATGAACAGAATCTTCTCCGTGTTGACCTGAATGTATTCCTGATGGGGATGCTTCCGGCCACCCTGTGGCGGAACGTTGCAGGTGCTGCCCTCGAGAATTTTCAGAAGCGCCTGCTGCACGCCCTCGCCCGAGACGTCGCGGGTGATGCTTACGTTGTCAGTCTTGCGCCCGATCTTGTCGATCTCGTCAATGTAAACGATGCCAATCTCCGCGCGTTTCACATCGTAATCCGCATTCTGGAGAAGGCGAAGAATGATGTTTTCGACGTCTTCACCGACGTAGCCCGCCTCGGTCAGGGTGGTAGCGTCGGCGATGCAGAAAGGCACATCGAGAATTTTCGCCAGCGTCTTCGCGAGGAGCGTTTTGCCGGAGCCGGTGGGACCGATAAGGAGAATGTTGCTCTTCTCGATTTCGACCTCCGCGAAGGGATCTGGCTGAAAGGTGGACGAGCTTTCGGCCGGCGGCGCGCCCTGCATGACGCGCTTGAAGTGGTTGTGGACTGCGACTGAGAGGGTCTTTTTCGCCACTTCCTGCCCAATCACGTACTGATCGAGCGAACGGCGAATCTCCGCCGGCTTCGGGACCCGAATGTTGGAGGATTGCCGCCGCGCGTCCTCGTTTAGCTCCTTGTCCAGGATGCTCTTGCAGACGTTGATGCAGCTATCGCAGATGTAGACGCCGGGGCCGGCGATGAGTTTGCGCACCTCCGCGTGGCTTTTGCCACAGAAGGAGCACATCGTGAGGTTGGAAGCGCGAGCCATGGATTCGCCCCTAAAAAGAGCAACTTCTATTCCTCGACCTTGTGCGGCAACGCCGCCTCGGCAATCGCGGTTGCGTCCTTCGCCACCACCCCATCGAGCAATTTTGCCTCCTTACGAGACTTGATTACCTCGTCCACCAGTCCATACCCCTTCGCCTCCAGAGCGGACATGTAGTAATCGCGGTCCGAGTCAAACCGGACCTGGTCCTCCGGCTTGCCTGTGTGCTGGGAAATAATCTTTATTAAGCGCTTCTTGAGCTTGAACATGTACTCGACCTGGCGCTCCACGTCGCTCGCCTGCCCCTGCGCTCCGCCGGAGACCTGGTGGATCATGATGTCGGAATTCGGCAGCGCGAATCGCTTTCCTTTCGTCCCGGCGCAAAGCAACACCGCGCCCATGCTGGCGGCCATCCCCAGGCAGTAGGTCGTCACGTCGCAGGTGAGGAACTGCATGGTGTCGTAGATCGCCAGGGTGGCCGTCACCGACCCGCCCGGGCAGTTGATGTACATGTTGATGTCCTTTTTGCCGTCTTCCATCTGGAGAAAGAGCAACTGCGCGATCACCAGATTCGCGATGTGATCATCGATTGGCGTCCCGATAAACACGATCCGGTCCTTCAGCAGCCGCGAGTAAATGTCATAGCTGCGTTCGCCTCGACCGGTCTGCTCCACAACCATCGGAACGAGCACGGACTTGGAGAAATTTGTATTCGGAAGGGTCATTTTTAATGGGAGGAAATGCTCGCGGCGGGCGAATTAGAAGACGGGCGGACGCTAACATTCGCCTTCAGGAAATCAAGGGTCTTGCCCAGTAGAAGCTCCTCCGCGAGCCCGTCCAGGCGGTCGTGTTCGGCAAGTTCCTTGCGCATTTTTTCCACCGAAACGCTGTATTGCGCAGCCTGTTCCCGGATCCGTTCGTCGATCTCCTCCCGCGTCACTTTGATGGCTTCGCGCTCGGCGATTCTGTGCAGGATGAAGTTCGTCTTCAGCCGGTGCGCGGCGAGCGAGCCGGCACCCTCGATCAGCTCTTTCTCTTTCCCTTTTAACATTTCATCGGGCACACCGCGCTCCCGATTGCGATGCACCAGCTCGTTCAACGCGCGGCGCGTTTCGTTCTTCAGAAGAGCCGGCGGCAGATCAAAGCTGATGTGCTCCTGGAGGAACTTCACCACCTGCGATTCTTTCGCGCGCTCGATCTCGTGCTCCTTCTCATGTTCGAGGTTGTGCTCGATCGTGTGACGCAGATCGCTCAAGCTCTTACCCGGGAGCAGCTTTGCGGCAAGCGCATCATCCAAGGCTGGCAGCGCCTTCTGCTTGATCTCGTTCAACGTAACCGCGTAGTCCGCTTTTTTGCCGGCCAATTCCGGAACAGGAAAATCGGCGGCGAATGATACCTGGACGCTCCGTGTGTCACCGGGGTTCATCCCCACGATCTGGTCGCAGAACTGCGGGAGAAAATTCGCGGGACCGATGTGAAGCCAGAATTTCTTGCCGCCATGCAGGTTCTTGCTCGCTTCGGGCACGATTTCGCTGATCGGCACTCCGTCGATCGCGCCGGTAAAGTCGATCACAGCGAAATCGTCCATCGCCAGCGGCCGGTCGGGCACATCGACGAAATCCGCGGATTGATCGCGCAGACGTTCCAATGCGGCGTCCACCTCGGCTGAAGTCACTTCCGCCGGTGGCAGTTCCACCGGGATGTTCTTGTACTCAGGAAGGTCGAACTCCGGCGCCGTTACGATTGTCGCGCGGAAACGCATCGAGCGGTCATCGCCAAATTCGACATCTTCTACATTTGTGAGCGAGACCACGCGCAACTGCTTCGCCGCGATTGCTTCATGATAGCTCTTGGAAACAAGCTTCTTCGTCAGCTCGTCCTGGATTTCCTTGCGGAACTTCTTCTCCACCACCGGCTTTGGGGCCTTCCCTGGGCGATAACCCGGAATACGCGCATAACGGGCGTAGTTGCTGGCGAGCGCATCCCATTCCTTGCGCACCTCTTCCGGCGGCAACTCGATGCGAAGCGTTGCAACGCTATGGGGCTGTGTTTCGACCTCCACTTTCATGAGCGGAGCGACGCTAACGGCGCGACATCCGTTGCGCAAACTTTGGAGCGGAAAGTTCGGCTGTAGCAACAGCGCTGGGTCGCTGTTCCGGGCGTGGACGTAGAAAACACCCGCTACGCCTCGACGCAGCGAGGCGGCTACAGCGCTTGCGAGACGCGCTCGCCGCGCACGTAGACGGAATGCGTCTGCGGGATTCCGAAATAGTAAGCGAGCTCGCGATAATCTCCGCAATCGAAGATCGCGAAGTTGGCGCGTTTGCCCGCTTCGAGTGAACCAATCTCGTCGCCCCGATTCAGGCTATACGCAGCATTGATTGTCGCGGCAGAGACACCCTCCGCAGGGGTAATCTTCATTTGTGTGGCCGCGAGCGAGAGGACCATTGGAATCGACGGCGTAGGAGAAGAACCAGGATTGAAATCCGTAGCCAGCACCACCGCGAGACTCGCATCGAGCATGTCGCGCCCACGGGGATAACGCGTTTTGCCGAGTGCGTAAACCGATCCCGGAAGCAGAACCGGCTGAACATTCGCCCGTTTCAACGCGGCGATTCCTTCCTCCTCGGTCTGCTCGAGATGATCAGCCGTGGTTGCTCCGAGCTCAGCTGCCAGCGCCGCTCCACCGCAATTCGTCAACTGATCAACATGCATGCGCAGTTTTAATCCGTGCCGCTTCGCCGCGTTCAGGACAAGCCGCGATGTCTCCACGTTGAAATAGCCCCGCTCGCAGAAAATGTCGCAGTATTCCGCCAATTGTTCTGTCGCGACAGCGGGAAGCATCTCGTTGATAACGGTCTCGGCGTACTTCCGCGGGTTTCCCTCATGCTCTTCCGGGATCGCGTGGGCGCCGAGGAAAGTCGGCACCATTTCGAGCGGCGTCTGCGCGCCCATGTCACGGATCACGCGCAGAAGCTTTAATTCATCTGCCAGTGAGAGACCGTAGCCTGATTTTGCTTCGACTGTGGTGGTCCCGCACTGCAGGAACCAGCCTGCATGCGTCAACGCCTGTTGCCGCAGTTCGGCTTCGGTGGCCGCCCGCGTCTTGCGGACGGTGGAACGAATGCCGCCCCCACTGGCCGCGATCTCCTCGTAGCTGAAGCCGCGCGCCCTCGCTTCGAATTCGTCCACGCGGTTACCCGCAAAGACAGGGTGCGTATGCGCATCAACAAACCCAGGGAGAACAACACGATCCGCAGCGTCAACCACCTCCGCTTCTGGTGGCATCTGCTCTTCAATCGTGTCGGAGCGCGCGACTAGAACAATCACTCCATCCCGCACCAGCATCC